>NZ_CP120373.1:2115000-2415477 GCF_029892065.1 Sinorhizobium garamanticum | reverse complement strand
TCGCGCGCGGAATCGTGCTCACGTCCACAGGATTGCCGCGCATGGTCACCTCGCCGGTAATCTTGTGCCCCCACGACTTGCCGAAGATGCTCATCACCGTTTCGGTGCGGCCGGCGCCCATCAGCCCGGCGATGCCGACGACCTCGCCGGCGCGGACGTTGAAGCTGACATCATGCAGGAACTGCCGGTCGCGGTGGTGCTGGTGGTAGACGTTCCAGTTCTTGACCTCGAGCAGCGTGTCGCCAATCTTCGGTTCGCGCGCCGGATAGCGATCCTCCATGGCGCGACCGACCATGCCCTTGATGATCCGGTCCTCGCTGATGTCTTCCTTGTGACAGTCGAGCGTTTCCACCGTGCCGCCGTCACGCAGAATGGTGATCTGGTCCGCAACCTTCTTAATCTCGTTCAGCTTGTGCGAGATGATAATCGACGTCATGCCCTGCTTGCGAAATTCCATGAGCAGCTTCAGAAGCGCGTCGGAATCGGTCTCGTTGAGCGAGGCGGTCGGTTCGTCGAGGATCAGCAGCCGGACCTTCTTGGAAAGGGCCTTGGCGATCTCCACCAGTTGCTGCTTGCCGACGCCGATGTCGGTGATGAGCGTCGCCGGCGACTCGCTCAGGCCCACCTTTTTCAGCAGCTCCTGCGTGCGGGCAAAGGTCTGCGGCCAGTGGATCACGCCTTTGCTGGCGATCTCGTTGCCAAGAAAGATGTTCTCGGCGATCGAGAGCAGCGGGACGAGCGCCAGTTCCTGATGGATGATGATGATGCCGAGATGCTCACTGTCAGAGATCGTGCTGAAGCGGCGCTCCTCGCCGTCATAATGGATCTCACCTTCGTAGGTTCCGGCGGGATAGACGCCGCTCAGCACCTTCATCAAGGTCGACTTGCCGGCGCCATTTTCACCCACAAGAGCGTGAATTTCACCTTCGCGGACCTTGAAACTGACATTGTCCAGCGCCTTGACGCCGGGAAACGTCTTGGTGATGCCCCGCATTTCGAGAATGATATTGTCCATGTTCAGTCATTCCAGCGGCAATCTGCGAGAGACTACAGACTCCCTCACCCAGATAAAAGGGTCCGCAATGGATCGCGGACCCTCCATGTTCGACGGGATCAGTTGTTGATCTGGTCTTCCGTGTAATAGCCGGAGCCGACAAGGACTTCCTTGGCGTTGGACTTGTCAACCGAAACCGGCTTCAAGAGGTAGGACGGAACAACCTTGACGCCGTTTTCATAGGTCTTGGTGTCGTTCACTTCCGGCTCTTTGCCATCCATGATCGCGTTGACCATGTTGACCGTGACCTTGGCGAGTTCGCGGGTGTCCTTGAAGACGGTCGAATGCTGTTCGTCGGCAAGGATCGACTTGACCGACGGCAACTCCGCATCCTGACCGGTGACGATCGGCATCGGCATGTCGCCGGAGCCGTAGCCGACACCCTTCAGAGCCGAAATGATGCCGATCGAGAGGCCGTCATAGGGCGAGAGAACGCCATCGACCTTGGCATCGGTGTAGGTGGACGACAGCAGGTTTTCCATGCGAGCCTGAGCAACGGCACCATCCCAACGCAGCGTGCCGACCTGATCCATGCCCACCTGCCCGGACTTCACGACAATCTTGCCGCTGTCGATCAACGGCTGAAGAACCGACATGGCGCCGTCATAGAAGAAGAAGGCGTTGTTGTCGTCCGGCGAGCCGCCAAAAAGTTCGATGTTCTTCGGCTCGGTGGCGCTGTCGAGCTTCAGGCCTTCAACGAGCGATGTCGCCTGCAGCACGCCGACCTGGAAGTTGTCGAAGGTCGCGTAATAATCGACATTGCCCGAGTCGCGGATCAGACGGTCGTAAGCGATGACCTTGACGCCGGCGTCGGCTGCTTTCTGCAGGATGTCGGAGAGTGTCGTGCCGTCGATGGCGCCGATCACGAGGACCTTGGCGCCCTTGGTCACCATGTTCTCGATCTGGGCGAGCTGGTTCGGAATGTCGTCGTCAGCGAACTGCAGGTCCGGCGTGTAGCCGGCTTCCTTGAAAAGCTTCTCCATGGTTTCGCCATCGGAGATCCAGCGCGTCGACGTCTTGGTCGGCATGGAGATGCCAACCGTGCCCTTGTCCTGTGCGAAGACCGGTGCAGCAAACGACGCGACGGTGAACGCCGCGGCTGCGAGAAGCGAAGTAATCAATTTCATCAGATCTCTCCCTGAGTGTTGAAGCCGGCAGGCCCCGTCATATGCGCAGCGATCCACCGGCCCGGAGAGTTGGTCTCCGGCGGTGGTTCAAGGTGAAGGAAAGCCCTCCCGGCCCCACATACTCCCGCATGCACTGACGCATCGGAAGGGAAACTGGAATCAATCGACATAACTGTCAAATACAATATCGATTTGCATGCATATCAAATCTGGTATACCACGCAAAAAGAGTGTGATTATTGAAGCTTCCCGAAAACAGGACCGGTGCCGTGACAGTAGACAGCAGGGCGAATGCCGCAGGCATGGCGGACGAACTCCTCGATACCGGCATATTGCGGTCGGGGCTGAAGATCAATCACCTGAGACTCATCCTGGCGATCGAGGATCACCGTCGCATCAGCACCGCCGCCGATTCGCTCGGCATTTCGCAACCGGCTGCATCGCGGATGCTCGCCGAGATCGAAGCAATCATGAAGGCGCCGATCTGCGAACGCGTGGCGCGCGGCGTCGAATTGACGCGTTACGGCGAAGCACTTGCGCGACGTGCCCGCACGATCTTTCTCGAACTGCGAGAGGCCGCCCGCGAAATCAATGAATTGAAGACCGGCAGCGGCGGTTCGGTATCGCTGGGCTCGGTGACCGGCCCCGCCCTCAATCTCGCCGTACCGGCCATCCGCCAGGTTTCGACCGCCTATCCCGGCATCGAGATCAACGTGCAGATCGACAACAGCAATGTGCTGACGCGCGAACTCCTGGCGGCGCGCCACGACTTCGTCGTCGGCCGTATTCCCGACGATCTCAACCCTCGTCTCTTCAATATGGTGGAGATCGGTTTCGAGGAAGTCTGCCTCATCGTTCGCGAAGGCCATCCCCTACTCGACAAGCCACTTGTCAATGCCGAGGACCTGCCGGGTTACGACTGGGTGTTTCAGCCGCCGGGCACGCTGTTGCGCCGTGCGGTCGAGGACAGCTTCGTCTCCGCCGGCGTCCGGCTGCCGGCAACCGTTATCAACACGTCCTCGATCATCCTGACGCTGTCGATCGTTCGAAACACCAATGCAATTGCGCCAGTCGCTCTCGACGTCGCAAACCTTGTCGCCGGCAACGGGACGCCCGCCGGCGATATTCGCGTACTGCCGACGCAATTCCCGATACGCATCAAGCCCTACGGCCTCATCACCGCCGAAGGCCGTGCCCTGCCGCCGAGCGCAAAGCTGCTCTACGACCTGATCCTGAAGCAAAGCAGAGCGTGATCAGGTCCGCATAACCCTCACAGGCCAGGATGGCCGAAGAATCTTGCTTCGTCGGTCGCGCTAAAGCAGTGCCAAAACAAATACGAGAAGGCAAAATCATGTTCGGCATGTCGGTGTTTCAGTCAGTGCTCGAACGATTGAAGGCAGAGCAGGAGGACGAGGCGTCCAACGAGGACGCAGGCGGGCAGGCATTCCGGCATGAGATGGCCGGTTTCCCGCAAGGCTTCATCGCCGATACGTCGCCGGCCATAACTGCATTCGATGCGGTGCAACGAGCCTATCGCGACCTTGCACCGGCCGAGAGCACGCAGCCGCCGGTGATGCCCGATTATCTGAAGCGCATCAGTCTTGCCGAGATTGCGGCCGAGCTTGCGCTTGAGAAGCAGGAAACCGCGGTCACGCTTGCTGCCAAACGACGGCGGTTCGCCGCCGCCAACCATCCGGACAAGTTAGCCGCCGAATTCAGGGCCAACGCCACCATCCGGATGAAGCTCGCCAACATGCTCATAGACGAAGCGTCGCGAAGGCTGCCGCGCCACAACCGGTCGACATGACCCTCACTTCGAGGCGTCGCCCGCGTCGGTCTTGTCATCGGCCGATTGCTTCGGCTTGAAAAAGATCAGCAGCGCACAGCCTGCATAGGCGGTCACGGCCAGAAAGATCATGCCCCAAGTGATCTGCCCGGTGCTGAACTCGACCGCCGTCCAGGCGGCGCAGAAAGCGACGATCAACAGGCGGACCCACAACGGTCTGTAGAAAGGGTGATCCGGATCGATGAATTTGAGCATCCTGTCTCTCGGCCTGTTGTTAATCGGCCTTCCTTCTAGGGGTAAACTGGCTGCGTCTGCAAGTGCGCCACCACAAACAGACGCTTGACGCCTTCAGCATAGATGGAATAAAAATTCCGAAATAGAACAAACTAGCGTTTTCATTCCGTCGGTGGCCTCTCGCGAAATTGTCGCGAAGGAGAGACGGTGTCGGAATGGAGGCAAGGGAGAGACACACGTCGCCGCGGTGCGCGGGGACATAACTGCCGGCAGTTCCTTCGTATGCGCGGGCAACGTGGTCCGCGACGCTTTTGCGCGATGAGCGTCAATCATCGCGCCCCCTTCCGGTTGCGACCGGATTTCGAGAGAGACGAACATGACAGTGAGATTTGGTCTTCTGGGCGCCGGGCGCATCGGCAAGGTTCACGCGAAAGCCGTCAGCGGCAATCCCGAGGCCGTCCTCGTCGCGGTTGCCGACGCCTTCCCGGCCGCGGCGGACGCCATCGCCAAGGCCTATGGCTGCGAAGTGCGCACGATCGAAGAAATCGAAAGCGCTGCCGATATCGATGCCGTCGTCATCTGCACGCCGACCGACACCCACGCCGACCTGATCGAGCGCTTCGCCCGCGCCGGCAAGGCGATCTTCTGCGAAAAGCCGATCGATCTCGATGTCGAGCGCGTAAGGGCCTGCCTCAAGGTCGTGTCTGACACCAAGGCAAAGCTGATGGTCGGTTTCAACCGCCGCTTCGATCCGCATTTCATGGCGGTGCGCAAGGCGATCGACGACGGCCGCATCGGCGATGTCGAGATGGTGACGATCACGTCGCGCGATCCGGGTGCACCGCCGGTCGATTACATCAAGCGCTCGGGCGGCATCTTCCGCGACATGACGATCCACGACTTCGACATGGCGCGCTTCCTGCTCGGGGAAGAGCCCGTTACCGTGACCGCCACTGCCGCCGTGCTCGTCGACAAGGCGATCGGCGAGGCCGGCGACTACGACAGCGTTTCGGTCATCCTGCAGACGGCCTCCGGCAAGCAGGCAATCATCTCGAATTCGCGCCGCGCCACCTATGGCTACGATCAGCGGATCGAGGTTCACGGATCGAAGGGTGTCGTCTCGGCGGAAAACCAGCGCCCCGTATCGATCGAAATCGCCACCGGCGAAGGCTACACCCGTCCGCCGCTGCACGACTTCTTCATGACGCGCTATACCGAGGCTTACGCAAACGAGATCGAGAGCTTCATCGCCGCGATCGAAAAAGGCGCGGAAATCACGCCCTCCGGCAAGGATGGCCTCGCAGCGCTGGCGCTGGCAGACGCGGCCGTGAAGTCGGTTGCCGAGAAGCGGCAGGTCAGCGTCGCCTGACGCCAGCATTTTCGACAAAACGGACAGGGCCGGGCCACTGTTAGTGCCCGGCCTTGATCTTTTTCAGTCGGTAAAAATCACGCCTCGATCCTTTTCGGCCGGTCCTGCGCCGAGTGGCTGGAACTCGGTGCGCGCCCCGGGCGGCCGGAGAGGAAGCCCTGAATCTGCCGGCATCCCTCGTCGACGATGATCTGCTTCTGTCGCTCTGTTTCGACGCCTTCGGTCACCACCGGCAGATTGAGGCTTTGGCCAAGCGCGATGATCGCGCGGATAATGGCATGCGCCGCAGGATCCTTGTCGAGAGCCGCCGTGAAGCTGCAATCGATCTTCAGCTTGTCGAACGGGAAGGTCTGGAGATTGCTGAGCGAGGAATGCCCCGTCCCGAAATCGTCCATGACGATGCGCACGCCGAGCAGCCGCAGCCGGACGAGCGTCGCCAGCACGTCGTCTCTATTGTGTATCAGGGCTGCTTCGGTGATCTCCAACTCCAGCCGGCGCGGCTCGAGACCGGTGCGCCTCAGAATCCCTTCGATCTGGTCAAAGAGGTTGGGAAGCAGAAACTGCACCGGGGATATATTGACTGAAATCGCCAGCGGCTCGTTCCACCGGACCGCTTCAAGGCACGCCTGCTCGAGCACCCACTCGCCGATCTGGATGATCGAGCCGCTTTCCTCGGCAATTGGAATGAAGACACCGGGACTGACGAGGCCGCGATCGGGGTGCCGCCAGCGCAACAGTGCCTCGTAGCCGACGACCCTGTCGTCACGAACGTCGACGAGCGGCTGGTATTCGAGGAAAAGCTGGCGCCTGACAACCGCATGCCGAAGGTCATTTTCCATCTGCCGGCGCGTGCGCACCGCTGTATCCATCTCGGCGTCGAAGAAGCAGGCAACTCCCTTACCGCTCCGCTTTGCCCGGTAGAGCGCCGTATCGGCGTTGTTGCAAAGTCGGTCCGCCGTCATCCCGTCGGCCGGATAGATCGCCACCCCGATACTGACCCCGACAGCCATCGGATCACGGCTCGTGTCCATTTCCTCCGCGAAAAGCCTGAGAATGCGCTCCGACAATTGCCGCGCTGCCTCGGGCTGCCCGGCGGAAGGCTGGATGATCGCGAATTCGTCGCCGCCGAGCCGCGCGATCGTATCGCCTTCCCCGCATGCTTTACGCAGGATGTCGGACACCTTGCGCAAGATGCGATCACCTTCGCAGTGACCGAAAATATCATTGACGGCCTTGAAGCGGTCGAGGTCGAGACAGAGGACGGCGAGCGGTTCGTCCCTCGCGCGAGCCACGGCGATCGCCTGCGCCATGCGGCGGTCGAACGAACTGCGGTTCGAAAGGTCCGTCAGCGCATCATGATGCGCAAGGTGCTCGATCGTGCGTTCCGCCTCCTTGCGCTGACTGAGATCGCGCACGAAAATCACGTCGCACTCCCGGCCCCGGTATTCGATCGTGCGGCACACGTATTCGACGGGAATTCGCCTCCCGTCCGCGTGAAGCAATTCGAGTTCGCATGATCCGCCGAACGCCCGACGCTCCGCCGGCCGCTCTCGATCCTGCACGAACAACTCCGTGAGGTTTCTCTTTGCCAGTTCGGTTGAGGTCCGGCCGCAAAGGTCGGCGAAACGCTCATTCACGTCGACGATTTCATCGCCGCGGACGATCATCATGCCTTCGAGCGACGCGTTGACGAGCCCGCGAAGATCGGTGAGGTGGCGGTCGAGAAAGAGCGCGCCGAAAGCCATGAGGATGAGTGTCGTCGATGCGGCGATCACACCGCCGGCAAGCCAGGCGGGATCGAATGCATCGGCGGCGGCAACGCTCGGATCCGGCACAAGGCTCACACCGCTCATCGACTTGAAGTGCATCGCGCAAATCGCAAACACGAGCAGGACCGTGGACACGACCAGCCGGCGAACGCCGCGCAGCGTCCGGAACATATGAAGCGCCACGCCCGCGATCAGCGCGCCGACGATGACGGCGGTCACGGTTGATGCAAAATCGAACGTAACCTGGCCTTGCGTTTCCACCGCGCGCATGCCGGTAAAATGCATCGCTGCGATGCCGAGGCCGAGCAGCAAACCGCCGACGGCAAAGGCGTAACGGAAGGTCCCGGCCAGGGCCACGGTAAATGCAATCCAGGACGCCGAGATCGCCACCAGCACCGAGAGGGTCGTGCCTCGGATATCATACGCGATCGGTATGCCGCCATCGTAGGCAAGCATCGCGATGAAGTGTGTCGACCAGATACCGACGCCGGACGCAAAGGCGCAGGCGATGGTCCAGTGGCGTCGCTGGCTGCCCGCGCTGCGCTGCGCGCGCATGAGGAGCAGCATCGTGGCGACGCTGCCGGCAAGACAAACGATCGCCGCAACGGCGATCAGTCGCCAGTCATGATCATTGCGTATGCATGCAATCACTGAAAACATGGCTGCCCCCGCGTCAGGGGACAGCTTTGCAATGAGTCGCTAAATAACCGTAAATTGCAAAAGCGCGAAGACTCGCCTCCAAAATTTCGACCGAGCGGCGCGGACTGCTGACCGTATGTTTGAACTTAACCATGCCCGCCGGCAATGTCGGCGTCGATCGCGCTCAGTGCGCGATTGAGATGGCCATCGAAAACGAGCTGTTGCTCGTCGGCCGCCACCGCGATCTCCGGCGGTCCTTGCAGGCGCACCTGCAGGGACTGGGCAAGCCCCTCCTCCATCCCTTTATGGAGGAGGTCGAAGTAACGTGTCCCCGGCCCGGTGACGAAGATCGCCATCGGCTCGTAGAGGCTGAGCAGGCGGGAAATGCCATTGCCGAGCGCGATGCCGGCCTGGCGGAATGCATAGCCGGCCATGCGGTGCCCCTGGCGCGCGCTGGCCGCGATCTTGTCCATCTCCGATAGCGGCACGAACTTCGCGGGGATCGTGTCGGAAGGCACCTCGAACGCCGTGCGCAGGATTCCATAGAAACCCGCGGCCGCCTCGATGCAGCCATGGCTGCCGCACCGGCAAAGCCCGGCGGAACTCGCGTGCAGCATGTGCCCGAAATTCGGCGCCGAAACATCGAGGTCTCCGAGACGCCCTTTCCGCGCAAGGCCGAGACCGATGCTGTGTCCGAGCGATATGGCTGCAAGCGCCTTGAAGTCTTCTCTCCCCTTCTGGGGGCGGACGGCAAGCGCCTGGGCAACCAGCAGCGTCTCGTTGCTGAGCATGATCTTGGCCCGCCAGTCCGGACGCAGCAGCTCTTCGAAATCGAGTTCCTCACGGCCGAAAACCGGCGACCAGATCAGCCGCGCTGCATCAGCGGCAACAAGGCCCTTGCTGCTGATCGAGATGGCGAGCACCTCTTCCTTCGTGATGCGGGAGCGCTGAAGCAACCGTTCAAGCGCGGCGGCGAATATCCGCCCGAAAGCGGCGGTACCTTTCAGGTCGTGATTTCTGGACTCCTCGAACCGGTCGAGCAGCGTGCCGCCGTAATCGACGAGCGAGTACTGCACGATATCGGACGAGATGCGCACGACGATCACATGGCCGCAGTCGCGCTTTGGCATGAAAAGCACACGCGGCCGGCCACGGCCGCCCTGAACATGCTGCTCGCTTCTGGCGATGATTCCGGCGCGTTCGAGTTCCGCGGTGATGGCGGAGACGGTAGCCGAGGCGAGATCGGTCTCCGACGCGATTTCCGTGTGGGACAAGGAACCTTTCCGGCGGAGCGCCGCAAGGACAAGCGTGCTGTTCTGCTGACGTACAAGCTCAGTGCTGGACTTCGTCAGCATTACGCGTCCCTGTCGATGGCGGATCCTTCAGCCCCATGCCTCCTCCAAAGCATCTGTTGAACGGCAAGACAAGGCGCCGTGCACATTTCCTTCGATCGCAGCCGGCCTAAGGACAAAAAGATACAGCATTTCAAAGTGCTACAGCGACTTTTCGCGCTTCTCGGATAAGGCGCATGCCGCTGCACCGAGCCTTGTTGACAGCTTGCTAAAACTCTGACATTTATTTTCTCGACTGTCGAGAAAAAAGTCCGCACTGGTTGCGGCGGGTTTGCGACAGCACTTCACGGTTGGCCGAGGAGGCGTGCGGGAGGTTCGTGCGCACGGCGCAACCACTTGGGAGGATGAAATGAAATCCGTTTTGAAGTTGATGGCGGGGGCTGCCATCATCGCGTCCATGCATTCGGCGGCGATCGCCAAGGATCTTGTCGTCGGCGTTTCCTGGTCGAACTTCCAGGAAGAGCGTTGGAAGACCGACGAGGCTGCCATCAAGGCCGCGCTTGAAGCTTCCGGCGACAAGTATATCTCAGCCGATGCCCAGTCTTCCGCCGCCAAGCAGCTGACCGACATCGAATCGCTGATCGCGCAGGGCGCAAACGCCTTGATCGTGCTCGCCCAGGATTCCGACGCGATCGCCCCGGCGATCGAAAAGGCCACCGCAGAGGGCATTCCGGTGGTCGGCTACGACCGCCTGATCGAGAATCCGGCCGCCTTCTACATCACCTTCGACAACAAGGAAGTGGGCCGCATGCAGGCCCGGGAAGTCTTCAAGGCGAAGCCGGAAGGCAACTTCGTCTTCATCAAGGGCTCCTCGTCCGACCCGAATGCCGACTTCCTCTTTGCCGGCCAGATGGAAGTGCTGAAGGAAGCGGTTGACGGCGGCAAGGTCAAGAATGTCGGCGAGGCCTACACCGATGGCTGGAAGCCGGAAAATGCTCAGAAGAATATGGAGCAGTTCCTGACCGCCAACGACAACAAGGTCGACGCGGTCGTCGCTTCGAACGACGGCACGGCCGGCGGCGCGATTGCCGCGCTTTCGGCACAGGGCCTCGCCGGCTCCGTTCCGGTATCCGGACAGGACGGCGACTTTGCGGCGCTCAACCGCGTCGCGCTCGGCACCCAGACCGTTTCCGTCTGGAAGGACGCGCGCGAGCTCGGCAAGAAGGCCGCTGAAATCGCTTCCGCGCTCGCCGCCGGCAAGACGATGGACGAGATCGAGGGCGTTCAAACCTTCAACGGCGGACCGAAGGGTGTTGCCATGAAGTCGGTCTTCCTGGCACCGCTTGCCATCACCAAGGATAATCTGAACGTCGTCATCGACGCGGGCTGGATTTCCAAGGACGCAGCCTGCCAGGGCGTTGCTGCCGGCACCACCGCCGCGTGCAACTGACGGCTCGGCATTTGAATTGACCTCAAGACGCCGCAACGCGACCCGTTGCGGCGTTTGCTTGAAGTCGGGACTCTCCGCATGCGGGTGATAAGATCGCGGCAACGCGGCGCGAAAACAAACCGCATGAGCAAATGGAAACAGTGGGGGACGGCGGCCATGGCCGACACGACAAATACCGCACATTTTAATCGCGCGCGCAGCGCGGCTGAAAATCCGGTGAAGCGCTTCTTCCGCGCCACCGAAATCGACACGCGCCTGCTCGGCATGGTCGGCGCAATGCTGATCATCTGGATCGGATTCGACTTCCTGTCCAACGGCCTGTTCCTCACGCCGCGAAACCTCTGGAACCTTTCGGTGCAGACCGCTTCTGTCGCCGTGATGGCGACCGGCATGGTTCTTGTCATCGTCACGCGCAACATCGACCTGTCGGTCGGCTCCATCCTCGGCTTCGTCGGCATGATCATGGGCGTGCTGCAGGCCGAACTGCTGCCGCAGGTCCTCGGCTTCAACCATCCCGCCACCTGGATCATCACACTGCTTGCCGGCCTTTCCCTTGGAGCGGCGATTGGCGCGCTCCACGGCATGATCATCGCTTTCCTCAACGTGCCGTCCTTCATCGTCACGCTTGGCGGGCTGCTCGTCTGGCGCGGCGCCACCTGGTTCGTGACGAGCGGCCGCACGGTCGCGCCGATGGACGCCACCTTCCGCCTGATGGGCGGCGGTACCGAAGGCTCGATCGGCGCAACGGCAAGCTGGATCGTCGGCTTCCTTGCCTGTCTCGCGATCGTCGCCAGCATCATCAATGCCCGCAAGCAGCGCAAGCGCTTCGGCTTCCCACGCCGCCCGGTCTGGGCGGAGTATTTCCTGTCGGGAATTGGCTGCGCCCTCGTTCTCGGCGCCGTGGCGGTCGTCAACAGCTACCCCTGGCCGACCAACATCGCCCGCAAATATGCCGAAGCCAACGGCATCACCTGGCCCGAAGGCGGCCTCTTCATCGCTCACGGCATCGCCATTCCGGTGCTGATCGCCATCGTCATCGGCATCGTCATGACCTTCATCGCCACGCGCCTGCGCTTCGGCCGCTATGTCTTCGCGATCGGCGGCAATCCGGAGGCAGCCGAGCTCGCCGGCATCAAGACGCGCTGGGTGACCGTCCGCATCTTCGCGCTGATGGGCATGCTCTGTGCCGTCGCCGCTGCGATCTCGACGGCACGCCTCAACGCCGCCACCAATGCCCAGGGCGAGCTCGACGAACTCTACACGATCGCCGCGGCCGTCATCGGCGGCACCTCGCTTGCCGGCGGCATGGGCACGATCGCCGGTGCCATGCTTGGCGCCCTCGTCATGCAGTCGCTGCAGTCCGGTATGGTGCTGCTCGGCATCGACAGCCCGCTGCAGCGGATCGTCGTCGGCGTCGTGCTGGTGACCGCCGTCTGGCTCGATACCGTCTATCGCGCCCGCGCGAAATAATCAGGAGTTCGAACATGACAGATCAACGCACTCCGCTCGTGGAAATGAAGAACATTTCCATCTCCTTCGGCGGTATCCACGCGGTGGACAACGCGTCCGTCGATCTCTATCCGGGTGAAGTCGTGGCGCTCCTCGGCCACAACGGCGCCGGCAAGTCGACGCTGATCAAGATCCTTTCCGGCGCCTACCGGCGCGATGCCGGCGAGATCCTGATCAATGGCGAACCGGCGGACATCCACAATCCGCGCGACGCCAAGAAATACGGCATCGAGACGATCTACCAGACACTCGCCGTCGCCGATAACGTCGACGCCGCCGCCAATCTCTATCTCGGCCGGGAACTCCGCACCCCTTGGGGCACGCTCGACGACGTGGCGATGGAGGCGAAGGCGCGCGAGGTCATGGGCCGCCTCAACCCGAACTTCCAGCGCTTCAAGGAACCGGTAAAGGCGCTCTCCGGCGGCCAGCGGCAATCGGTGGCGATCGCGCGGGCGATCCTTTTCAACGCCCGCATCCTGATCAT
Source organism: Sinorhizobium garamanticum (assembly GCF_029892065.1). Classification (NCBI taxonomy): domain Bacteria; kingdom Pseudomonadati; phylum Pseudomonadota; class Alphaproteobacteria; order Hyphomicrobiales; family Rhizobiaceae; genus Sinorhizobium; species Sinorhizobium garamanticum. Next base: position 2,402,764 of record NZ_CP120373.1, on the reverse strand, counting down.
GGACGAGCCGACGGCTGCCCTCGGCCCGCAGGAAACCGCGCAGGTCGGCGAGCTCATCAAGCAGCTGAAGCGCGAAGGCATCGGCATCTTCCTGATCAGCCACGACATCCACGACGTCTTCGACCTCGCCGACCGCGTCTCGGTGATGAAGAACGGCCAGGTCGTCGGCCACGCCCGCACCGAGGATGTGACCAAGGACGAGGTGCTCGGCATGATCATCATGGGCAAGGTGCCGCCAAAGGCGATCCCTGGCCCCGGCGCCATGCAGATGGCGTGAGGACGGAGCACTGCAGACACCGCGAATGCCGCGTCCGGGGACGCGGCATTTCTCTTTTCGGAAGTCCCTGCCCTAAGCAGCGCTGCAGGCTCGACGCGAACACAGTACGCAAAAATCCGCTGCAAACTCCATCAATCACCATTGAAGCGGCGCGCAAGCTAGGCTAAGAACCGCTCATAGCCTGCTTCGGCGGCCCTGCCGCCAACGGATGCACCCGTAGCTCAGCTGGATAGAGTGTTGGATTCCGATTCCAAAGGTCACAGGTTCGAATCCTGTCGGGTGCGCCATTTCCTCTCACGCTTGGCAACCAACCAGGGTCCGAGTTTCTCGTATGAAGAATTCCTGTGGAATAGTCCCGCCGTGCAAGGACTCGCGTTGTCGTTGAAATGCCATCTCGCGATACCCTGATCCAAGTGATTCGGTGCCACTGCATTCAGGCGAGAGCGTTGTATGGCTAAGGGAACGACAGGCAAGACCGGAGGAACCTCCAAAATCCGCTTCATCATGGTCGAGGCGGAGATCGCAGACGGCGATATCGGGCAAATCACGCAGGCCATTCAGAACGCATTGAAGACGTCGCCGCCAGCAACCACCACCCAGCGCATCGCTGGTCCGAATGGCGTAAAGGCAGTCGCTCGCGAGGCCGAGATCGACAACGAGGACGACATCGAGGAAGCGGAGGTGGTCGAGATCGAAACTCCGGTCAGGCAGTCTCGGCCGAAGACCCAGCGGACAGCAAAGCCAGCCCCGGAGGTCCTTGAGATCGACATGACTACCGGCGTTTCGTTGGCATCCTATGTCCAAGGCGCAAGCCCGAAGAGCAACGCGAAGCGCTTCCTGATGATCGCGGCTTGGTTTAAGGAACACCGCGATACCCCGCTGGTGACGGCCTCGCACATCTACACCGGATTCAGGACCTTGAAGTGGTCCGTAAGCATTCCGGACTTCTCCCAACCCCTTCGTGACCTTAAATTCGCACAGTACATGACGACCCCTGGCGAGAAGGGTCACTACGCGATCAACCACCTCGGAATTGCAGAAGTCGAGAAGTTGCGAGCGGGCGGCGGCGACTGATGGAGATTTCTGAATTCGTCCACCAGGTCGATGGATTCGACGGCCTCGCGCCGAAGGAAAAGATAAAGGTCTGCGCGTGGTTCCTTCACGTGCACAAGGCGATGGCGTCCTTCGACAACGAGGCGGTCAGGAACTGCTTCAAGCAGCTCCACCTGAACTCCCCCGACGTGTCCGTTTATCTGCCGCGCATGGCCGTGTCTAAGCCGCCCGAACTGCTCAGGGAGCGCAGCCGGTATCGTCTAGCCCGCAGCGTCCGCTCGGAACTCGACAAGAAGTACGGCGTCCACCAGAGCGTGATCCAGGTCAGCAGGCTCCTGTCCGACCTTCCTGACAAAATCCCCGACATGACCGAACGCGCGTTTCTCCGGGAAGCCCTGAGCTGCTACCGCGCCGAAGCCTTTCGGGCCTGCGTCGTGATGACTTGGAACCTAGCATTCGACCACCTGCTCAGGTGGATCCTTGCCGACGCCCAGCGCATCGCGGACTTCAACGCGGCTATCGGACGACGCTTCCCCAGGAAGACCGGTCTCGTGGTCTCGTCCATAGAGCACTTCGAAGAGTTAAAGGAAGCGGAGACGATCGACGTCTGCCAGAACGCCTCCCTGTTCTCGAAGAACACCACCGAAATCCTGCGGGAGAAGCTGAAGAAGAGGAATATGGCGGCGCATCCCTCACAGGTCACCATACTGCAGTCTCAGGCCGATGATGTCGTCACTGATCTCGTGAACAACGTCGTTGTTGCGCTGGTATAGCCATGGCCGAAGAAGACGCTGTCGATCCGCTAAAGGAAGGATTTCGCGAACCGCCGGATTGGATCACAGATCTCACGCTCGGCATCAGCGTGAGACTTCGATATAAACCTGCGAACGCCAGCAACCGCCGATTCTAGGCCCCAGCGGCGACAGACGTCTTTAGTGGTTCGGTTTTGCGACGCCACAGGCGGCGATATGCTACCGTGCAAGGACCTCAACGATGAAGAAGCAAGTCTTGTTCATTCAAGGCGGAGGCGCAGGGACCCATGATGAATGGGACAACAAGCTCGTCGATAGCTTGAGGCGAGAACTTGGGCCTGTCTACGACGTCCGCTACCCGCGCATGCCGAACGAGGCCGATCCCAGCTATTCCATATGGAAGGCCGCGCTCGCGGAAGAGATCGCCGGCCTCGATGATGGCGCGATACTGATAGGCCACTCACTTGGCGGAACGATTCTGATCAGCGCCCTGGCGGAGGCACCACCGAGCCGGAAGCTTACTGGCGTATTTCTCATCGCAGCGCCCTTTGTTGGTGCTGGTGGGTGGCCGAGCGAGGACATCCAGCCAATGGTCGATCTAGGTTCGAGACTGCCTTCAAAGACGCCGATCTATCTCTATCATGGCAGCAAAGACGACACGGCGCCGTTTGCGCATGTCGACCTTTATGAGAAAGCGATACCCGGCGCGATCGTGCATCGGCTCCACGGCCGCAATCACCAGCTCAACGACGATTTGGCCGAGGTTGCCGCTGGCGTCCGCGCTTTGACATGAGACGGGCCTGCCAAGCCAACTCCCGCGTCGGAGGCCCACTTCGTCTTCGGCTTCGGCGTGAAAGCCTTCGCTGGCTCTTGTTCCGCCACGGAGGGCGCTCCAACGGGACCTCATATCCGGTATTTGGCCATGCTAGCTCACCCCACCCCGGCGGCGCCGATTTCACGTGATTGTACTAGCTTCGGCGACCCCGCAGATGTTTTTGTGACGGCTCGACGCTGCAATTGATCGTTGTGCGCGGTCCATCGGTCGATCTGATCGATCACCAAACGTACCGGAAAACTCACGCTTGAAATTACATTAGCGCTAATGTAATTTGCTGCCATGAACAATAAACAGATGCCAGGTCTCGGTGAATTGCTCCGCTATGTCGGAGAATTGGTCGATCAGGGTGCGGAGGAAGAGTACCGCGCCATGAGCCTTTCTTATCGCGCCAGGTACACCCCGGTCATGCGCGCGCTCGCCGCCGGCGCAGAAACCGTCACCGAAATCACAGCCCGCAGCAACCTCACGCAGGGCGCGATCAGTCAGACGGTGAGGCTGATGGAGGCCGATGATCTGGTGGCACGCCATGGCTTGGAGGATGGGCGCAAGAACGGTGTTCATCTGACGCCTCGCGGTCAGGAATTGCTGAAGAGGCTCGAACCCCACTGGGCGATCACGTTCGCAGCCATAGACGCGCTGGAAAAGGAAATTGGCCATCCGCTTCTTGAGGTGCTGGCAAAGACGGCGCGCGCGCTGGAACACCAGGGATTTGCCGCCCGACTGAGGGCCGCCGCACACCACGCAAACGAGGATCACGTCGATGCGGAATGACGCCATGCCACGCAAGAACTGGTTTGATGCAGGAGGTAGCGCCTATGCGCACTTCAGGCCGGAATACCCGGCCGGGCTGTCTACGTTCCTTGCGGGAATTGCGCCTACGCGCGAGATGGCCGTCGATGTCGGCTGCGGCAATGGGCAATTGACCCGGCAGCTGGCGGCCTATTTCGAGAGCGTGATCGGGCTCGACCCAAGCGAAGACCAGATCGCCAATACACAGGCTGAGGACAAGGTGCGATATCTTTGCGCACCGGCCGAGAAACTGCCGCTTGCGGACAACACGGCCAGCCTCATCACGGCAGCACAGGCCGCCCACTGGTTTGATCTGCCGGCCTTTTATGCCGAGGCCCGCCGGATCGCCGTCGAGAACGCCGCCATCGCGCTCATCAGCTACGGGGTCCTGCGGCTGGAACCCGACGATCTTCAGGAGCGGTTCCTTGATTTTTACCGCAACGAGATCGGCCCCTATTGGCCGCCGGAGCGCAAGCTGGTGGACACCGGCTACGCCGATATCAGTTTCCCTTTCGATGAGCGCGAGGCACCAGAGATGGAGATCTACAGGGCTTGGGAACTCGGCGATTTTCTTGGTTACCTTTCGACATGGTCCGCCGTGCGTCGTGTCAACGACGCCGGGCGCGAAGACATTCTCACTGCTTTCGTGCGGGATATTTCCGAACTCTGGGGCGACCCGACGAAGAAGCGGCCCGTGTCCTGGCCCATCAACATGAGATTGGGGACCATATGAGCGATACCAGGGAACTGCCGATACTCGCGGCTGGCCTGCGTCATAGCGAACGGCTGGCCGTGACCCCATTTCACACCGTGCCCGAGGTCGATGATGCCTGGCCGGGCTTTAGGGACATGCCGCCGGTGTTCGCAACGGCGATGATGATCGGCTTCATCGAGCAGACCTGCATCGAAGCGTTGCGTCCCTATCTCACCGACGAACAACGCACCGTCGGCACCCATGTCGATGTCAGCCATGTAACGCCAACACCCGTTGGCATGTCGGTGACGGCAGAGATCGAACTGATCGCGGTAGAAGAGAGGTCGCTTCTCTTCAAAGTCTCCTGCTGCGACGAAACCGGTCTGATCGGAGAAGGAACCCATCGCCGCGCCATCATCGACCTGAACCGGTTTACCCGGCGATTGGCTGACAAGCCGTCCAGGTCAGATAGTTGACATTGTCAGATTATATGACAAAGTCAACGATATATCTGACAGCGTCAACTAAATGAGTGCTCGATGCCGCAGGTTGATCAGGAAGATTATGTGGCTGCGGTGCGCCGCTTCAGTCGCTTCTACACACGCCGCATCGGCCTGCTACACGAGGGCCTGCTTGGCGGCCCCCTGTCGCTGGCCGAAGGCCGCCTCGTCTACGAACTGGCGCAGCGCAAGACATCCACGGCCAAGGAGCTTGGGGCCGAGCTCGAACTCGATTCCGGATATCTCAGCCGGCTATTGCGGGGCCTTGAAGAGCGCGGTCTCGTCTCGAAAAGCCCGTCGCTGGAGGACGGACGGCAGGTTCTGATCTCGCTGACCCCGGCGGGCCGCGAAAGCTTCGCTACTATCGACGCGCGTTCGCGCGACGAAGTGAGCGCCATGCTCGATCGCCTCTCACTGCCCGAACGGCGGAAACTTGCCACGGCACTCGCCGAGGCCGAGCGCCTGCTCGCGGGTCCGACCCCGGAGCCTACTCGCGTCCCCTATATCCTCCGCACACATCAGCCTGGAGACATGGGTTGGATCGTCCATCGCCATGGCGTGCTCTATTCTGAGGAATACGGATGGGATGAGAGGTTTGAGGCTCTGGTCGCCCGGATCACGGCCGATTTCATTCAAAACTTCAAGCCGAACCGCGAACGCTGCTGGGTCGCCGAGCGCGAAGGCGAGATCGTCGGTTCTGTCTTTCTGGTTGAAGAATCAGCGACCGTCGGCAAGCTCCGCCTCCTCTACACTGAGCCGAGCGCACGAGGTCTCGGGATCGGCCGCCGGCTTGTCGAGGAATGCATCCGCTTTGCGCGACAGGCGGGCTATTCGAAGGTCACCCTCTGGACCAATGACATCCTGACCGCCGCAAGGCACATCTACCAAACGACAGGCTTTCACCTCGTGCACGAAGAGAAGCACCATAGCTTTGGGCACAATCTGGTCGGGCAGAATTGGGAACTGATGCTGTGACGGCTACACGGCGCTGCCCCCAGCGCCAGGCTGCTGCCGATGAGGCAGGCAATAGCGCTCCCTGTTCATCGCGTTTGGGACCGTTCACCACTGGATCTTCGCAATCTTCGAGCCGTCGGGGAATTTCGTGCCGTTGCCGGGTACGCCGTTACACGCGCGGTCACCCCCGAAAGCGCCAACTCGGCGTCCGGTTGCAAGGACTCGACCGGGATCGCGACCGTTACGACGGGTGGCTGAAGCGGGCGACCTGCGCATCCTTCATCAGGCTGCGGAAGTTTGGTCCGCTGACATGCACCAGTGTTTTGTGGTCGCCGCCTTCGAAGTAGACGTCGGGGACGTTGCCGAGGCTCTCATCAAGGACCACCGGCACATTATAGGCCGATCCGATGGGCGGCACCGCGCCGGTGTCGCAATCGGCGAATAGCGTGCTGACCTCCTCCTCCGAGGCGAGGCCAAGGCGCCTGTTCATCACCTCCTGCAACGTGGAGAGTTCGATCCGATGCGTGCTCGGAACAACGGCGAGAAAATATCCCATTTCGTGATGCACGACCACGGACTTGGCCAGCCTGCTGCCCGGAACATGCGCCGCCTGCGCCGACTGACTGGTGGTTGCCGTGCGGTGATGAGCGACGGTGTCATAGGCCACACCCTCGCCTTCGATATAGTCCTGAAGTTTCCTTGCGATCGTCATCGTAGGCACCCTCAATGTTGCGTAGTGACGTATCAGGAGAAACATTTTCCTCTCATCACCTGCGAAGTCAACGACGAATGGCCGTTGCGCCGCAGGCCCGACTTCAATTCTCCGGATACCCACTCCAGTCGCAAAAAGGCCGGTGGCCACCTTGCACAGCCACCGGCCTCCAGATCTAGGCAATTCCGTCGGTCGTTAGACGGACGCACTGTCCTTCGGAAAGTCCGTCGATACCGCCAGTTCCCGCCAGGCGGCGAGTTCGCCTGCGACATGGGCATTCTTGGCCTCGATCGCGGCGACCGTGTCGCTGCCGAAGGGCATACGCAGCGGCGGGTTGTCGGCGTGGGCGAGTTGGACCATGGCTTTTGCAAGCCGTGCCGGGTCGCCCGGCTGGGCATGGTTTGCCGTCTTGGCGAATTCGCGCATGGCGCCGACGGTCTCGCTATAATCCGAGATCGACAGCGGGCTCACCGCCAACGATTGCTCGTCCAGGAAGTCGGTGCGGAAGAAACCCGGCTCGACCACCGTCGCCTTGATGCCGATCGGCGCCAATTCCTGCGCTAGTGCCTCGGTCAGCCCCTCGATCGCGAATTTGGTCGAGCCGTAAACGCCCCAGCCGGTAAAGGCCGAATAGCCGCCGATCGAAGAGATGTTGATGATATGGCCCGAGCGCTGGCTGCGCATCTGCGGCAGGACGGCGCGGGTGACGGCGAGAAGGCCGAAGACATTGGTGCGATAGATCTTCTCGATTTCTTCCGCGGTTGCTTCCTCGACGGCACCGAGCAGGCCGTAGCCGGCATTGTTGAGGAGGACGTCGATCCGGCCGAAGCGCTCCACCGCTGCCGCGGCCGCCGCCCGAGCCTGTTCCTCATTGGTGACGTCGAGGGCCAACTTAAGAAGATTCTCGTGCTGGCCGAGGGCATCGAGGGATTCGACGCGGCGCGCCGTGGCGACGACCGCATCTCCGGCACTGAGTGCCTCCTTCGTGATCAGCGCGCCAAAGCCGCGGGAGGCACCTGTGATGAACCAGATACGCATGGAAATATCCTTTCCTTAATTTGAGTTGGACGCTTTCTTCAAGTTTCAATCAGTTCGATTCGGTGGCCGGGAAATCGGCCCCTTCGGTCACTTCGGCCCACGCATCGAAATCCTTGCGCAAGGCCTCGAGCTTCGCCCGAGCGCCGGCGAGAGCCTCGCGGCCGAGCAGCAGCCTAAGCGGTGGTTCGGCGGCATTGACCGCCATGACGATCGCACGCGCGGCCCGTTCGGGGTCGCCGGGTTGCTTGCCGCTGTAACCCCTGATCCGGCGCCAGACGGCACCTGCCGTGTCCTCATAGTCGTTGCTTGAGACGGTGGCCTCGCTGGCGGAGCGTCCCGCCCAATCGGTGCGGAAGGGACCGGGCTCGACGATGAGCACCTTGATGCCGAGCGGCTCGGTCTCTTTCGACAGCCCCTCGGACAAGGCTTCGACAGCGAATTTCGAGGCCGCGTAGAAGCTGAGCGACGGTACCGACCGCAACCCGCCGATCGAAGAAATGTTGACGATCGTGCCCGAGCGGCGCCGGCGCATGCCGGGCAAGACCGCGCGCGTCATGTTGGCGAGACCCCAGACATTGACCTCGAACATGGCGCGGACGGCATCCACGTCGCTCTCTTCGAAAGCGCCGAAGTAACCGACACCGGCATTGTTGACGAGAACGTCGATGTGGCCGAAACGCTGCTCGGCGGCGCGTGTCGCCTCGGCAATGTCGTCTGTCTTCGTCACGTCAAGCGCGAGAGCGAGCGTGCGGTCCGGCGCGATGGCCGATAGATCGGCAACCTGCGCCGCATCACGAGCCGTGACGACGACATTGTGGCCGAGCGCGATGACGTGCTGTGCGAGCGCGCGGCCGAAGCCGGTCGAGCAGCCTGTGATGAACCATGTCTGTGCCATTGCGAACTCCTTCCTTGATCGGATGAGGATCAGATCCTCGAGGCCGGGCTGACTTTGCCCGTGGCGACGAGGGGAGAATGGCGCAATTCGATTTGCGTGATTAGAATGGAAATTCTCTCAATAATGCTGAGCGAGATTCATCTATGCGCGCAACCGACCTGTCAGAACTCGCGGCCTTCGACGCCGTCGCCCGGCACCGAAGTTTTCGCAAGGCGGCCGAGGAACGTGGGGTCACGGCCTCGGCGATCAGCCATGCCGTCAGCAACCTGGAGGAGCGGATCGGGCTTCGGCTACTCAATCGCACGACCCGCAGCGTCTCGCTGACCGACGCCGGCACCATGCTTCAAGCGCATCTCACGCCCGCCTTCGGTGAAATCGGATCGGCGCTCGACGCGCTCAACAGGTTTCGCGACACACCGTTCGGCAAGGTGCGCATCAATGTCCCGAATTCGATTGCCCCTTTCATCATCGGCCGCGTGATGGGGCCGCTCATCCGGGACAATCCCAATCTGCAACTCGAGATATCGGCGACCGACCGGCTGGTAGATATCGTCGAGGAAGGCTTCGACGCCGGCATCCGCCTCGGCGAAAGCCTTCGGGAAGGCATGGTGGCGGTGAAGGTCGGGCCCCGGCTACGCTTCGCGGTTGTGGGCGCACCGGACTACTTCCGCGAACGGAGCATTCCGCAGACGCCGCATGAACTGAAGGACCATGTCTGCGTCCAGAACATGTATCCGAGTGGTGTCCGCTACCCCTGGGAATTCGAACACAACGGCGAGGCCGTCGCCTTCCACCCGAGCGGACCGATCGCGCTCGACGACCAGGAACTCATGGTCCAGGTGGCGCTCTCCGGCGTGGCGCTCGCCTATGTCTGGGAAAACCGCGCGCAACGCGAGATCATCGACGGCAGGCTGATCCGCTGCCTCGACGAATGGTGCCCGCCAGAGGACTGGTTTTATCTCTACTATCCGAGCCGCCGGAACATTTCGGCGGGGCTGCGGGCCGTGATCGAAGCGATGAGGGTGTGACCGTCGGGAGTCAAACCGGCAGATGCACCGCCCCGTAATTCCGAAGGTACTTCATGCCTGTATCGCACATCACCGTGACGATGGTCGCGTCTGACCCGAGCCGTTCGGCCAGTCGCAGTGCTGCGATAACGTTGGCGCCTGTTGAAGTGCCGGCAAACAACCCCTCCTCGCGGGCGAGTCGCATCGCCATCGCGATTGCTTCGCCTGTCGAGACTCGCTCGATCTCGTCAGCAAGGTCGTGGCGCCAGAGCGGCACGACGAACCCGGCGCCCACACCATCGATCTTGTGTGCACCGGGCTCGTCGCCCGACAGAACCGCGGATTCCGATGGTTCCACGGCGATGACCCGAACCTGCTCGTTGTGACGGCGCAAGCCTTCTCCGATGCCACGGAGGGATGCAGCCGTTCCCACGCTCTGGACAAAACCGTTGATGCGCCCCGCCGTATCGGCCCAGATTTCCTCCGCCATCGCGTGATAGGCGACGATCTGGTCCTCGTTCTTCATCTGGTCGGTCCAAAAGGCCCCGATCTCGAGCGCAATGATGCGCGCCGCCTCGATCATGTCTCGCGTCAGTTTTCCCGTCATCCTGCCGCCATCACTCGGCACGATTTCAAGCTTGGCGCCGAGGATTTTCATGTGGTCAAGCTTTTCCTGGGCGAAGGCATCGGACGTCACGATATGGAGCGGATGGCCTTTCACGGCGCAGACCAGCGACAGCGACACACCCGTGCTGCCACCGGTATATTCGACGACCGCCCCGCCCGGCTTCAGGCGCCCGTCCGCCTCCGCCGCCTCAATCATGGCGAGTGCCATGCGGTCCTTCATGCTGCCGGTGGGATTCTCGCTTTCGAGCTTCAGCAAGATGCGCGCGCCGTTTGCGGGAACGATATTCCGGAGGGCGATCAGCGACGTGTTGCCAATGCAGTGCAAGATGTTCCGCCGAAGCTCGCTCATGGCGACTGGTTCCCTCCCCGCCCCCCTTCGAGCCATGCCTTCAGCGCCACCGCATTGTTCCTCTCCTCGTTGCGCGCGGCGTAGACCAACGTCACGGAACCCTTTGCCAGACGCTCGCGAAGCTCCTGGACTGCCGCCTGCGCCGCGGCGCCCTCCAGCTCCGCCGCATAGGCCGTGCAGAACTCGTCCCATGCATCCGGCTTTCCATGGAAGCGCTTGCGCAAGGCATCGCTCGGCGCGATGTCCTTCAGCCAGAGATCGATCCCGGCCTTGTCCTTGGCAATGCCGCGCGGCCAGAGCCGGTCGACGAGGATGCGTGTGCCGTCGCTGGTCTCCGGCGCCTCGTACACACGCTTCAATTTGAGCGAGGTCATCAGAAGGCCTTTCCATGTATCTACATACTATGTATATGCATACAATCATGGGAAAGACGAGGCAACCGCCAAAAACGCTCCGCAGCGATGCCAGGACCTTGGTAGACACCTGCGCCGGTCTGAACAGCCGGCTCGCTGCCCGGCGCATCACCCAATTCATGGACCGCGAAATGGCGGGGTGCGGGCTCAGCGTGGCGCAACTCGGCCTGATGGCCCAGATCGCAGCGGCATCTGACGACACGCTCGGCGCATTGGCGCGCCGCAGCGGGCTTGACCAATCCACCCTTTCCCGAAACCTGCGCACCCTCGAGAACGAAGGCTTGATCGAGATCGCCGTGGTCGAGGCCGATTTGCGCCGCCGCGCGGTGTGGCTGACTGAGACCGGCGCTCAAAGGCTCGAGGCGGCGATCCCGGTCTGGCGCGACGCCCAGGCAAGGCTGGCAGCGCACTTTTCCCCCGACCTCGCCCGCCGTCTGGCGCAAGAGACGGAGGCGTTAGTCAGAGATTGAACGACAGCGCCGCGCGTCTTATCGGACGCGCAAAGGACGCTGTAGCATTTTGAACTGCTGCCTGTTTTTATCCTTACGTTGGCTACGATTTAAGGAAGCGTGCGGTAGGTGCGCCGAGCTCACGCTCCATGAAGACGATATGGGGCATGAGGTCGTCCGGATATTGCTGGTAGGGAGGACAATTGCTGAACCCGAGCGATTTGTACAAGGCGATTGCCTCCGTTAATCGGCTTGCCGTGTCGAGCCGCATCAGCGTGTAGCCGTCGGCGCTCGCCGCAGCCATGATCGCCTCGCCCAGGCGCCTGCCGATGCCGTGCCCCTGAAAGCGCGCCGGAACGAACAGCCGCTTCATCTCACAAATCTCGTCGGAAAGCTTGCGGTAAGCGCACGCGCCATGGATCTGGTCGCCGACCGTGGCAAGAAGGGTTTTGCCGTTCGGCGGCCCGTATGCCGCAGGCAGGTTCCTTAGTTCCGCGTCGAGCGATTGATGACCAAACGCCGCGTCCACAAACCAGCGGTCATGCGCATAGCGGGCTCGGCACCAGTCCGTATACTCCTGGATCAACGCGCCAAAGGCGCCATAGTCGTCAGCCGACGCTGCGCTGCGAATGGTCACGTGCATATCCGCATACCTGCCATCAGGCCTGAATGGGACCGTCACTCTCCCGGAGCACCGCTCGCCAGGCCGCGATGATCGCGTCTGCCGCAACGTTTCCGGCGACATCGTCGGTCAACCACGCGATCACCGATAGTCGCATGACCTTGCGGCCACGCCAGATCGCGCCGCCGCAGAAGCAGACACCGTCGGTCTGTATCCGCTCGATCGTCCGCTGCGTGAGCCGGTCGGCCTCGTCGTCCGGGTGTTTCACACCGAACCGCACGAGGAACTGATTGAGCACGACGTCGTTCAGTACCGCGATTCCCTGTTCCGACCTCAGTCTTTCGGCCATTGCATTGGCGACCCGGCAGTGACGCTCGACCATAGCGGCGATCCCGTCACGCCCGAGATGCTTGATCATCGCCCAGGTGGCAAAACCGCGGGCACGACGCGACAATTCCGGCACGAAATGGCTCGGATCCCGCTCGCCCTCAAAGCTCGGTGGCAGGTAGCTTGCCGCAGTCGTCATCGCACGGCGGTGCGCCTCTTCGTCGCGAACGATGGCATAGCCGCAGTCATAGGGCGTCTGCAGCCATTTGTGACCGTCGGTCGCCCAGGAATCGGCGCCGTCGATGCCTTTGGCAAGGCCACTCCTTTGCGGGCAGGCGCGCGCCCAAAGGCCGAACGCGCCATCGACATGAACCCAGGCGCCGATATCCCTGGCGATAGGGATGATGCGGTCGAAATCGTCGAAGGCGCCCGTATTGATCTGTCCAGCCTGAAGGATGGCAATGCAGGGGCCGGAGACCTTGCCAGCCGCATCGGCGAAATCGGACACGACAATGCGGCCGGCCTCATCGGTCTTCACGCGGACAACCCGGTCGTGCCCGAGGCCGAGAAACTGCAGGGCGGAGAAAACCGTCGCATGGGCGTCGTCGCCAATCAGAACCGTGATTGGCGCTGCGCCGAACAGGCCCTGCCCTTCGACATCCCAGCCGGCGTTTCGCAGCACATTGCCGCGTGCCGCGGCGAGGCAGACAAAGTTGGCGACCGTCGCGCCGGTAACGAAACCGATGGAACTCTCTCTCGGCAGATCGAGAAGGTCGAGCAGCCAGTTGCCGGCAACCGCCTCGGCGGCCGCCGCTGCCGGTGTCGCATGATGGTTGCCGGTGTTCTGGCCCCAGGCGCTCGTCAGCCAGTCGGCGGCGACACCGACCGGATGCGACCCGCCGATGACCCAGCCGAAGAAGCGCGGGCCCGTCATCGCGTGAAGTCCCGGCTCCGCCTTCGCCACAAGCGCGTCGATCACGCCAAGGCCGGCGTCCCCTCGCTCTGGCAAGGCTTCACGAAATTCCTCAAGCGATGCGTGATAGGAGACCCGCGGCTTTTGCGGGCCTGCGGATATGCTGTCGCGGAAGCGCACGGCATGTTCCGCCGCGCGCTGAAACAGGTCGTCTACCGACTCTTCTCCCATCAAGCCCCCCTCAGGCCAAGGCGCCGGCCCTCGCCGGCGACAATGATAACTCTTACGCATCTGTTCCGCCGTCACGACGTGAGGCCGGCCACGCGCATGACGAACGCGCATGGCCACATTTTAGCAGTGGGCGGCAGTTCTTGCGGGCTCAGGCCGCTCCCCGCTCCTCGATCGGCCTTACGTTCTGGTTCATGCGAAACAGGTTTTGCGGGTCGTATCTACGCTTGACCTCGACGAGCCGGCCGTAATTGCTGCCATAGGCAGCCTCGACGCGGTCGATTTCATCGGCCGGCATGAAATTGATGTAGGCCGTTCCGGCTGCATAGGGCTTGGCGGCTTCGAAAAGGCGGCGCGCCCAGTCTATGCAGGTCTGGTCCATTCCCGGTTCGCGCCACCGAGCATGAACATTCATGACGAAATGGGAACTGCGCTGTGGGAAAGCCGTCTCCTCCGCAGCGACGCGGCCAGCGGCACCACCGACGTGACCGATGAAGATTTCGCATTCCGGTCCCGGCAATTGACGAATGGCGTCCAGCAGGATGCCGATCGTCGTGTCGGACAGTTCCATGAAATCATGGCTCTTCCAGTAGTTACGAGCACCCGGCGTGAGCAAGGGATCGAACGCCTGCTGCCAGCCGACGAAGGGACTGGGACCGACGACGTCGGCGATCGGATTGCCGATCGAGCGCAATGCAGCAGTTGCCTGCCCCCCGGCCGCGATATCGCCTGAGTAGCACATGGCCAGAACGAGGATTTCCTTGCCGTGCCACTCCTCCGGAAGAAATGGCAGCGGCGGTGCCTGCCGCATCACGGCCCAGCAGGTGAGTTCGTCGGGCGCCGTCTCGAGCGCTTGGCGGTATTGCTGAAGGACCGCTTGCGCGTCCGCGAAGGGGTGAACGACGAGACCCGCGAGAACCTGGGTGTCGAGTTCGTGGAGCTGGAATTCGAAAGCCGTGACGACGCCGAAATTCCCCCCGCCGCCGCGCAGCGCCCAGAACAGGTCGCGATGCTCCGTAGGGCTAGCGCGCACCAGCTCGCCATTCGCCGTCACCACATCGACCGAAAGCAGGTTGTCCAGCGTCAACCCGAACTTACGCGTGGTCCATCCGAAACCGCCGCCAAGCGTCAGTCCGGCAATACCGGTCGTCGAATTGATCCCCGTCGGCAGCACCAGTTGGAAAGCCTGGGTTTCCTTGTCGACGTCGGCGAGCGTCGCGCCCGGCTCGACCCATGCCTTTTTCGCCGTGGTGTCCACCCGCACCGATTTCATCGGCGACAGATCGATCATCAGGCCGCCGTCGCAGACGGCGTTGCCGGCAATGTTATGTCCACCGCCGCGCACGGCGACGAGCAGGCCGTTTTCGGCCGCGAAACGAACCGCGTTGATGACGTCGGCCGCCCCGGCGCATTGCACGATCAGAGAAGGCTTGCGGTCGATCATTCCGTTCCAGATCGTGCGCGCCTCGTCGTAGCCCGCGTCGTTCGCGTTCAGCACGCGACCGCGCATTTGTCCCGCCAGCGCCTCGATTGCCTCGGCCTTAACCGTCGTCTTTCCCGCTTGCAGATTAGTGAGGCTCATTTCATCCATGATTCGCTCCTCCCGCGGTGAACCATGCCCCAGCGAGCGGCATCTTGCGCCTTTCCCCAAACCCGCGCAAGCAGCCGGCATGGCTGCATCGGCCAGCCTCAGCACGCCCCATGGTTGCAATTTTCGCTCAAATACGCCAAGGAACGCCAGGCGGCGCTCGGACGCCTCCGCAGTCCGTGCCGAATCCCCAGGAAGGACATCGCCAATCAAGCCCCGGGCAAGGCTGGAATACGAGAAAAGCGGAGCGCACGTGCGCAGGTTGGAGGCAGATCGGGCATGAAAGTCGTTATTCTCGCCGGTGGATACGGCACACGCATCTCCGAAGAGAGCCACCTGCGACCCAAGCCCATGATCGAGATCGGCGGCCGTCCGATCCTCTGGCACATCATGAAGATCTACAGCCATTTCGGCTTTTCCGATTTCGTGATCTGCCTTGGCTATCGCGGCTACATGATCAAGGAGTACTTCTCCAATTACATCCTGCACTCCTCGGACGTCAGCTTCAACATGGCGACCGGAGAGACCATTTTTCACACAAGCAAAGCAGAACCTTGGCGGGTAACACTCGTGGAAACCGGCGCGGAGTCGATGACCGGCGGGCGCCTGAAGCGCGTCGCCGATTATCTCGGCGATACCTTCTGCCTCACCTATGGCGATGGCGTCGCCGACATCGACATCCGCGCATTGACCGATTTCCACCGCCGGCATGGACGAGATGCGACCGTGACGAGCGTCGTGCCCCCGGGACGATACGGCGCGCTCGCGATAGATTCCGGCCGGGTCTACAGCTTTACGGAAAAGCCTGCAGGAGACAACGGTCGCATCAACGGCGGCTTCTTCGTGCTCAACCGCGCCGTGCTCGATCGCATCGAAGGCGATCACAGCCCCTTTGAAGACGGGCCGCTCGAAGGCCTGGCGCAGGACGGCCAGTTGATGGCCTTCCAGCATGACGGCTTCTGGCGTCCGATGGACACGCTGCGCGACAAGAACCAGCTCGAAGAACTCTGGCAGCAGAACCGCGCACCCTGGAAGGTCTGGTCATGACCCGTCTGCCTGATCCAGAGTTCTGGGCGGGAACGCGCGTCCTTCTCACCGGCCATACCGGCTTCAAGGGCGGTTGGGCTGGACTGTGGCTGCGAGAGATGGGGGCGCATGTCAGCGGCTACGCCCTGCCGCCGGTCTCGCAGCCATCGCTCTACGCCCTGCTGCATGGGGGCGAATTACCGGACGGGCAGCTCGGAGACATTCGCGATCGCGAAGCACTTGCCGAGACCCTGCGGACGAGCGAGCCGGAAATCGTTCTGCACATGGCGGCACAGCCGCTGGTGCGGGAAAGTTATGCGGCGCCCGCCGAAACCTTCGACGTCAACGTCATGGGCACCATCCGACTTCTGGAAGCCGCGCGCGCCGTGCCGTCGGTCAAGGCTATCCTCGTGGTGACGACAGACAAGGTCTACCGCAACGACGAGAGCGGCCGCCACTATCAGGAGACCGACACGCTTGGCGGCCACGATCCCTATTCGGGCTCGAAGGCCGCGTGCGAGATCGCGGTCGCGACCTGGCGCAGTTCCTATTTCAACGAGCGCGGCATCCGCATTGCCACGGCGCGCGGCGGTAACGTGATCGGCGGCGGCGACTTTTCGACCGACCGGCTGGTGCCCGATATCGTGCGGGCAGCGCTTTCAGGTGAACGGCTCCATATCCGCAGTCCGCTGGCGACACGCCCGTGGCAACACGTGCTTGATTGCCTTAACGGCTATTTCCTGCTCGCCGAATCGCTCTACAAGGGCGAAGCCACAGTCGATGCACTGAACTTCGGTCCCTCGCCCACCGAACAGCCTATTGCCGTACGCGATGTGGCAAACGCCATCCAGGCGGCAATGGGCCTGTCCCCGCAATGGGACGATGTTTCCTCGCTCGCGCAACCGCGCGAAATGCAGACACTCGGTCTTGACCCTGCACTCGCAGCCGAGACCCTCGCCTGGCGCGCGCGACTGACGCAGCGACAGGCGATCGAGTGGACCGCCCACTGGTACAACGGCTGGCGCCGGGGCGAGGCCGCGCGCCAGCTCACGCTCGGCCAGATCGCCGCATTTACGAAAGGTCGCCCATGATAATGCCTCATCACTGCCGTTTCTGCTCGACCCCGCTTGCAACCCTGGTTGCCGACCTGGGTGCGACGCCCTGGTCCAACTCTTTTCTCGAGCCGACCGAAGAAGCGATCGCGCGGGAGCAGGCCTTTCCCCTGCAGGTGATGGTCTGCTCGGAGTGCCTGCTCGTCCAGACCACCGAAACGGTACCGGCCGATAAAATCTTCAACGCGGAATATCACTACCTGTCGTCGTTCTCGACGAGCTGGCTGGACCATTCCCGGCGCTATGCCGAAAAGATGATCGGCCGTTTCAATCTCGACGGCACGTCGCAGGTGGTGGAGGTTGCCTCCAACGACGGCTATCTGCTGCAATATTTCGCCGAGAAGAATATTCCGGTGCTTGGCGTCGAACCGGCGGCCAATGCCGCCAAGATCGCCGAAGGCCGCAACGTCCCGACCCACGTCGCCTTCTTCGGGCAGATAACCGCGAGTGAACTGGTCGCCCGCGGCATCCGCGCCGACCTGACGGCCGCAAACAATGTTCTGGCGCACGTGCCGGACATAGCCGATTTCGTCAGCGGTTTCCCGATCCTGCTCAAGCCGGACGGCGTGGCGACCTTCGAATTCCCGCATCTGCTGCACACGATCGAAGGCATCCAGTTCGATACGATCTACCACGAGCACTACTCCTACCTGTCGCTCGTCGCGGTCGAGCGCATTTTCAAATCCTGCGGCCTGCACGTCTTCGACGTCGAGGAACTACCGACCCATGGCGGCTCGCTCCGCGTCTATGCGCAACTGGCGGGCGGCAAGCGACCAGAAACCGCGGGCCTCGCGAAGGTGCGCGCCGACGAAGCTGCGGCCGGTCTGATGCGCATGGAGACCTACACGGCGTTCGGAAAGCGTATCGCAGCGGTCTGCGAGGAGTTCCGGGCTTTTCTCGCGGACGCAAAGGCCGAGGGCAAGACCGTGGCGGCTTACGGCGCGGCGGCCAAGGGCAACACCTTCCTCAATGTTTGCGGCCTTACCTCCGAAGACATAGCCTTCATCGTCGATCGTAACGACCTGAAACAGGGCAAGTTGTCACCCGGCAGCCACATCCCAATCCATGCGCCGGACGAACTGGCGGCCGCCAAGCCCGACTACGTCGCGATCCTTCCTTGGAACCTGACGGACGAGATCGTTGCTGCGAATGACCACGTCCGCTCCTGGGGCGGCCGCTTCGTTGTCGCGATTCCGGAAGTGCGGGTAATCTGAGGGCGCGACCACAGCGCAGCGCGTCTTTTGAGACGCGCAAAGGTCGCTGTGGCAGTTTGAATCGCTGCATGATTCCTCAAATCGATTCCGATTTGAGGAATCATGCAGTAAGCGCCCCACCCCTGCCGGCGATCAGATGAAGGCGAGGTTTCTGTCGCGCTCAGACATCTGGGTGATTTCGATTGGCCACGCGATATTTACGCTCGGATCGAGCGCATTCAGTCCGCCTTCCGCCTCCGGCGCAAAGGGTTTGTCGTGAAGATAGATCAGCTCGCAATTTTCGGTAAGGGTCTGGAAGCCGTGGGCAAAGCCGCCCGGGATCATCATGGACCGCGCGTTCTCGGCGCTCAGGACTTCGCCGTGCCAGCGCAAATAGGTCGGCGAATCCGGCCGCATGTCGACGGCGACATCGAACACCGCACCGGCGAGACACGAGACGAACTTTGCTTCCTCATAGGGAGGCCGTTGGAAATGGAGCCCGCGGACGGCGCCCTTGGTGCGCGTCATCGAATGATTGATTTGTGCAATCGTGCCGGCAGAACCAAGCTCGGAAAGCTCCTCCTGGCAAAAGAAACGCGAGAAGAAACCACGCTCGTCACCGAACTGCATGCGCTCGACCACCGTCAGGCCGGGAAGTTCCGTATGGATGCGCCTGAAGCGCTGCATGGCATGTCCTCTCAATTGGCCGAAGCGTTCATAGCGACGACTTTGGAGGGCGGTACCATCATTTCCGTGCGATCGAAAGACGTTAGTGCGCGGAAACCTGATATCAGTCCCATGAACACTATGCCTTGCAAAAATCGCCCTCGCCCGCGACTGGAAAACGCTTGACCAAACAAGTCCTTCTCACCGGCGCCACCGGTTTTGTCGGCCGCCATGTTTTACGCGAATTGACCGAACGCGGCATTGTCGCATGTCCTGTCGTCCGCCCAGCAAGCGAGGACAGATTCGTCGGCATGGCCGGAATCGGGCGCATACTTGCAACCGATGCGCTTTTTTCCGAGTCGGCGGAATGGTGGACGCAAGCACTCGCCGGGATCGACACGGTCATCCACTTGGCATGGTATGCCGAGCCCGGCAAATACCTCGCCTCACCCCTCAACCTCGATTGTCTCACCGGCACTCTGGCGATCGCCAAGGGTGCTGCGGCCGCTGGCGTCAGGCGCTTTGTCGGCATAGGAACATGCTTTGAATACGAGCTTACAGACCGGCCTCTCACCATCGATACGCCGCTCAAGCCCCTGACACCGTATGCGGGCGCCAAGGCGGCGGCCTTCATGGCGCTTTCACAATGGCTGCCGCAGGCGGGCGTCGAATTTGCCTGGTGCCGACTGTTCTATCTTTACGGAGAAGGAGAAGACGAGCGGCGCTTCGTTCCCTATCTCAGAAAATGCCTTGCCGCGGGGCAGAGAGCGGATTTGACCCAAGGTCTCCAGGTTCGCGATTTTCTCGAGGTCAGCGAAGCCGCCAGGATGATCGTGGACACTTCGGTCAGCACCGCGCAAGGAGCGGTCAATATTTGTTCAGGCATACCGGTAACGATCCGAGAATTTGCCGAGAGAATCGCCGACGAACATGGTAGGCGGGACCTGCTCAATTTCGGAGGTCGAGCCGAAAACCTCGTCGACCCGCCTTTTGTCGTGGGCGTCAGGTGAACCGACAGGCTGAGGAACCACTTATGGCATCAGGAAACTCCACGCGGGTGCTTTACGAGCAGCGCGAGTTGCCGATTTTTCAGAACAAGATGTACGACAGTGCCGAGGAGGCAATATCCTCGCCGCGCGGGGAAATGCGCCTTGTGGAGGATCCTGGCACGGGCCTGGTGCGCAATGCGGCCTTCCGGCCGGAACTGATGGTTTACGATACGAGCTATCAGAACGAGCAGGCGGTCAGCCCGTCGTTTCAACGGCATCTCGATGATGTCGCCAGGATCATCCTCGACACGATGGGACGCCACGAACTCGTCGAGGTGGGATGCGGCAAGGCCTTCTTCCTCGAAAAGCTTCTGGGCGAAGGAGTGGACATCACCGGTTTCGACCCCGCCTATGAGGGTGACAACCACCGAGTCCGCCGGGAATATTTCCAGCCCGGCTCGGGCATTGAGGCCAAGGGCCTCATCCTCCGCCATGTGCTTGAGCACATTCCCGATCCCGTCGCCTTCCTTGAGCAATTGAAAGAGGCGAACGGCGGCCAGGGGAAGATCTATATCGAGGTCCCCTGCTTCGACTGGATCTGCGAGCGCCGG
Organism: Sinorhizobium garamanticum; assembly: GCF_029892065.1. Lineage (NCBI taxonomy): Bacteria > Pseudomonadati > Pseudomonadota > Alphaproteobacteria > Hyphomicrobiales > Rhizobiaceae > Sinorhizobium > Sinorhizobium garamanticum. Next base: position 2,382,142 of record NZ_CP120373.1, on the reverse strand, counting down.
GCCTGGTTCGACATCTTTTACGAACACGTCAACTATTTCAGGCTGTCCGATTTTCACCGGATCTTCGGCAACGTCATTTCGAGCGGCCGGGTCTTCGGCGGCCAGTATTTGTTCGTGGTCGCAGAACTGAATTCCTTGCGCAAACCCGTCATCGACGAGAAGGACCGGGCCGGCCTTCCCGAGGACTTCACCCGCAAGCTCGACGCGCTGGATACGGCGGACCATGAGCCGGCGGTGATCTGGGGCGGAGCGTCGAAGGGCGTCATCTTCTCGCTGCTGCGCACGCGCGCAGGGCTGCCGGTGAAAGCGGTCATCGACATCAACCCGGCCAAGCAAGGCAAGTACCTGCCGATTACCGGACTGCGCGTCCGCGCGCCTGAGGACGTGCTGGCGGACTTGCCCTCCGGTTCGAGCATCTACGTGATGAACCGCAATTATCTCGACGAGATCAAGCGAATGTCCAACAATGCATATACCTATATCGAGGTCGACCATGACTGATTTCCGAAAGGAGGTCGCCGCGCGCATCTCCGAGATCGAAGCAAACAGCGAGTTCCGCAAGAGTGCCGCCGATTTCCTGCGCCAGTCGATCGGTCCGAAATATTCCTACAACTACTTCTGGATGGACCGGCCGATCATCCAGTATCCGCAGGACATCGTCGCGATGCAGGAGATCATCTGGTCGGCACGTCCCGATCTCATCATCGAAACCGGCATCGCTCACGGCGGTTCGCTCATCATGAGCGCATCGATCCTGGCGCTGCTCGACATGAGCGACGCGATCGAGGCCGGCACGACATTCGACCCCCGCGCCCCGCGCAGGAAGGTGCTGGGCGTCGACATCGATATCCGCGCCCACAACCGCGAGGCCATCGAGGCCCACCCTATGTCGTCCCGGATCCATATGATCCAGGGGTCGAGCATCGAGCGCAACGTCGTCGAGCGGGTCTACGACTTTGCAAAACCGTTCTCGCGCGTCCTTGTCTGCCTCGACAGCAACCACACGCATGATCACGTGTTGGCGGAACTGGAGGCCTACGCGCCGCTGACCACGAAGGACAGCTATTGCGTCGTGTTCGACACCGTCATCGAAGACCTTCCGGAAGAGGCCTACCCCGATCGTCCATGGGGCAAGGGAAACAACCCCAAGACGGCCGTGTGGAAATATCTCGAATCGCACCCGGAATTCGAGATCGACCGATCCATCGACCAGAAACTGATGATCACGGTTGCTCCGGACGGCTTCCTGCGGCGCAAGTGAAGACCAGAAAGTCGCTATTCTGCAAACGCACCGAGACATTGTCTCGGTGCGTTTTTGCGTTTCACAGGGAGATTGAGGGCCGGCGCGCGAATAGAGGCCGCTTCGGGGAGTTCAACCCCGCCGAAAGCCTTTGCTCGCCACCATCAGGTTGCGGGTATAGTCCTCGCCGATGCGTCCCGCGACGAGATCGGCCGACGACAGCCGTTCGACGACGCGTCCGTTCTGCATGACCGCCAGCCGGTCGCACATATGAGTGACGACGCCGAGGTCGTGGCTGACCATGATGAAGGTCAGCTTGCGGTCGCGACGCACCTGTTCGAGAAGGTTGAGCACTTCCGCCTGGACGGACGCATCGAGCGCCGACGTCGGCTCGTCGAGCAGCAGGATGGAAGGTTCGAGGATCAGCGCCCGCGCAATGGCGATGCGTTGACGCTGGCCGCCGGACAACTGGTGCGGATAGCGGAAGCGAAAGCCGGAACCGAGTCCCACCTCGTCCAGCGCCTTCAGGATGCGGCGTTCGCCGTCGCCGACGCCGTGGATCGCCAGTGGCTCCAGCAATTGCCGATCAACCGTCTGGCGCGGATGCAGCGAGCCGTAGGGGTCCTGAAACACCATCTGCACCGAGCGGTAAAAGGCCTTGTCACGGCGGGCGCCTTGAAGCTGTCGGTTCTCGACACGGATCGTACCCTCGGCTACCGGCGCAAGCCCGGCAACGGCCCTGAGAAGCGTCGATTTTCCCGAGCCGGACTCGCCGACGAGGCCGAAGGACTCGCCGGAAGCGACATCAACGCCGACCGCGTCCAGCGCCTTGAAGTCGTCATAGCTCACCGTGAGATTTTGAACGGAAACGGCAGTCGTCATAGCGCCCACTCCGGCTTGCGGTCGAGGACGGGCAAGGGATGGCGGTCCGCCCCGATGACGGGCATGCAGTTTAGGAGGCCCTGCGTATAGGGATGCTTGGCGTTGCCAAGATCCGATGCGGCGATTTCCTCGACGATCTTGCCGGCATACATGACCAGCACCCGATCGCAGAAAGACGAGACGAGCCTGAGATCGTGCGAGACGAAGATCAATCCCATGCCGCGGCCCGCGACCAGCTTATCGAGGATCGACAGCACTTCGAGCTGCACCGTCACATCAAGAGCCGACGTCGGCTCGTCGGCAATCAGAAGCTCCGGGCCCGCGACCAGCATCATGGCGATCATCGCGCGCTGGCCCATGCCACCTGAGACCTCGTGCGGGTAAAGGTCGAACACGCGAGCCGGGTCGCGAATCTGCACCGCCGCCAGCATGTCCAGCGCCCTCTCCCGGGCCTCCGCGCGGCTGACACTCTCGTGCCGCCGAAGCGTCTCGACGATCTGCCGGCCGATGCTCATCACCGGATTCAGCGAATATTTCGGATCCTGCAGGATCATCGCAATGCGCTTGCCGCGAAGGTCGCGGCGGACTTTTGGCTGAGCGGAAAGCAAATCGATACCGCCGAACGAAAGCGTCTTTGCCGTCACTTCGGCATGCGGCGGCGTGAGCCCCATGATCGCCCTGCCCGTCTGCGATTTGCCGGAACCGCTTTCGCCGACGATGCCGAGACGTTCGCGCCCGAGCGCAAAGGAGACGCCGCGCACGGCCTCGACGACACCGGTGCGCGTCGGAAACCGGACCCTCAGGTCTTCAACGGTCAAGAGCGCGCTCATTGGCCGCTCTCCCGCGGGTCCAGCGCGTCGCGCAGACCGTCGCCAAGCAGGTTGAAGCCGAGGCTGACGATCAGGATGGCGATACCGGGCATGGTGGCAACCCACCATTGATCGAGAATGAAGCGGCGGCCGGAGGCGATCATCGCACCCCATTCCGGCAGCGGCGGCTGCGCGCCGAGGCCAAGGAAGCCGAGGCCCGCCGCCGTCAGGATGATGCCGGCCATGTCCAGCGTGACGCGCACGATCAGCGACGACAAACACATCGGCATGACATGGCGGAAGATGATGCGCGCCGACGACGCCCCCATCAACTGCACTGCGGCGATATAGTCGGAATTGCGCACCGTCAGCGTCTCGGCGCGGGCAATGCGCGCGTAGGGCGGCCAGGAGGTGATCGCAATCGCGATGACGGCGTTTTCGATGCCGGGTCCAAGCGCCGCGACGAAGGCAAGTGCCAGGACGAGCTTTGGAAAGGCGAGGAAGATATCGGTGATGCGCATCAGCACGGCGTCGACCCAACCGCCGGAGTATCCGGCGACAGCCCCCACGATAAGGCCGACCGGCGCGGCGATGATCGCGACGAGCACGACCACAGCAAGCGTCAGCCGCGACCCGTGGATCAGTCGCGACAGGATGTCCCGGCCCTGGTCGTCGGTGCCGAGTAGATACCCCTCGCCTCCCGGCGGCAGCAACCGTGCGCCAGCGAGGTTGCCGATCACCGGCGAATGCGGCGCCAGCACATCGGCAAAGGCTGCCACGAAGATCAGCCCGAGCAGAATGATGAGGCCGAGTACAGCCAGGCGGTTGGCCGAAAAACGGCGCCAGGTCATGTAGGCGCGGCCGAGACGCGCCTGGGTGCGCGATTGCGGCCGGTCGGACAGCAGCCATTCGCGGCGTGTCATCGGTCGTGTTTCGGTGGCAAGGCTCATCGTGCGCGCGTCCTTGGATCGAGCGTCCGGTAGAGTAGATCGGACAGGAGATTGATGCCGACGAAGACCGACCCGATGACAATCGTTCCGCCGAGTACGGCGTTCATGTCGGCATTCTGCAGCGAATTGGTGATGTAGAGGCCGAGCCCCGGCCAGGCGAAGACGGTTTCGGTGAGCACCGAGCCTTCGAGCAGGCCCGCATAGGAGAGCGCGATCACCGTCACCAGTGGCACGGCCGCGTTGCGCAACGCGTGGCCCCAGATGATCCGCGCTTCCGAAAGACCCTTGGCGCGCGCGGCGACGATATATTCCTGCTGCAGCTCGTTCAGCATGAAGCTGCGGGTCATGCGGCTGATATAGGCGAGCGAGAAATAGCCGAGCAGCGACGCGGGCAGAATGATGTGGCGGAAGACGTCGCGGAAGACATCCCACTGCCCCTGCCACAGCGCATCGACAAGATAAAAGCCGGTGATCGGCGAAAACGTATATTCGTAGACGATATCGATGCGGCCGGGATAGGCGACCCATTGCAGCCGGGCGTAGAAGACGAGCAGCGCCAGCAGCGCCAGCCAGAAGATCGGAACCGAGTAGCCGACGAGGCCGATCACCCGAACGATCTGGTCGGCGATGCTACCGCGCTTGACCGCTGCGAGCACGCCGAGCGGGACACCGATGAAGGCGCCGATCAGTGTTCCGAGCGTCGCAAGCTCGATCGTCGCTGGGAAAACGCGGCGGATATCCGTCATCACCGGGTTGGTCGTCAGCACCGAAACGCCGAAATCGCCGGAAAGCGCCTGCCGGACATAGATGAAGAATTGCTGGTAGAGAGGCAGGTTGAGCCCCATCGCCTCGCGCGTCCTCTCGACGACATGCGAAGGCGCCCGGTCGCCGAGGACGGCGAGCACCGGATCAATCGGGATCACCCGACCGATGAAGAATGTGACGGCGAGAAGGCCGAGATAGGTGGTTGCCACGACGACAAGGAATTGCAGCGCCGAGACCACAGCCTTTCGGGAGCGGGCGCGTCTGCGCCCGCTCAGTCGTTCTGTTCCGCTCATGCTCAAGGGAACGTTCCTTTCGGCTTATTCCTTGGAGACGTTCCAAACGTAGTTGGTGTCGAAGCTCGGACCGAGCTTGAGGCCCTTCAGGTTGCCGCGGTGGCCCGCAACTTCCGTCTGCTGGAAGATGATGACGAACGGGCTCTCCGCGAGAACTGTCTTCTGGAGTTCCTTGTAGGTCTCGGCGCGCTTGGCGCTATCACGCTCGAGAAGTGCCTCCTTGGTCTTCTTCGTCAGCTCCGGAACGTCCCAGGCATTACGCCAGGCAAGCGTCTTGTTCTTGCCTTCGTCGGAATTGTCCGGGTTGCTGGTGAATGTTTCGGCGTTCGAGTTCGGGTCGAAATAATCCATGCCCCACTGGCCGATATACATGTCGTGGTTGCGGGCGCGGTATTTCGTCAGCGTCTGCTTACCGTCGCCGGGGATAATCTCGAGCTTCACGCCCGCCTGCCCCAGCGTTTGCTGGAAGGATTCGGCAATGCCGGTGACCGGCTGGCTATTGCGCACGTCCATGGTGACGGAGAAGCCGTCGGCATAGCCGGCTTTCGCCAACAGTTCCTTGGCCTTTGCCACATCGAACTTGTAGGGGTTTTCGTCAAGCGCGCCGAGAACGGCCTTTGGCAGGAAGCTCTGATGGATCTCGCCGATGCCCTTGATCAGGGTCGAGCCGATCGCGTCGTAGTCGACGAGATACTTGAAGGCCTCGCGCACCTCGGGCTTGGCGAGCTTTTCGTTCTTCTGGTTGAGGCTGATGTAGTAGACGGTACCCTTCGCCGCACTGGTTGTCGCCAGATCGCTGTTCTTAGCCACGGCCTCGTAGTCGCCCGGTTCCAGGTTGCGGGCGACGTCGATGTCACCGGCTTCGAGTGCCAGCCGCTGGCCGGAGCTTTCCTTCATGTGCCGGTAGATGACGCGGGCAAGCTTTGCCGGTTCGCCATAATAGTTGTCGTTGCGTTCCAGCACGACGACTTCGTTCGCCCGCCATTCGCGCAGCTTGAACGGGCCGGAGCCGGCATAACCCGTCTTCAGCCATTCGTTGCCGAAGTCGTTGTCATACTTGTACTCTTCCGTCGGCGTCATCGGCTTGACGTGTTCGAGTACCAGCTTCTTGTCGACGACCGAAGCAACCGTCGCGGTCAGGCAGTTGAGGACGAAGCTCGGTGCGTAGGCCTGGTCGACAGTGAAGACGAAGGTCGTCTCGTCAACCGCCTTCGCCTTTTCGGTGACGTTGTCGCCGTTGAGGCCGAACTGGGTAAGGATGAAGGCCGGGCTCTTGTCGAGCTTGACGGCGCGTTCGAACGAATAGGCGACGTCTTCGGCCGTGATCGGATTGCCGGAGGCGAACTTCATGCCGGGCTTCAGCTTGAACGTATAGGTCAGGCCGTCGTCGGAGACCGTCCAGCTGTCCGCGAGATCGCCGACGACCTTGGTCGTGTCGTTGAGATCCAGGCGGACGAGCAGGCTGTACGTATTGCTAGTCATCTCGGCGGTCGAAAGCTCGAAAGCCTCGCCCGGATCCATGGTGATGATGTCGTCGATCGCGAAGGCTTCAACCAGCGTGTCCTTCGGCGTCTCTGCGAAGGCAGGCTGGGAAGCGCCCATCGCCATGGCAAGTGCCGCCGAGGCGGCAAGCAGTCGAAAACGTCCATTGAGCTTGTGCATCATTTTTTGCAGTTCCCTCGTTTAATGCCCTTTGCGGGCTTTCTTCATAGGTCAGGCAGCTTCGTGCCACGCCTGTCCCAGAACTCTCAGCCAGTTCTCCCGGCATATCTTTGCCAGTTCGGCCTCACCATATCCAGCGTCTTGCAGTGCGGCAACGAGCTTCTGGTTACCCGCCGCGTCGGCTATCTCCTCCGGTATGGTCGCGCCGTCGAAATCCGATCCGAGCGCGACGCAATCGATTCCCATGCGCTCGACCATGTGGTCGACATGGCGCACCATGTCGGACAGAGGCGTTGCGGCATTCTCCTGCCCGTCCGGGCGAAGCATCGTCGTCGCGTAGTTGAGGCCGACGAGCCCACGGCTCTCGCGCACGGCGTCGAGTTGCCGGTCGGTGAGATTGCGGGCGACGGGCGTCAGGGCATGGGCATTGGAATGGCTGGCGACAAGCGGCTGGTCGGTTGTCTTCGCCACATCCCAGAAGCCCTGTTCAGTGCTGTGCGCCAAGTCGATCAGGATGCCGAGCCTGTTGCAGGCGCGCACCAGCTCGAACCCCGCCTCGGTCAGACCTGGCCCCGTGTCCGGAGACATGGGATAGGCGAACGGCACGCCATGCCCGAAGACGTTGTGACGGCTCCAGACCGGTCCCAGCGACCGAAGCCCCGCCGCATAGAAGGTTTCGAGCGCGGTTAGATCGGGCCCGATCGCCTCGCAGCCCTCCATATGCAGGACCGAGGCGAAGATACCGTCGGCGATCGCCGACCGGATTTCCGCGGTCGAGCGGCAAAGCCTCCAGGCCCCGTCGCGATCGAGCCTGATGGCGATGTCGGCAAGCTCCATCGCCGTGGCAAGCGACGGCAGACGGTCAAGCGGTGCGGACATAGGCGTGGCATAGTGGCCGTTTTCGTCCGGCGTCTTCAGCACGAGATCGCCCGATGGAATGTAAATTGCCGAAATACCGCCCGCGAGTCCGCCCTGTTTGGCGCGCGGCGCATCGATGTGGCCCTTGTCGGCTCCCTCGACGAATTCGGTTACCGGATCGCCTCCGCTGCGCCCGTGCTGCCAGAGGCGCAGAAGCACGTCGTTGTGGCCGTCGAAAACCGCCTGCATTCCCAAAATTCCTTCGCATTATCAGGGAGATGGGATGGGATGCATCCATGCCGCATCAAAGAAAGGACGCAGGTGATGCTATTGAAACAGATCAGCCATTTCAATGAATTTCAGGGGTTTTTCGAGCGTAGTCTGTAGCGAAATGTTGCATTGACCAGCGCGGCATTTGGTAGCGTACAACGCGAAACGCCGCGCGAAAGGCACCGCCGACGGTCAGTGGAACGTCGATTTGGAAAAGAGATTGAGAACCAACACGCCGGCGATGATGAGCACCAGCCCGAATACGGCCGGCAGGTCGAGCTTCTGACCGAAGACGAGATAGCCGGCGACAGAGATCAGCACGATTCCGAGACCGCTCCACAGCGCGTAGGCGATTCCGACCGGAATATAGCGCAGCGTAGAGGACAGGAAAAAGAACGCGACGCCATAGCACAGCACCATGACCACGGTGGGCGCCAGCCGCGAGAAATGCTGCGCCGCCTGCATCGCGGAGGTGCCGAGCACCTCGAAGACGATGGCGATCACCAGGACCGTATAGAGCATGGCGGGGTTCATGGGACGTCTCCGGTGGGTAGTTTGAGAGTGATCTGCTCCGACTTTCTTGCCTATTGCCGTGAAAGCGCCTTGAGCTCCTCGAGCACAAGCGCCCGCGTTGCTGCGTCGAGCTCATGGCTCTCAAGCAGGTCCGCCAGCCAGACGCCGTCGGCGGCAAACCGGGCGAGCAGGCAGTTCGGCGAGGAATCGGTTGCTGCGAACTCGTCCGCGCGTCGTGCCACCCAGTCGCGCCAGCGCGCCTTGAGATGCGGCTCGGCGAGCAATGCGATCGTCAGCACCTGCCATCCCTTCCCGTCTGCCTCCGCCTCGAGCGCAAAGCAGACCGTCAGATAGGCGCGCGTAAACCGCCCCCGCTCGATATCGTCGCCTTCCATCGCCTCCTTGATCGCCCGGTCGAAACGCGCGATGAGTTCATCGAAGAGGCCGTCGAGCAGGGCGAGCTTGTTCGGGAAATGATGCAGGAGCCCGCCCTTGCTGACGCCCGCCGCCTGTGACACCGCGTCCAGCGTCACGGCACCGATGCCCTGCTCCAGCGACAGGCGTGCGGCGACCTCCAGCAATTGCTGGCGAACCCGCTCCGGCTGCTTTTTCCTGTGATAGGCGTTTGTCATGCCCCATAAAGATACCGTCTGGACGGTTTGTCAAGGCGTCCGTTTGCCACCGCGATGAAACGCCGCAAACAGAAGACGGTGAAAGCGATTGTCGGAAGGCGGGTCGCGTTATACCAATCCGGCAAAGGACGGCGATATGGCGGAAACCGGAACGACAACCCTTTATGAAGCGATCGGCGGCGACGCCGCGGTTCGCGCCCTTACACAGCGCTTCTACGTGCTCATGGACAGCCTTCCGGAAGCCGCCCGCTGCCGGGCCGTCCATCCGCCGGACCTCTCGGGCAGCGAGGAAAAGCTATACGAATACTTGACCGGCTGGCTCGGCGGGCCGCCGATCTATGTGGAAAAGCGCGGCCATCCGATGCTGCGCCGTCGGCATTTCATCGCGGAAATCGGCCCGGCCGAGCGCGACGAATGGCTACTTTGCTTTACGCGCGCGCTCGAAGAGACGGTTGCGCATCCGAAATTGCGGGCGATCATTCTCGAACCGATCACGCGGCTCGCCCATCACATGCAGAACAAGGAATAGTCTTCGATGCCGAACAGCGGAGCGCGCTCGACCGTCCTTTTCGTCGCCGGGCTGATGGGGATTACCGGTGTCGCCGCCGCGGCAGCGGCCTCGCACGGCGCCGACCCGAGACTACTCGGTGGCGCCTCCGCGATGTGCCTCGCCCATGCGCCGGCACTCGTGGCGCTCCACGCCGGATGGACCCATTTCCGGACAGCGGCAGTCGCCGCTCTGCTATTGGCCGCAGGCACTGCGCTTTTCGCTGGCGATCTCACCGCGCGCCATGCTCTTGGCCACGGCCTCTTCCCGATGTCGGCGCCGCTCGGCGGGCTGACCATGACGGCCGGCTGGCTCGCCGTGGCGCTAGGAGCGTTTCTTCCATCGAAGGTGAGTTGAGAGTGCCGGAAGCGGCGATTGCCTCATTACAAGGAGTCAGAGCATTTCACTGGTTCAGCGAAACAATGAAATGATCTACGCGCCCTCGACAACGGAATAGCCCTCGAATTTCGGCGGACCGAGATACATGGCCTTGTTGTCGCCGGCGCTCCGGTGCGCCGCGCGGAAGTTTTCCGACTTCGTCCAGGCGACGAAAGCGTCCTTGCTTTCCCAGGTCGATTTCGAAATGAACGGTGTATAGCCTTCTTCCGGCACGCTCTCCCCGCGAAGCAGGTGGAAGGCGATGAAGCCGGGCATTTCGGCGAGGCTCGAGTCCCGGCCTTTCCAGACGGCCTCGAACGCCTCTTCCTGACCGATTGCAATGCGGAAACGGTTCATCGCGAAGTACATTTCGTCGCTCCTGAGCATTTCACGGTCTCATCGGAACGGTGAAACGCTCTAATTCTTTGAAATTACGCAATTCCGGACGGAAAGCCGTTACACACTTTTCCCTGGAATTGCTCTATGCTCGATCTTTTTTCAACGGAGCGTCGGTCCCGACGCTCCGGAACGGCAGGATAGCGCCCTCAAGCGGTGACGCAAGGCCGAGAGGATCCCTGGCCGGCTGCCGCACCTGCCATGTCGGGAACTCGGCAACGTTCGGATTTTCCTCCAACATGCGGGTCCGGCGGGTCAGCAGTTCGTAAAGCTCGGGCACCAGTCCATCGCCGAATTGCGAGGCCAGTTTGTGCAGGCCGATCAGCATCATCTGATCTGGGGGTTCATCATTCATCGTCAATTCTCCCGGCGCCGCGCCCTCGCGCAAGCGTGCCGCTGTTCTTCGAAAAAATTCAGCCGTCGCGGCTGTTATTGGTGGTGAGATCTTGTAGCGCCCGCTCCAGGCTCGATTTCGAGCCGTTGCGGAGCGGCACGAAGGCCTTGCCCCACTTCTTGCAGCCGGTCTTCACGCGAAGACACGCGTCGTGACTGATGCAATCGATGGGGCAGAAGACGCAATCGACGGAAGGAAGGACGCGGTCGATGCGCGACACGGCTTCGCGCAGCCCCCCATCGTGATGGATCAACTCCGCGCCGAAGGAACTGGCGATCTCGCGCAGATGTGCAACCTGGCAGTCCCTGCCACCAACGTAGAGGAAGCTGCGGCCCTCGAGCGTCGCCTTGCCGGCATCGGGCCTCGGTTCGGGTTCCGCATTCGCCGCTTTGCCCTTGCTGCCTTTGCCTGCGTTCTGCCGCTTGCCGCGCATGCATCCCTCTCCATCTTGTTTCCATGGCGGCCGACGTTTTTTCGCCGGTCACCCTCGGGATTTGATTCAGAACACACACCGAACGGTTGCGTGACGGCGGCAACTTATTAAACTTGATAATCAGAGTAAAGTATAAACATGAGTATTAAATTCATATTTTTTGTCGCGCGAGTCGCCGACATTCAGCGGCGGCTGCGGGACGTGGGGAACTGTCGTCCCTCGCGCGCGCATCAATTCATCGGTTGAAGGCGAGCGGGATGGTGAAAACCCAACTTTCGCGCCCCGCACCGGCGGGAATCGCTGGAAACGGAGCCGCGCGGCGTACGGCGTCAAGCGCGGCCTGATCGAGGATCGGCGAACCGGCGCTCTTCGCCAGGCTGACACCCGCCACGCCACCGCCGGAGGTTACCGTGAAGCGAACCTGGGCGACGCCGCGTAGACGCTGGCGCTTTGCCTCGGAGGGATAGCGGAAGGCGCGATTGAGCTTGCTACGCACCTTGCCCGGATAGTTCGACACGGCCGCGTTTCCGGATTGCTGCGCGACGCGGCCCTTGTCGCCCGTGGCCGCGCTTGCAGCGGCGTTTTCTACGCCGTCGGCCGTGCCTTTGACCTGCGATTTCGCTTGCTCGCCGCCGTCACCGGCCTTTTTCCGGGTGACTTTCTTTTTCTTCACCGGCTCCTTTTTTGGCTCCGGCTTTTCTGCCTTCGGCTTCTCGACCTTTTCCGGCTCCGGTTTTTCCTCCGGAACGACGGTCTCGACGGGCGCCACGCTGGCTGTTACCGCGGCCTCCGGCTGCTGAAGGGTCGGCATCTCCTCCGCCGGCAGGATGACGTCCGCCTCGGTGGGCGTGACGTCGGATGCCCGCTCGGAGACGACCTCAGGCGTGGTCGGCGGCACTTCCTCGCTGAGTTCCTCGGCCGGCTGAACCTTGTCGGGCTTCAACTCTTCGGTCACATCTTCCGCCGGCTCAACGATTTCAGAGGGGTCTCCGGCCTGAAGCGTCTCCTCGAAGGGATCGCCGAGCAGCGTCACCTCCGTGGCGGCGCCACCAGCAACCTGAACCTCTTCCTCGCCGGAGCTAAACAGTATCGCGCCGCTCGCATGCGCAAGAAGCGATAGCGCGATCGCAGCCGTCCATTTCACCGTCTGCTTCATCGATGCCTTACCTTCATCGCCGACTGACCGGCATGCTCAGCCCTTCAGCTCGACCGCCGACTTGGAGCCGGTCTTGAGGCCCGTCATGCAGGCGCTCTTGTCGACGCCCTCGCCGACACATGCCGGGGCATCATTGATCAGCAGACTCTTCACCGACTCGCATTTCGTTCCCGGCAGATCGAACTGGCGAACTTTTGTCTTGCCGGCAGGCAGGTCACGGAAGTCGAGTACGGCCATGCGCTCCACCAATCCCTTGTGATCGAAGAGAACGAATTCGAAAGAGACTTTCGAAAGCGACTGCGGCAGGGCATTGCCGGCGACGAACGTCAGCTTGCAGCCCTTCTCCGATGGAGCGACGTCGTTCAGTTCGATGGCGAGTCCGCCTGGGGTCGCAGTGTCCTGCGCGATGGCCGGCGCGGCTGCCGGAAAAAGTGCCAATGCGGCCGAAAGGGCGAAACGGAAAGGATGCGTCATCATAACACCACTCGACATCTGCGCGCGTGCCTCGGCAATCCTCGAACAGCTCTCGCGCCCATAAACTTGACTATAATAATCCGGTATTGCGTCCTTAAAGAAATATGAGTAATGAAGTCAAGATACTAAAAGGGAATACGCGGGAGGAATTCGGAAAAACAGCCGGTCCGTCCCTCGCGAACTGGCCGAAACCGTGACACCTAACGATACCGATACCCCGCGCCCCTCGCAGCCGACCCTGGCCGGCCGAAACCAGCGAATCGTGGAGAGCCGCGACCTCTTCTGCGGCGATAGCGAGATCCTCATTTCCCATGACGGAACGATCTACCGGATGAGGATCACCCGTCAGGGCAAACTGATTCTGAACAAATAGGCAGAAGACAATGATCGAGAGCATTCGCCCAACCCCTTCCGAAATCCGTGCCTACCGCGCCGCGAACCCGAAGCTGCGCGAGCGCGATATCGCCGCGCAGATCGGCGTTTCGGAAGCCGCGCTCGTTGCTGCTGAATGCGGGCTCACGACGTTTCGCATCGATAGCGACGCCAACCGCTTTCTGGAGCGGGTCGAGGAACTGGGTGAAGTACTCGCGCTCACTCGCAACGAAAGCGCGGTCCACGAGAAGATCGGCGTCTACGAGAACATCAAGACAGGAAAGGCGGCGGCCCTGGTGCTGGGAGCCGAAATCGACCTGCGCATCTTCCCGGGTGCCTGGGCCCACGGCTTTGCTGTCACCAAGACCGACTCCAACGGCGACGTCCGCCGCAGCCTGCAATTCTTCGACAAGTGGGGCAACGCCGTCCACAAGGTTCACCTGCGCCCTGCCTCGAACTCAGCGGCCTATGACAGGATCGTCGAAGATTTCCGCCTGGACGACCAGTCGCAGGACTTCGTTGCCGACGCGAGCACACCGTCGAGTGACGACCATTCCGATGTTGCGGTCGATGCCGAGGAGCTCCGGAACCGCTGGTCGAAGCTGACCGACACCCACCAGTTCCACGGCATGTTGCGCAACCTGAACATCGGCCGGCGCCAAGCCCTGCATGTCGTCGGCGAGGATTTGGCCTGGCGCCTCGATCCGGCGGGCGTCGAGGCGATGATGCGCGGCAGCGCCGAAATTGAGCTGCCGATCATGTGCTTCGTCGGCAACCGGGGCGTCATCCAGATCCATTCCGGTCCGGTTGCCCACATCGGGGTGATGGGCCCGTGGCTCAACGTCATGGATCCGACGTTCCATCTGCATCTGCGCACGGACCATATCGCCGAATTGTGGGCGGTCCGCAAACCGACGACTGACGGCCATGTGACCTCGCTCGAGGCACTCGACGCCAAGGGCGAGTTGGTCATCCAGTTCTTCGGCAAGCGCAAGGAAGGCCTCGCCGAGCGGCCGGAGTGGCGCGGCCTCGTCGAACGCCTACCCCGGCTCAACACGATCGTCGCAGCCTGAGGAACGATCATGCTCACCGGTCTCGATTTCCGCCGCCTTCGCCGCTGGGAACTGGCGCTTGCCGCTTTCGCGCTCTCCGCGCCCCTGTTGCTGCCGGCACTCGCCCCCGGAAGCCCCTCGTTCCTGCGCCCGGCAATGGCCGAGGACATGCAGCAACCGGACGTTTCCCGCGTCGTGTCGGTTGGCGGCGCGATCACCGAGATCATCTACGCGCTCGGCGAGGAAAACCGCCTCGTCGGTCGCGACTCCACCAGCACCTATCCGGAAGCGGCAACGAAGCTGCCGGACGTCGGCTATATGCGGCAACTGGCTCCGGAAGGCATCCTCGCCGTCAATCCGACGGCTATCGTCGCGGTCGAAGGCAGCGGACCGCCCGAGGCGCTCGCCGTGCTTAAGGAAGCAAGGATCCCCTTCACCAGCGTTCCCGATACCTTCGACAGAAACGGTATCGTCGCGAAGATCCGTGCCGTTGGCGCCTTTCTTGGCGTGAAGGACAAGGCAGAAGCGCTTGCGCAATCCGTGGAGAAGGACCTTGGTGCTGCGCTGGTAGAGGCAGCCGAGCGCCCAGACAGCGAACGCAAGCGTGTCCTCTTCATTCTCAGCACGCAGGGCGGCAAGATCCTGGCATCCGGTACGGGCACGGCCGCAGACGGCATCATCCAGCTTTCCGGCGCGGTCAATGCCACCGGAACGTTTCCGGGCTACAAGGCGCTGACGGACGAGGCGATCATCGAAGCCAAGCCGGACGTCGTCCTGATGATGACTCGGGGCGGCGGCGAAACGGCCAGCACCGACGAACTGTTCGCCATGCCGGCGATGAGCTTGACGCCGGCTGCAAAGAACAAGGCGCTGATCCGCATGGACGGGCTGCATCTGCTCGGCTTCGGCCCCCGCACCGCCGGCGCCATCCGCGAACTGAACACCGCAATCTACGGAAGGAAGACCAATGCCCCGCAGTGAGGCGATGGAAGGCATGCGCGCGCCTGCCTTCGCCGCCAATATTGTCAGAGAATGGCGCGCCGGCAACCGCTCGGGTCTTGCGCGCCTGCTGATTGTCGTGCTCGCAGTCGTTGCGACCGCGACATTCGTCACGTCGATCATGACCGGCGCCGCCGACGCCTCTCTCTCCAATGTCGTTCATTGGCTGGCCGGCAGGGAGGGTGCCGACCAGGCGCTGAGTGTCCGCGACCGCATCATCATCCTCGACATCCGCCTGCCGCGCGCGGTACTCGGCCTGCTCGTAGGTGCGGCGCTGGCCGTCTCCGGCGTCGTGATGCAAGGCCTCTTCCGCAATCCGCTCGCCGATCCCGGCCTCGTCGGCGTTTCGTCTGGCGCCAGCCTTGGCGCCGTTCTGCTGATCGTCCTCGGTTCGAGCGTGTTCGGCCCACTCTTTGCACTCGTCGGCTTTTACGCGCTTCCAGTCGCCGCTTTCTTTGGCGGCCTTGCCACCACCCTGCTTCTCTATCGCATCGCGACGCGCGGCGGCCAGACGTCGGTGGCGACAATGCTGCTTGCGGGCATTGCGCTCGGCGCGCTTACCGGTGCGGTCACCGGCGTGCTCGTCTTCATTGCCGACGACAAGCAGCTGCGGGACCTGACCTTCTGGGGCCTCGGTTCGCTTGCCGGCGCCAACTGGACGAAGATCCTCGCCGCGGCCCCGATCATCCTCATGTCGCTTGCCGTGGTCCCCTTCCTGGCGCGTGGTCTCAACGCGATTACGCTCGGCGAAGCGGCGGCGTTCCACATGGGTATTCCCGTCCAGCGCCTCAAGAACATTGCGGTCCTCAGTGTAGCGGCCGCGACGGGTGCGTCCGTTGCCGTCAGTGGCGGCATCGGTTTCGTGGGCATTGTCGTGCCGCATCTTCTTCGCCTCGTCATCGGTCCGGACCACCGCTACCTGCTGCCCGCCTCCGCGCTGCTGGGCGGCACGATGTTGATCTTCGCCGATATGCTGGCACGGACGATCGTTTCGCCTGCCGAACTGCCGATCGGCATCATCACGGCCTTCGTCGGCGCGCCGTTCTTTCTATGGATCCTGCTGCGCGGCCGATCGAACATGGGACTTTGAGAGCGCGTCATGATCAAGGTTTCCGATATCTCCGTCCGTCTTGCCGGCAGGCAGGTGATCCATGGCGTCTCGTTCGATGCCGCTCCGGGCAAGATGACCGCGATCGTCGGCCCGAACGGATCGGGCAAGACGACCACCCTGAAGGCGGTTTCCGGCGAACTCTCGCTTGTATCCGGGAAGGTCACCATCAACGGCCATGATCTCGCCGCCCTCGGGCCGTGGGAGCTTGCGCTGAAACGCGGCGTGCTGCCGCAATCGACCGTCATTTCCTTCCCCTTCACGGTGCGGGAAATCGTCCGCCTCGGCCTTTCTGCCGGCGGCACGGGCAGTCACTCCGCCAACGACCGCATTGCCGACGATGCGCTCGAGGCCGTCGATCTGGCGGGCTTTGCCGGGCGCTTCTATCAGGAGCTCTCGGGCGGCGAGCAACAGCGCGTCCAGCTTGCGCGCGTGCTCTGCCAGATCTCGGCACCGGTCAGCGATGGCGAACCCCGCTATCTCCTGCTCGACGAGCCCGTATCGAGCCTCGACATCCGCCACCAGCTGACGATCATGCAGCTTGCGCGCCAATTCTGCGAACGCGGGGGCGGCGTCATCGCCGTCATGCACGATCTCAATCTGACCGCGATGTTCGCGGACCAGATGGTCATGATGAGGGCCGGACGCGTCCGCGCGAGCGGACCGCCTAGGAAGGTCCTGACCGACGAAACCATGGAAGCCGTGTTCGGCTGCCGGATGCAGGTCAATGCCACTCCGACGCGAGACATCCCTTTCGTATTGCCGCAATCGGTGGCAATCTGATCGCGGCCGGCCGCCCCGCGCGCTTTTTCGCTGCTCCCAGGAACTGTTTGCGGTAACGGCAGGATTTATCGAAACAAATCTCGCTTTCGCGCGTTGTTCCGCTGAATCTCGGGCGAGACACTCCTTGCCCGAGGGGGGTGGAACATGCGCCGGCTGTCTTGGCCGGCGTTGCAGCGAAAGGGAGCTTCATATCATGGCAACGGGTCTCTTCTCGAGTTCGAGCACCAGAAAACGCAATGGCGGGCACAGCGAAACTCCTATCGAAGACCAACTCCACGAAATTCGAGAGGACATAGCGGCGCTCGTCGGACTGCTTAGCGAGCGCGGGGCGGCCGTTTCCCACGACGCAAAAGCCAAGGCAAAAGGCGCGCGCGATCGGGCCGAAGCCGATCTTGAAAATCTGCTGGCCAGCGGCGAGCAACTGCTCGCGGATTTGCGCGACCGCTATTCCGGGACGGAAAGGGAGCTCCGCAGGGCGGTGCGCGAGCACCCGATCGCAACGCTCGGCGCGGCAGCGGCGATAGGCCTTATCGCGGCTGCGCTTCTGCGCCGATAGCACGTCCGCCTGGTGAACGACCCGCCGCAGGAAGGCCACTTCCTGCATCGCCCGACCCGCGATCGGAGTAGCTTGCATGGGAACGCTTGGGGCCGCCTTGTCCGCCTTGCTTGCAGTCGATGTGGCTGCTGCCACCTCACGCTATAGACGTAACGCGATGTTATGGGCGATCATCGCGACCTTGCTCGTCACGGCTTACGTGTTCGCCCTGGCAGCGGTCACGCTGTTTCTCGCAATGCGTTATTCGCCGGTAGCGGTTGCAGCGACGATTGCGATCGTTCTGTTCGTGACAGCATTGCTCCTTTTCGCGGTGATGGCAGGACTTCGCGCCCGCGACCGGCGGCTCGCCGAGGAGCGTCGGCGCCGCGCGGCGATGCAGACAAATCTGGCGCTCGTTGCCGCCGCAGGTATGTTGCGAACGCAACCGCTGCTCGCCGTGGCGACCGCCGTTGCGGTCGGGGCCCTGCTCGGTCTCGGCACGGGCCGTCATCGCAACGAGCAGCGTTGATTTCCACTCAGGCACTGAGGTCTACGACAGGTAAACGGCCTCCTCATCCCGCTGCCGCAACCACTGTTAAAGCGGCAACCGGATGAGCGCCGTCACGCCGGCCGGCAGATATTCGACTTTCACGGAACTGCCTATGATCTTGTCGAGGCTGCGCTCGATCAGGATCGAACCGAAGCCACGTCGTCTCGGCTCGCGGACCGGCGGGCCGCCCACCTCGGTCCAGGTCAGATGTAGTACGGAGTCGCCGTCTTCGACGACACCGCGCGCGGTCAGCACGACCTTGCCTTTCGGGACCGAAAGCGATCCGTATTTCAGGGCGTTCGTCGCCAGTTCGTGCAGCACCAGCCCAAGGCCCACCGCCTGATCGGGGCCTAGCAGGATTTCGTCCTTATGGATCTCGACCTGTTCAGCATAGTCGCTGACATAGGGGCGCAACTGCTTCGATATCAGCTCCGAGAGGCGGATGGTGCCCCATTCGTAGTCGGAGAGCAGCCCGTGCGCGTCCGAGATGGACTGAAGACGACCGGCGAATGCAGCCATGAACTCGACAGGATCGCTCGTTTGTCGAAGCGTCTGACGCGCCAACGACTGCAGCATCGCCAAAGTATTCTTGACGCGGTGGTTCAGTTCCTTGAGCAGAAGCCGCGTCCGCTGCACCGAAGCCTGCTGGTCCGTGACATCGATGGTCATGCCGAGGAAGGTCAGCGGAGCACCCTTGCCGTCGCGGTCGTGCACCCTGCCGCGCCCAAGCAGCCAGCGCCCGCTGTCGCGGATGCGAAACATGCCGTCATATTCCTCGTTCGCCGCCATAGCCTGCCTGAGCTTGGAAAACGTCGCGATACGGTCGTCGGGATGGATGGCGGCGAAGATCGCCCTGGCGCCGACCGAGTGTTCAGCCGACAGTCCGAACATGCGCATCATCGCGCTGTTGCCCGCGACCGTGCCGGCGCGGATATCCCAAAGCCAACTGCCGACATTCGCCGCGTCAAGCGCCATGGCAAGGCGCTGTTCCTCGCGCGAAAGCGCCGCCTCCTTGAGGGCGCGCCGGCGCGCCTCGTCCTTGAGCTTGAGCAGTGATGCGGCGATACCGGCAATCCGGCGAAGCTCATCGATCAGTTTCGGCGCGATTTCCTTACGCGGGGCCACGTCGAAGACACAGACTGTGCCGACCGCCTGGCCGTCCAGGAGAATGGAAGCGCCCGCGTAGAAACGCAGGAATGGCGCGCCGGTCACCGTTGGCCGATCACGAAACAGCGGATGCCGGGATGCATCAAGCACGACAAAGACACCGTCGCGGTCCGCGACCGTGTGGAGGCAGAAAGATTCGTCGCAGCGCCGCCGCGTTTCCGTCGTTCCGACGGCCGCCTTGAACCATTGCCATTCATTATCAACGAGGCTGACGAGCGCAATTGGGGCGCTGAACAGGCTTGCCGCGAGCTTCGCAAGGCCGTCGAAATCGCTGTCCGGTACCGCCATGTCAGGCACCGCGGCATGCAGCACGCCAAGCCGTTCGCGGGCATCGAGCACTTGCGCTACCGTTGGAAGCATCACCTCGGTCTTCTCGCGCATCCGGTCCAACTCCAAACTCGCGCACCCGCCGCAGCAGAACCGATCAGGGGTCCACTGCATGTCTCCGTAAATCGTAGC
Organism: Sinorhizobium garamanticum; assembly: GCF_029892065.1. Lineage (NCBI taxonomy): Bacteria > Pseudomonadati > Pseudomonadota > Alphaproteobacteria > Hyphomicrobiales > Rhizobiaceae > Sinorhizobium > Sinorhizobium garamanticum. The sequence continues at coordinate 2,362,465 of NZ_CP120373.1, read as the reverse complement.
CGATTTATGGTTCACAACATGCAGCAGTTCAAAGTGCTACAGCGTCCTTTGCGCGTCTGAAAAGACGCGCGGCGCTGCAGAAGGTTCCCGCCCTCACCGCAGCGCCTGGTGCTCCAAGCAAAAAAAGCAGGACCGCCGTCGACTTGCAACGGTCTGGCCTCAAGAGCGCACGCAGATCACGAAACGAATGCGCGCGAGGTAATGGGCGCCGAGGTCTCGTCAGGGCCGTAGTCGTTCTCGCCTTGCACCTGGAGAATTTCCTGCAGGCGTTGGCGCGCGCGGTTGACGCGGCTTTTGATGGTGCCGAGCGCGCAGCCGCAGATCTTGGCGGCTTCTTCGTAGGAAAAGCCGGATGCACCAACCAGGATGATCGCTTCGCGCTGGTCCGGCGGCAACTGCTCCAGGGCCCGCCGGAAATCCTGGAGATCGAGCGAACCGTATTGCTCGGGATGGTGGGCGAGCGTTTCCGTGAAATGGCCATCGCTGTCCTGAATCTCGCGACCACGCTTGCGCATCTGGCTGTAGAGCTCGTTGCGCAGGATCGTGAAGAGCCATGCCTTCATGTTCGTGCCGATCTCGAAATGATCCTGCTTCGCCCAGGCCTTCATGATCGTGTCCTGAACGAGATCATCCGCGCGGTCGTGGCGACCGATCAGCGACATGGCAAAGGCGCGCAGACTAGGGAGTGCGGCGAGCATCTCGCGCTTGAATTCTTGGTTTTCGGATGGCATCCCGGCGCCTACTCCCTCCCTTGCAGAACCGATTGGCTTTGCAGAGTTGAGTGCTGTTCCGCCGCGTCCAGCTTTTCCAGCAGATCGAGAAACCGTGCTGGAATGGCCTCTTCCTGCACTGATTGATAGAGCGCCTTCAGCTTCGCTGCGATCTGTGCATTTGGATTACCGCTCGAAGAGCTTGTGCCAATCGGCCGCCCTGCCCCTGATTTATATCTCATTGTACAATCGTCACCTTGAGAGTTCGCCTGCATCATAACGCAGGAAAAAAATGAAATGTTCCAGCGCGGAACCTTTTTTTCGGCCGGGCGTTTCCGCGTCGAGACAAAAACCGAAGTCTGACTGAGGGAGTCCTGAATGACACTGTCCAACCGGATCGCGCCGCTCCTGCCCTATCTGCGCCGTTATTCCCGCGCGCTGACCGGCTCGCAAACGTCGGGTGATGCTTATGTGGCCGCGGTTCTCGAGGCTCTCATCGCAGATACCACGATCTTTCCCGAAGCAAGCAACGACAGGGTCGCCCTGTTTCGTCTTTATACGTCATTGTTCGGGTCATCCTCGGTCCTGATCCCCGAACCGGTTTCACCTTTTGCCTGGGAACAGCGGGCATCGGTCAACCTCGCGGCGGTGTCGCCGCTGGCGCGCCAGGCGTTCCTGCTCGTCTCGGTCGAAGGCTTCAGCCCTAACGAGGCAGCCGAGGTGCTTGATGTCGATGCAGACAAACTGAGCGCGCTTCTCGAGCGGGCATCGCAGGAAATCTCCCGTCAGGTTGCGACCGATATCATGATCATCGAGGACGAACCGCTGATCGCGATCGACATCGAGCAGATGGTCAAAAGTCTCGGCCATCGCGTCACCGGCATTGCGCGCACCCGGGACGAGGCAATCGCGCTTTACAAGGAAACAAAGCCGAGCATGGTGCTCGCCGACATCCAGTTGGCCGATGGAAGTTCCGGCATAGATGCCGTGAACGAGATCCTGAAGAGCAGCGCCATTCCGGTGATTTTCATCACCGCCTTCCCCGAAAGGCTGTTGACCGGCGAACGGCCCGAACCAACCTTCCTCGTCACGAAGCCCTTCAACCCGGAAATGGTCAAGGCGCTTATCAGCCAGGCGCTCTTCTTCAACGAATCGACGAAGGCGGCCGCCTGAACCGCAAATCGGGAAACGGCGGCGATTCTGTCGTCGATAAAGCCACATGTCTTAACGCAAAACAGCCAGTGCCGAGGGAAAGGCACTGGCTGAGCTTTATCAACTCACAGAGGGGATGTGAGTTGGCAACCGGCGGTATGCCTCCGGCGTCACATTGGGGGCGATGTGCGCCACCGTCCGGCTATTCGTCCTAACGCGCGAGCAAGAAAAAGGTTCCACAAAAAATGAAATCGATGCCTGCAGCGCCGCGCGTCTTTTTCAGACGCGCAAAGGACGCGCAGGACTTTGAATTTGCTGCATGTTCTTATTCTTAAATCGGCTACGATTTAAGAATAAGAACATGCAGTGGCGCCGGCTACTCCATCGCTTCCAGCTCCGCGCGATGCCGGTAAAGTGCCAGAAACCGCCGATAATCTCGGTCGTAGAGGTGGCGCGATGCAGCATCGGGAAGACGTTCCTGACCGCCCGACGCCATTGCTGTCCCCGCCTTTGCAAGGTCGGAATAAAGCCCGCCGGCAACAGCAGCCGCCATCGCAGTGCCGAGCAGCACGGCATCGGGCGTCTCGGGCGCAACCACGCGGCAGCCGGTCGCGTCGCAATAAAGCTCTATCAGCAACGGATTGCGCACATGGCCGCCGGTCACGTGCAGCGTATCGAGATTGTATCCCGCCTCATTCATCATTTCGAGAATGTGCCGGATTCCAAGCGCGATGGCGACGCAGGTGCGCCAATAGAGCCGGCAAAGCCCATCGAACGATGAATCGAGCGCGAGACCGCTGATGACGCCGAGCGCGTGCGGATCGGCGAGTGGCGACCGGTTGCCGTGAAAATCGGGAAGGACGTGCAGCCGATCGGCGAAGCCCGGGCCATGCAGCGCGCGCAGTTCCTGCACGCGCCCGATGATCTTCATGTGCGTTTCCGCGGTCGGTTCCCGCCCTCCGCCATGCACGCGCACGATATGATCGAGGAGCGCGCCCGTCGCCGACTGCCCGCCCTCGACCAGCCAGCAGCCCGGAAGCACCGCTTCGAAATACGGCCCCCACATGCCGAAGCCAGGCTTCATCTCGCGTGAAAAGGCGACAATGCAGCTCGATGTGCCGGCGATGAGGGCGAGTTGCCGTTCGAGATTTGCGGGCTCGGCGGCAAATCTGCCGAGCACACCGAGCGCGCCGGCATAGGCATCGATCAGCCCTGGTGCAACGTAGCATTCCGCGTCGAGGCCGAGCTCTTCCGCTGCCGTCTCGGTCAGGCGCCCAACCGCAGTGCCGACGGGCAGGGTTTCCTCGGGCAATCCCCCTCGATCGAGAAGGTCCGCAAGGCCGATCTGTTCGAGATAGTCCGGCTGCCAGCCTCTCTCCTTATGCGCGAGATAGTTCCATTTTGCCGTGAGCGTGCAACGCGAACGCGCCGCGCTGCCCGTCGCGCGCCAGGACATGTAATCCGCCAGATCGAAGAAATAACCGGCCCTTTCCCATTGCGCTGGAAGGTTTCGCTTCAGCCACATCAGCTTCGGCATTTCCATCTCCGGCGACATCACGCGGCCGGAATGGTGAAGGACGGGATGTTCTGTCGACGTGCAGAAATCGGCCTCCTTGAGCGCTCGGTGATCGAGCCAGACGATCGTGTCCCAGCGCGCGTCACCGGCACGATTGACTGAAAGCTGTGCGCCGTCACGGTCGCGCACGACCAGCGAGCAGGTCGCGTCGAAACCGATCGCCGCGACATTCTCCGCAGCGACGCCGGCGTGGCCGCGTGCCGCCTTGACCGCCCCGCAGACCGCCGCCCAGATGTCCTCGGAATCCTGCTCGGCGTGGTTTTCTTCCGGCCGGTTCATGGCAATCGGCCTGTCGGCCCGCGCGAGAAGCTTGCCTTTCCGGTCAAAAATGCCGGCACGGGCGCTACCGGTGCCGATATCGACCGCGACGACATATTCGCGCATTAATGGATGTCTCCGTCCCGAGATCACGATGATTTAAGAGGTCAGAACGGGACGTAGGCACGCTGCATTGCCGCCATCCCGCTCCGACTTATTGCCGGACAAACTGTATCAATTCGCCCATATCGTCAAACAGGACATCGGGGTGAAGTTGCGCCAGCGCTTGCCTGTGCCGGTCGTTGCGCGCATGGCTGGCGCCGGCGAAGGCGAAGACGCGCATGCCGGCCGCTTTTGCTGCCTCGATGCCGGCCGGACTGTCTTCCACGACGACGCAATCGGCGGACGCGTAGCCCATTTGCTCGCTCGCATAGAGGAAGAGATCGGGCGCCGGCTTGCCGAGCGCGACCATGCTGGCACTGAAGATGTGCGGCTCGAAGAGATCGATCAATCCGGTCACCGTCAGGGAAAGACGAATGCGCTCGGGCTGGCTCGACGACGCGACGCAGCAGGCTCCGTCGAGTTGTTCGACCGCCCGGCGAATGCCGTGAACGGGCTTCAGTTCCTCGCGGAAGCGCGCATAAAGGCGCGTGCGCATGCCTTCGAGAAAGGCGTCGTCGGTCGCAAGACCGTGTTCGTCATGAAGTATGGCGGACATGCTTTTAAGGCTGCGGCCGAGGAAGCGTTCGCTCGCCTCGGCCGTCGTCATCGATACTCCTGCGGCATCCAGCGCCTCGACAAGAACGGCAAGCGAGATCGGTTCGCTGTCGACCAGGACGCCGTCGCAGTCGAAGATCACCAGCCTGGAGTCGCTGCCCGCCATTGTTATCCCTCGAGTTTGTCGTCCAGATAGAGCTGGAGCGTTGCGCGCGTGCCCTGTTCCCAGAGGGTTTTCAATGCGTGTGCGAAACGGCGCCGGAAAAGGTCGGACCGGGCGACGTCACCGAAAATATCGGAAAGAGCGAGGAACGCCATCGGGTCTTCCTTGGCTGCCAGGGCGGCGGCGTGCAGCCGGTCGGCGCTTGCATCGTTGAAGACAATATCCTTGCCGCTGTCCGATTTGCCGGCGAAATAGCGGCACCAGAGGGCAGAGACCAGCGACAGCCCGATCACATCTTCGCCGCGGCGCAGGCGGTCGGCGGTCGACGGCAGGATGAATTTCGGCTGGCGGTTCGAACCATCCTGAGCCAGCCGCGGAATCGTGTCGCCGATCTTGGGGTTGGCGAAGCGCGTCTCGATGAGCCTGTAGTAATCGTTGAGATCCGTATCCGGGACCGGCGGGATGACCGGGATGATTTCGTCGTGCTCGAGTTTCGCCAGGAAGCCGCGGATCAACGGCTCCTCCATGGCCTCGTGGACGAAATGGATATCGAGCAATGCCGCTGGATAGGCGATTGCGGCGTGGCCGCCGTTGAGGATGCGGATCTTCATGTGCTCATAAGGAGCGACGTCGGGGACGAACTGGACGCCGACCTTTTCCAAGGCCGGGCGGCCTTGCGGGAAATGGTCCTCCAGCACCCATTGCTTGAATTCTTCGCAAAAGACCGGCCAGGCATCGCCGATGCCGTATTCCGAGGCGACGAAATCGATTTCCCGGGCGCCCGTGGCGGGCGTGATGCGGTCGACCATGCCGTTCGGAAAGGCGACATTGGCATCGATCCAGTCTGCGAAGGCGGGATCCGAGAGGCGCGCAAGGCCGGCAACAGCCGCATGCGTCACCTCGCCATTGCCAGGAATGTTGTCGCAGGACATGACGGTGAAGGGCGGTATGCCCCTCGCTCTGCGCTCGGCAAGGCCCGCCAAGATGAGACCGAAGACCGTCTTCGGCGAAGTCGGATTGCGCCCGTCCTCGACGATGGCCGGATGGGCGGGATTGAAGACGCCAGACGCCGGATCGATGAAATAGCCGCCTTCGGTGATCGTCAGCGATACGATGCGAATGGACGGGCTGGCGAGCTGCGCCAAGATCGCCGGCGTATCACCGGGCTTGAGATAGGCGATCATCGCGCCGGTGACATGCGCGCCCGTGCGGTTATTGTCCTGCTCGACCACTGTCGTCAGGAAATCCTGCGCTTCGAGCTTGGCCCGCATCACCTCGTCCGACGGCAACACCCCGGCCCCTATGATCGCCCAGTCACGGTCGAGCCCCAGGTTGAAGAGATCATCGAGATAGACGGCCTGGTGGGCGCGGTGAAAGTTGCCGACGCCGAAATGGACGATGCCGGCGCGAAGATCGTGCCGACCATATTTCGGAACGCCGGCCTTGGCCTTAACTGTTTCGAGTGTGGCAAGGGAGAGTTTGGTCGTCATCCTATCGTTCCTTTCGAGGACTCGTCCTGCAACGAAGCCTCAGCTCATCCAGTTACCGCCATCGACGTTATAGGTCTGGGCGACGACGTAGTCGCTTTCCGATGAGGCCAGGAAAATCGCCATGCCGGTGAGATCTTCGGCGGTACCCATCCGTCCGTAAGGCACCTCCTCGGCGACCAGGCGCTTCTTTTCGCCGAGCGGACGGTTCTCGTACTTGGCAAAGAGCGCATCGACGCCATCCCAGTGTTCGCCGTCGACGACGCCGGGGGCAATAGCATTCACATTGATGCGATGCTTGATGAGATTGAGCCCGGCCGATTGGGTAAGGCTGATGACGGCCGCCTTCGTAGCGCAATAGACGGCCACCAGCGCCTCGCCGCGGCGGCCCGCCTGGCTCGCCATGTTGATGATCTTGCCGCCGCGACCTTGCGCGATCATCTGTTTGGCCGCCGCCTGCAGGGTGAAGAGCGTGCCGGCGACATTGATCGAAAAAAGTCTTTCGTAGCTTTCTCGGGTGATCTCGACGATTGGGGCCAGATCGAAAAGAGCGGCATTGTTGACCAGGATATCCAGGCCGCCCGCGTGCTCGACAACGGCAGCAATCGCCGCATCGATCGATTCCTGTCGGGTCACGTCCATTTGCACGGCGTAGGCCGCCGGTCCGATTTCCTGAGCCGTCTGCTTCGCCCGGTCGATATTGATGTCGGCGATCGCGACGGTTGCCCCCTCGCGCACGTAAGCCTCGGCGAAGGCACGGCCGATACCCCGCGCGGATCCGGTAATCAGCGCGCTTTTCCCTTCAAGACGTTTCATCGAATTGCCAATCCCTTGTCGTCAAACTTGTGGAGGCGCTGGACGTCCGGCGTCAGGAAGACCGGATCTCCATGGGTTACGCCGAAGTCGCCGCTGACGCGCGCCGTCAACGTGCCAATGCCATCCGCATTCACATGCAGGAAGGTGTCGGAGCCGAGATGTTCGGCGACACCGACGGTGCCCCGCCACGTTCCCTGTTCCTCGGAAAGCGCCAGATGCTCGGGACGGATACCGATTGTGTGCGCCTGATAGGCGGCTGCCGGCGCGCCGGAAATGAGATTCATTTTCGGCGAACCGATGAAGCCGGCAACAAAAAGATTGTCCGGCTTGTGATAGAGATCGAGCGGCGAGCCGACCTGCTCGATGCGTCCGCGATTGAGCACCACGATCTTGTCGGCCATGGTCATGGCCTCCACCTGGTCGTGGGTGACATAGACCATTGTCGTCTTCAGTTGCTGGTGAAGCTGGCTGATTTCGAGCCGCATGTTGACGCGCAGCGCCGCATCGAGGTTCGAAAGCGGCTCGTCGAACAGGAAGGCTTCCGGTTGCCGAACGATCGCCCGGCCGATCGCCACGCGCTGGCGCTGACCGCCGGAAAGCTGGCGCGGCTTGCGGTCGAGATAGTCGGTGAGGTTCAGCACCCGCGCGGCGTCCGCCACCTTCTTGTCGATCGCCGCCTTGTCCTCGCCCGCCATCTTCAGGGGAAAGGCGATGTTGGAACGCACGCTCATATGCGGATAGAGCGCATAGGACTGGAACACCATCGAGAGGCCGCGCTTTGCCGGCGGCAGCTCGGTGGCGTTCCTGCCGTCGATGACGATCTGGCCGTCGCTGACGTCCTCCAGGCCGGCGATCAATCTAAGCAGCGTGGACTTGCCGCAGCCGGACGGTCCGACGAAGACGACGAACTCACCGTCGTTGATATCGAGGTCGATCGAAGGGATGACGGCGTGGGCGCCGAAGACTTTCGATACGTTCTTGAGTGTGATGCTTCCCATGGTCGTATCCTTATTTGACCGCGCCGAAGGTCAGGCCGCGTACGAGCTGCTTCTGCGAGAACCAGCCGAGAATGAGGATGGGGGCGATCGCCATCGTGGAGGCGGCCGAGAGCTTCGCGTAGAACAGGCCTTCCGGGCTCGAATAGGAGGCGATGAAGGCGGTCAGCGGTGCCGCTTTCGCCGCGCTCAGGTTCAAGGTCCAGAACGCCTCGTTCCAGGCGAGAATGATATTGAGGAGCAGCGTCGAGGCAATGCCAGGGATCGCCATCGGCGTCAGCACATAGATGATCTCCTTGGCAAGCGAGGCACCATCCATGCGTGCCGCCTCCAGGATCTCGCCGGGGATCTCCTTGAAGTAGGTGTAGAGCATCCAGATGATGATCGGCAGGTTGATCAGCGTCAGGACGATCACCAGGCCGGTGCGGGTGTCGAGAAGCCCCGAGTTGCGGAACATCAGATACATCGGCACCAGCACGCCGACGGGAGGCATCATCTTCGTCGACAGCATCCACATCAGCACGTCCTTGGTGCGCTTCGCCGGGGCGAAAGCCATGGCCCAGGCCGCGGGAATGGCGATGATGAGGCCAAGCAGCGTCGAGCCGAAGGAGACGACCACCGAGTTCATGAAGTGCTTGAAGTAATTCGACCGGCTCTGCACTTCGAAGTAGTTCTCGGTCGTCCAATCGAAGAAGAGGAATGCCGGCGGCGAGGCGATCGCTTGTGCTTCCGTCTTGAAGCTCGTCAGGAACGTCCAGAGGATCGGGAAGAAGATGAGGATGCCAATCGTCCAGGCGACGACGGTGACAACCAGCTTGCGTCGGGTCGAGACATTGCGTGCCATGACTATCAAGCCTCCAGCGTCTTGCCGATCATGCGCATCAGGAAGAATGCGACGATATTGGCGAGGATGACCGCGATGATGCCGCCAGCGGACGCGCCGCCCACGTCGAACTGCAGGAGAGCCTGCGCATAGACGAGGAAGGTGAGGTTCGTGCTCTGCGTACCGGGGCCACCGTTGGTGGTGACGAGGATTTCCGCAAAGACGGACAACAGGAAGATCGTCTGGATCAGGATCACGACGGTGATCGCCCGTGAGAGATGCGGCAGCACCAGATAGAAGAAGCGGCTCCAGGCGCCGGCACCATCCATCTGCGCGGCCTCCTTCTGTTCCTCGTCGAGCGACTGCAGCGCCGTCAACAGGATGAGCGTCGCAAAGGGCAGCCATTGCCACGCGACAATGAGGATGATCGAGAAGAGCGGCGCATTGGCGAGGAAGTCGAAGGGCTGCAGGCCGACGAGTTTGGCGAGCCAGGCGAAGAGCCCGCTCACCGGGTTCATGAACATGTTCTTCCAGACGAGTGCCGCAACGGTCGGCATGATCAGGAAGGGTGCGATCACCAGGATGCGCACGATCCCCTGCCCGAACATCGGCTGGTCGAGAAGCAGCGCAAGAGCGATGCCGCCAATCACCGTGATGAACAGCACGCCGAGGACGATCGCGAGCGTGTTGAAGATTGCCTGGAAGAATGCCGGATCGGTCAGAAAGTAGGTGTAGTTGGAGAGCCCCGCGAACTCCTCCATTCCCGGCATCAGCAGATTATAGCGCAGAAGCGAGAAATAGATGGTCATGGCCAGCGGAACGATCATCCAGGCCAGAAGCAGAAGCACCGAGGGCGCGATCATCAGCCGCGCGGCGGAGCGGGTGTGCAAGGTCGCCATGGCGTCCTCCCGTAATTGTCAACGCTGTCCCATGAAGGCTGGCGCGGCTTACCGCGCATACCGGACGCGCCGTGACCGATCCAAAAAAGTCAGAGCGGGAAGCGGAAAACCCGTTCCGCTTTTCCCCATCCCGCTCTGGGAGTTGCCGGGACGCCAGCCGGTTCCAGCCAGCGCCCCGGCCCTTGGGAGCCTTACTTGATGTAACCTGCCTTGGTCATTTCGCGGGTCGACAGTTGCTGCGCGCTGGCAAGCGCCTGATCGACGCTCATCTGACCGGCAAGCGCTGCCGAGAACACCTGGCCGACGGCAGTACCGAGGCCCTGGAATTCCGGAATTGCGACGAACTGCACGCCGACATAGGGCACCGGCTTGACCGCCGGGTTCTTCGGATCAGCGGCATTGATCGAGTCGAGCGTCATCTTCGCGAAAGGCGCGGCCTTCTGGTATTCCGGGTTTTCGTAGAGGGAGGTACGGGTGCCGGGCGGTACGTTTGCCCAGCCTTCCTTCTCTGCGACGAGCTTCAGGTAGTCCTTGCCGGTTGCCCAGGCGATGAACTTTTCTGCCGCCTCCGTCTTCTGCGAGCCAGCGGGGATCGCAAGGTTCCACGCCCAGAGCCAGTTGCCGCGCTTGCCAAGGCCGGTATCGGGCGCGAGCGCGAAACCGACCTTGTCGGCGACCGTCGATTCCTTCGGGTTGGTTACGAAGGAAGCGGCAACCGTCGCGTCGATCCACATGCCGCACTTGCCGGTCTGGAAGAGTGACAGGTTTTCGTTGAAGCCGTTGGAGGAGGCACCGGGCGGGCCCGCGTCATTCATCAGCTTGACGTAGAAGTCGAGCGCATTCTTCCATTCGGGCTGATCGAACTGCGGCTGCCATTTCTCGTCGAACCAGCGCGCCCCGAAAGCGTTCGCCGTGGCCGTCAGGAAGGCCATGTTCTCGCCCCAGCCGGCCTTGCCGCGCAGGCAGATGCCGTAGATTTCACTGTCCTTGTCGGTGATCTTACGGGCAGCTTCCGCGATGAAGTCCCATGTCGGGGCATCGGGCATGGTGAGGCCGGCCTTCTCGAACAGGTCCTTGCGGTACATCACCATCGAGCTTTCGCCATAGAAGGGCGCGGCATAGAGCTTGCCGTCGATCGTCAGACCGCTGCGGATCGCCGGCAACAGGTCATCGACGTCGTAATCAGCGCCAAGGTTGTCGAGCGGCAGGAGCCAGCCCTGCTTGGCCCAGATCGGCACTTCGTAGGTGCCGATCGTCATGATGTCGTACTGGCCGCCCTTCGTCGCGATATCCGTCGTCACGCGCTGGCGCAGCACATTTTCCTCGAGCGTTACCCACTCGAGCTGAATGTCCGGATTTTTCGAGGTGAAATCATCCGTCAGCTTCTGCATCCGGATCATGTCGCCGTTGTTCACGGTCGCAATGGTCAGGGTTTCTGCTTGGGCCAGACCCGCCAGAGCGACTGCCGAGCACGTGCCCAGCAGGAAAGTTCTCAAATTCATCGACTTCCTCCCAGAAGAAATTGAGCATTTGCCTTGCTCATGGGCAATTACTCACCCATTGACGCAAAATGTCAATCCGCATTCGTTGCTGCGACGCACCTGAAACTGTTAATGAACTGTTTTAGCTATGGATTTTTTGTCGAGTGCGGCGGATCAAATGCGCTCAGCAACCTAGACTGCGGCGCTCCCGAAGCTCGACATCGCGCGAGTCAATCTCGCCTGAATCATGCGCCGAGCAGAAAGTCGGCAGTGGTTTCGTCGGTGATAAGGCCGTTGATGATGCGGCCCTTGAGCGCAGCGCGGAGCGCCTCGTATTTGCGCTTGCCCTTGGCAATGCCGATGACCGATGCCCGGTCGCGCGGCGGAAGCGGAATGGAGGCCACGCGTTCGTTGATGCTGCCGGCGAGCAGTTCGCCGTCGTGATCGAACATCCAGCCGCAAATCTCCCCTGCAGCACCGGCTGCCGTCAGTCGCTCCATTTCCTCGCGCGCCAGGAAGCCGTCCTCGCAGAGCGGTGCGTCCGGTCCGAGTTCGCCCACGCCGACGAAAGCGGCATTGGCTTCTGCACCGAGCTTGAGCGCGATCTTTACGAGACTCTGGTTGTGAAGGACCTCGCGCTCCTCGGCCGACGAAACGAGAACCGGCAGGGGCATGGGAAAATGCCGCGCCTTGATCGTATCCGCCATGCTGAAGATGACGTTGTAATAGGCGGCCGAGCCATCGAGCCTGATATTGCCGGTCAGCGACACGATCCGATGCTGCGGGCACTCCATCGAGGGCAACTGGTCGATCGTTGCCTTCAGCGTCCGCCCGGTTCCGATCGCCAGAACCACCGGGTCCGTCGATTTCAGCCACCGCTCGATCTCCACCGCGCCGGCTTCGGCGATGCCGACCGTCGTCGAGCTCGAACCTGGATCGCTCGGCACGACATCGACGTGTTTCAGCTCATATTTTTCCTTGAGCCGGGCGGCCGTCTCGAGACAGGCAGCGATCGGATGATCGAGCCGAACCTTGATCAGCCGCTCGGCCATGGCAAGGGAAACGAGGCGCTGCGCCGATTGCCGCGAGATGCCCATGGTCGAGGCAATCTCGTCCTGCGTTCGGCCGGCGACATAGTATAGCCAGCCAGCCCGGGCAGCATCGTCCAGCCTGTTGTTGGTCTCCGGCCTGCGCGCCATGCGATTTTCTCCTTCCCCTTTGATTTGCTGCCACTATTTGCCCTGCCCTGTCAAACAAAGGTGGATATTGACTCGGACGAGTGAAGAGAAAGCCCCTGTTCTCACGGCGTTCGGCGAGCTTCCGAAGTAAAATTTTACCGTTTGATAAAAAAATAAAGCGTGTTACCGTTCTGTCATCCTGAGAAAACATTGGGAGCCAAAAATGGGAACGACGCAATCTGGGATCCTTGGCGGCCGGCTGCCGCTCAAGGAATACGAAACCAATTTCTCCGACCTTCATCCGCCGCTCGACAAACACGAGGCCTTGGTCGCTTCCGACCGCTGCTACTTCTGTCACGATGCGCCGTGCATGACGGCCTGTCCCACCTCGATCGACATCCCGATGTTCATCCGGCAGATTGCCACAGGTAATCCGATCGGCTCGGCAAAGACGATTTTCGACCAGAACATTCTCGGCGGCATGTGCGCCCGCGTCTGTCCCACCGAAACGCTCTGCGAGCAGGCCTGCGTGCGCAACACCGCCGAGGAGCGACCGGTCGAGATCGGCAGGCTGCAGCGTTACGCGACCGATACCGCGATGAAGGAGAACAAACAGTTTTACACGCGGGCCGCCTCGTCCGGCCGCAAAGTGGCGGTCGTCGGTGCCGGGCCAGCGGGTCTTGCCTGCGCTCATCGGCTCGCGGTCAAGGGCCACGATGTCGTGGTCTACGACGCACGCGAAAAATCCGGCGGCCTCAATGAATACGGCATCGCTACCTACAAGACGGTCGACGATTTCGCCCAGAAGGAAGTCGATTACGTCCTTTCGATCGGCGGCATCGAGGTGCGCCACGGTCAGGCGCTCGGCCGCGACTTTTCGCTTGCCGACCTGGCGGAGCAATATGACGCCGTCTTCCTCGGCCTCGGCCTTGCCGGCGTCAACGCGCTCAGGATCGAAGGCGAGAATGCGGAGGGAGTCCAGGACGCCGTCGACTTCATCGCAGCCCTCCGCCAATCGAAGACCAAGGCCGATATCCCGGTCGGCCGGCGGGTTGTCGTGCTCGGCGGCGGCATGACCGCAATCGACGCGGCCGTTCAGGCGAAGCTGCTCGGCGCCGAGGAAGTGACGATCTGCTACCGCCGCGGCAAGGAACACATGAATGCCTCCGAGTTCGAGCAGGATCTGGCAACCTCAAAGGGTGTCACCATTCGCCACTGGCTGCAGCCGAAGCGCATCGCGCTGAAGGACGGCCGGGTCGCCGGCATCGAGCTCGACTACACGACGCTCGACGACGGCAAGCTGACGACAACTGGCGAAACGGGTATCATCGCAGCCGACCAGATCTTCAAGGCTATCGGCCAGACCTTCGAGGCATCAGGCCTCGGCCCCTTGCAAATGGAGAGCGGGCGCATCGTCACCGATGCCGAGGGCCGCACCTCGCTCGCCAAGGTCTGGGCGGGCGGCGACTGCGTCCTCGGTGGCGAGGACCTGACCGTTTCCGCCGTCGCCAGGGGGCGTGACGCCGCCGAATCGATCAACCGGGCTTTCGCCGCGGCTCAGCCGCTGGCGAGCGCCGTCGCGTGAAGAGCGGAACAGGATCGAGAGGACGAAACAATGGCTGATCTTCGCAACAATTTTGTCGGCATCAAATCCCCGAACCCGTTCTGGCTCGCTTCGGCGCCGCCGACGGACAAGGCCTATAACGTCGAGCGCGCCTTCAAAGCCGGCTGGGGCGGCGTCGTCTGGAAGACGCTCGGCGAGGAAGGACCGCCCGTAGTCAACGTCAACGGGCCGCGCTACGGCGCGATCTGGGGCGCCGACCGGCGCCTGCTCGGCCTGAACAACATCGAGCTCATCACCGACCGCGACCTTTACGTGAACCTGCGCGAGATGAAGCAGGTGAAGATGAACTGGCCCGATCGGGCGCTGATCGCCTCGATCATGGTGCCTTGTGAGGAGGACGCCTGGAAAGCGATCCTGCCACTGGTCGAGGAAACCGGCGCCGACGGCATCGAACTCAACTTCGGCTGTCCGCACGGCATGTCCGAGCGCGGCATGGGCTCGGCGGTCGGCCAGGTTCCGGAATATATCGAGATGGTCGTGCGCTGGTGCAAACAGTACACGCGCATGCCGGTGATCACCAAGCTGACGCCGAACATCACCGATATCCGCAAGCCCGCCCGCGCCGCCAAGGCCGGCGGCACCGACGCGGTATCGCTGATCAACACGATCAACTCGATCACTGCGGTCAATCTCGACACCTTCTCGCCGGAGCCCTCGATCGACGGCCGCGGCAGCCATGGCGGCTATTGCGGCCCGGCGGTGAAGCCGATCGCGCTCAACATGGTCGCCGAGATCGCCCGCGATCCGGAAACCCACGGACTGCCGATCTCCGGCATCGGCGGCATCACCACATGGCGCGACGCGGCCGAATTCCTGGCCCTTGGCGCTGGCAACGTCCAGGTCTGCACGGCAGCGATGACCTACGGCTTCAAGATTGTCCAGGAAATGATCTCCGGTCTTTCCGACTGGATGGACGCCAAAGGCCACAGGTCGCTCGACGACATCTGCGGCCGCGCCGTGCCGAATGTCACCGATTGGCAGTACCTAAACCTCAACTACGTCGCCAAAGCCAAGATCGATCAGGACGCCTGCATCAAATGCGGCCGCTGTCACATCGCCTGCGAGGATACCTCGCACCAGGCGATCACCCAGTTCGTCAACGGCGTGCGCCATTTCGAGGTGATCGAGGAGGAATGCGTCGGCTGCAATCTCTGCGTCAACGTCTGTCCGGTCGAGAACTGCATCACGATGGAACCGCTCGCGGCCGGCACTCTCGACAAACGCACGGGCAAGCCGGTCGATCCGAAATACGCCAACTGGACGACGCATCCCAACAACCCGATGGCCCGCCAGGCTGCCGAGTAGGGGAAGGTCGATGCGACGGGGAAGGCCGCTGGAGGTCACCGGCGGCCCTCTGCTTGAGTACGGCGTCAGAACTCTATCACCACCTTGCCGAAAGAACCGCGATCGAGATGCGCGAACGCTTCACGGAATTCGGCGAACGTGTATCGCTTGTCGATGACCGGCTTCAGTCCTATGCGGTCGACCGCGCCGACGAAATCTTCGAGCGCCCGGCGATGTCCCACGCTGATGCCCTGTAGCACCGGGGATTTCAAAAGCAGCGGCGCCGCCGGCCCTGAAATTTCAAAGCCTTCCAACACGCCGATCACGGAAATGCGCCCATCCGCCGCAACGGCTCTCAACGACTGACCAAGGCCAGCGCCGCCGGCGATTTCCAGAATGTGGTCCGCGCCATGATCTGCGGTCAGTTCATAGACCCGCTCGACCCAATCCTCCGATTTGCGATTGATGCCGTGGTCGGCGCCAAGTGCCAGCGCCCGGGCGAGCTTTTCCTGGCTCCCCGACGTGACGATCACCTCCGCGCCGTTCGCCTTGGCGATCTGCAGTCCGAAGAGGGCGACGCCACCCGTTCCCTGGACGACGACGCGATCGCCGGGTCTGAGACGGCCCTTCTCCATCAGCGCGAACCAGGCGGTGAGGCCGGCGCATGGGAGCGTGCTCGCCTCGGCTGCATCGAGGCTCTTCGGCGCGGCGACGAACCAGTCTTCAGGGAACGCGACATATTCCGACATGACGCCCGGATGCACGCCGCCAAGCGTCGCGTAGGAAGGCGCCCTGCCGCTTCCCGGCCGCAAGCCGTCGAGCCAGCCGGGGTGGAAGGTCGAGATGACGCGGCCGCCGGGCCTGAAGCGCGTCACGCCTTTACCCACGTTTTCAACAACCCCACTCATGTCGGAGGCCGGCACGAAAGGGAAGTCAAGATCCAGTCCCATGGCGGTTTCAAGCATCAGCTTGTCGCGATAATTGAGCGACACGGCCGTCGTCCGGACGAGCACATCACGGTCACCGATATCCGGCACAGGACGTTCGGCGATCTTGAGATTTTGCGGGCCGATCGCGTCGATGCTCCATTCCCTCATCCATTTCGTCATGATCATTCCTTTCACGTGAAGAGTGATGGGACGAGCATAGTGTTGAATTCACATCGCCAGTCGCGATAAGATTTCCCATTATTGGTTCTCAGATGGATACAATCGCGTGGAAAGGCTGAACGGTATTTCCGTATTTGTGGAGGTCGCCGATGCCGGCGGTTTCTCGGCCGCCGCTGAGCGGCTGAACCTTTCCCGCTCCGCCGTCGGCAAGACGGTGGCACGGCTCGAGCAGCGGCTCGGCGTGCGTCTCTTTCATCGCACCACCCGGACGCAGAGCTTGACGGACGAGGGCCAGCTCTTCTACCGGAGCTGCCTGAAGGCGCTTGACGAAGTCCGGAACGCTGAGGCTGTACTTGAATCCGGCAAGCAGGAAATTCGCGGCCGGCTGCGTATTTCGATGCCTGTCCTCTTCGGCCGCCAATGCGTGGCACCGCTACTGCACGACCTGCTTCGTGCGCATCCGCGTCTGGAGTTCGATCTTTCCTTCAACGACCGCGTTGTCGATCTCCTCGACGAGGGTTTCGATCTCGCCATCCGCAACGGTTCCGCGGGCACTGACCCGGGCCTCATGGCACGCGCGATCGCCGATCAGCGCATGACGGTCTGCGCGGCGCCCGCCTATCTCGAAGCACACGGCACACCGACAAGCCTCGGTGACCTCGCCATGCATGATGCCGTTGTCTACGCGCGGAGCGGACACCAGCGCCCGTGGTCCTTTCCAGTCAAGGGGAATACGACCGAAGACGTGACGCCGAAGACTCGTTTGCGGCTGGACGATCTTGCCGCGATCGCCGATGCCGCTGCCGATGGCCTCGGCCTTGCCTGGCTGCCATGCTGGCTGGTGCGCGACCGCGTGCAGCGCGGCCAACTCGTGCGGGTGCTTACGGATCGACCCGGTCTAATCTTCAGGGCTTACGCGGTCTGGCCGCAAACACAGCTTATGCTGCCAAAACTCCGGGTGGTGATCGATAAACTCGCGGAGCGGCTACCCCGCATCATGGAATAGGATCTGGAGCCGGTCGAACGCCAATGACACGGCACAAGTCACGAAAACGAAACAGTTTGTGTCGAAAACGTAAGTTGTCGGTATCCGCGATCTGGTTAATAAGAACCGCATCAGCAATGGCCGGCCAGAGCCGGCAAATACCGGGCAGAGTGCTTGACGATTTTTTCCACCAGCGCACGCAAGAAGACACATCTGGTCTCGGGGGCGGTGCTCGGCACATTCATCCTCTGCCATTTCTTCAATCATTCCCTCGGCCTGATCTCCATCGACGCCATGGAAGCCGGCAGGCGGACGTTCAATCTCCTTTGGCACAGCGTACCCGGGACAATACTGCTCTACGGCGCATTGCTCCTGCATTTCATGATAGCGCTCGACAGCCTCTACCGGCGGCAGACGCTCAGAATGCCCGCCCGCGAGGCGTTCAAAATCGTCTTCGGTCTCATCTTGCCGTTTATGTTGATGGCGCATGTGGTCGCCGCCCGGGTGGAACCGATCTTCTCCGGGATCGAAGCGACTTATCCCGAAATCCTCCGAACGCTCTGGTCGAGTTCCATCAACACCACCCGGCAAACGGCGGCGCTTCTCCTCGCCTGGGGCCATGGATGTCTCGGCGCCTGGTTCTGGATGCGCGGTCGAGCTTGGTTTCCGCGTTATGAGATCCTGCTCTACACGGTTGCGCTGCTCGTCCCGATCTTCGCGCTGCTCGGTTTCGTCAATGGGGCGCGATCGCTTGAGCGCGTCTATACGGAACATGGCGGCTATGGCGACACGGCTTACGTCAGTCAGAAACCGCGGGTCGATGCGACGCTCATGGAAAATATCCGCTTGGCTCTCTACGCCGGTTTCGGTGGCCTGATCGCCGGTACTTTCGCCCTTCGCGCGCTGCCGAAGCGCGGGCGCATCCGCGTCCGTTATCCCGACGGCCGTGTCGCGTCCGTCGGCCTTGGTTTCAGCGTGCTGGAGGCAAGCCGCGCCGCCGGTGTTCCCCATGTCTCGGTCTGCGGCGGACGTGGCCGCTGCTCGACCTGCCGGGTCCGCGTGATCCAGGGCCTGGAGGGTCAACCGGGACCGGAGGCCGCCGAACGGGCGACGTTGACCCGGATCGGCGCGCCGGAAAATGTGCGGCTTGCCTGCCAGTTCCGGCCGGTTCACAGCGTCACCGTGGTCCCCATTCTCGATACCGACAGCCTGGGGATAAAGAAGCAACTCGCCCAGCAGGACGGCGAGGGCCGCGAGCGCCGGATCGCCGTGCTCTTCTGCGATCTGCGTGATTTCACCCGCATCGCCGAACACAGACTGCCTTTCGATACGGTGTTCCTGCTCAACCGCTACTTCGAGATGGTCGGCGAAGCGGTCGAAAGCTCGGGCGGCGTGATCGACAAGTTCATCGGCGACGGTGCACTCGCGATCTTCGGGCTGAAGACCCCGTTCCAGGAAGCATGCCTTCAGTCACTGTCGGCCGCAGTCCGTTTGTCCAAGGGAATCCAGGCTCTCAATCAGACATTCTACGGCGAACTTGAACAACCGCTGCGACTGGCGATCGGCCTGCACGCAGGCCCGGCGATCATCGGCGAGATGGGCTATGGCCGGGCGACCTCGCTGACGGCGGTCGGCGATACGATCAACATCGCGAGTCGACTCGAAGGGCTGGCGAAGGAGCATGATGCCGAACTCGCGGTTTCGGTCGAACTCGTCCGTCGCGCCGGCCTCAACCTCGAAGGCAACATACGCCTCGACATTGGCCTGCGCGGCCGGCAGGCGACGCTTGAGACCTGGATCCTCGGCAGCGCCACGCAGCTTTCCGAAGTGCTGCCGGCGCCGAGTTAACCGCCCCTCAGGGTTCGATCGAGAGGACTTATGCCTCCTCAGTGTAATCCGACGACGGTTGCTCGCGGACCTGCAGGCCGTCGACGAACAGTCGCTCAAGAAAGCGTGCGGCATCCTCGAAGCGCCCGTCGCCGGCATTCTCCTGGCCGAGCACGGCACGGACCTGCACATCGAAGTCGGCGTAGTGTTGCGTCGTCGACCAGATTGCGAAGATCAGGTGATAGGGATCGCACTTGGCGATCTTGCCGGCCTTTGCCCATGCGCGGATGACCTCGGCCTTCTCGTCGACGAGCTCCTTCAGCGGGCCTTTCAACTCGTCCTCTATGTGCGGCGCGCCCTGCAGCACCTCATTGGCGAACAGCCGGCTTTCACGCGGGAAATCGCGCGCCATTTCCAGCTTCCGCCGGATGTAGCTGCGGATTTCGGCGACCGGGTTTCCCTCGGCGTTGAACTCGCGGAGCGGATCGAGCCAGGTGTCGAGCACGCGGTCGATCAGCGCGCGATGCATCGCCTCCTTGGTGCGGAAATAATAGAGCAGATTCGGCTTCGACATGCCCGCCACTTCGGCGATCTGATCGATGGTCGAGCCGCGAAAGCCATGGGCAGAAAAGACCTCCAGCGCCGCCTCGAGGATCTGCTCCTCCTTCTCCTCCTGGATGCGTGTACGCCTCTGGGTCTTGGCCGCTCTTGGAAGTACCATCTTGCCCCCTGCCCGCTGCTTGCGCACAACGACACTCGCGCGCAGACGCACAAAATCGTTGCAGCACCTCGAATTGCCCAAAATTCGGACGCGCCATCTTTTTGGGCAACAACTCCGATTTTTTGTTTTTCCGGCTTGAGTGCCGCCACGGAAGTTGTAATGTTTACCAACCGGTCAAATTATCAGCCAGTTTGCCGACAAAGGCAACGGCTGATCGAAAGGCACCAAAAAACAAAGCCTAGATTTGACCGGCGGGAACATGAGGGCTGCGCCGCAAGGGGCAAACCGAAAAACGAGGAGGACGCCATGGCAGCACCTGGCGAGAACATGCGCGTCAACGCTGACCGCCTGTGGGATTCGTTGATGGATATGGCAAAGATCGGCCCCGGCGTCGCCGG
Source organism: Sinorhizobium garamanticum (assembly GCF_029892065.1). Classification (NCBI taxonomy): domain Bacteria; kingdom Pseudomonadati; phylum Pseudomonadota; class Alphaproteobacteria; order Hyphomicrobiales; family Rhizobiaceae; genus Sinorhizobium; species Sinorhizobium garamanticum. The sequence continues at coordinate 2,342,262 of NZ_CP120373.1, read as the reverse complement.
TGGCAACAATCGCCAGACATTGACGGACGAAGACGGCGAGGCTCGTCGGCTTTTCCAGTCCTGGTGCGAGGCGGCGGGCCTTACCATGGGCGTCGACAAGATGGGGACCATGTTTTTCACGCGCCCCGGCACCGATCCAGACGCCCTGCCCGTGCATATCGGCTCCCATCTCGACACGCAGCCGACCGGCGGCAAATTCGACGGCGTGCTCGGCGTACTAAGTGGGCTCGAGGTCGTCCGCACGATGAACGATCTCGGCATCCGCACCAAGCATCCGATCGTGGTGACGAACTGGACCAATGAAGAGGGTGCGCGTTTCGCCCCTGCGATGATCGCCTCCGGCGTCTTTGCCGGCGCTCTCACACTTGATTACGCCTATGCCCGCAAGGATCCCGAGGGCAAGACTTTCGGCGACGAACTGAAGCGCATCGGCTGGCTCGGCAACGAGGAAGTTGGCGCGCGCAAGATGCACGCCTATTTCGAATATCACATCGAACAGGGACCGATCCTTGAGGCCGAGAACAAGCAGATCGGCGTCGTCACGCACTGTCAGGGCCTGTGGTGGCTGGAAGTCACGCTCACGGGCCGGGAGGCGCACACCGGATCGACGCCGATGAATATGCGCCTCAATGCCGGCCTCGCCATGGCGCGGATCTTGGAAATGGTCCAGAATGTTGCCATGGAAAACCAGCCGGGCGCGGTCGGCGGCGTCGGTCAGGTGTTCTTCTCACCCAATTCGCGCAATGTGCTGCCGGGCAAGGTCGTCTTCACGATCGACATCCGTTCGCCCGACCAGGCCAAGCTCGACGGCATGCGCGCGCGGATCGAGGCCAAAGCGCCGAAGATCGCTGAGGCGCTGGGTGTCGGCTGTTCGATCGAGGCGGTCGGCCATTTCGATCCCGTGACCTTCGATCCTAAACTGGTCGCGACAGTGCGCGGCGCCGCGGAGAAGCTCGGCTACAGCCACATGAATCTCATCTCGGGCGCCGGCCATGATGCCTGCTGGGCCGCGAAGGTCGCGCCGACCACGATGATCATGTGCCCCTGCGTCGGCGGCCTCAGCCACAACGAGGCGGAAGACATCTCCAAGGAGTGGGCCTCCGCGGGGGCCGATGTCCTCTTCCGCGCCGTGATCGAAACGGCCGAAATCGTAAAGTGACAGTGTGGGCGGGACGACGGTTCCGCCCTTTTTCTTGGCGCTTCAGGCGGCCGAAACACAATCGCAAGGGAACACGAGCAATGAGCACTGTGATCAAGGGTGGAACCATCGTCACGGCTGACCTCACCTACAAGGCCGACGTCAAGGTCGAGGGCGGCAAGATCGTCGAGATCGGTCCGAACCTCTCCGGCACCGAGACGCTGGATGCGACCGGCTGCTTTGTCATGCCCGGCGGCATCGACCCGCACACCCACCTCGAAATGCCCTTCATGGGCACCTATTCCTCGGACGATTTCGAAAGCGGCACACGTGCGGCACTCGCAGGCGGCACGACCATGGTCGTCGATTTCGCGCTCCCCTCGCCCGGTCAGTCGCTCTTGGAAGCGCTCACCATGTGGGACAACAAGTCGACACGCGCCAATTGCGACTATTCCTTCCACATGGCGATCACCTGGTGGGGTGAGCAGGTCTTCAACGAGATGGAGACGATCGTCAAGGACAAGGGCATCAACACCTTCAAGCACTTCATGGCCTATAAGGGCGCACTGATGGTGGATGACGACGAGATGTTCTCCTCGTTCCAGCGCTGCGCCGGGCTTGGTGCCCTGCCGCTTGTCCACGCCGAAAACGGCGACGTCGTAGCTCAGTTGCAGGCGAAGCTGCTCGCCGAAGGCAACAACGGCCCCGAGGCCCACGCCTATTCTCGGCCGGCCGAAGTCGAAGGCGAGGCAACCAACCGCGCGATCATGATCGCCGACATGGCCGGCTGTCCGGTCTACATCGTCCACACCTCCTGCGAGCAGGCGCACGAGGCGATCCGGCGCGCCCGCGCCAAGGGCATGCGCGTCTTCGGCGAGCCGCTGATCCAGCACCTGACGCTCGATGAAAGCGAATATTTCAACAAGGATTGGGACCACGCGGCACGTCGGGTGATGTCACCGCCCTTCCGTAACAAGCAGCATCAGGACAGCCTCTGGGCCGGGCTTGCCTCAGGCTCGCTTCAGGTGGTGGCGACAGACCATTGCGCCTTCACGACGGCGCAGAAACGCTTCGGCGTCGGTGATTTCACCAAGATCCCGAACGGCACCGGTGGTCTCGAAGACCGGATGCCGATGCTGTGGACCCACGGCGTCGCCACCGGTCGCATCACCATGAACGAATTCGTCGCGGTCACCTCGACCAACATCGCCAAGATCCTCAACATCTATCCGAAGAAGGGCGCGATCCTGGTGGGTAGCGATGCCGACCTAGTCGTCTGGGATCCGAAGCGCTCGAAGACGATCTCGTCCAAGACCCAGCAATCGTCGATCGACTACAACGTCTTCGAGGGCAAGACCGTGACGGGACTACCTCGCTTCACGCTCAGCCGCGGTGTCGTTTCGATTGAGGAAGGCACGGTGAAGACGCAGGAAGGCCACGGAGAATTCGTCAAGCGCGATCCCTTCCCCGCTGTCAGCACGGCCTTGACCACATGGAAGGAAGTGACGGCGCCGCGGGCCGTACAGCGCACCGGCATCCCGGCAAGCGGGGTTTGACGCACTCCATATGCCGCATCCGTCATACATTTCTCGGGCAAGGTCGCTTTTCGGAGCGCTAGGCCGGTACCAACGCATCGAGTTCGGGCAGCAGCACGACGCTTTCCTGTTCCTTCGGATCTGTCCGGGCGATCACTGCCGAGCAGGGTTTGTCGGAGAGATTGGCGGGCAGGTGCGGCACGCCGGCCGGGATGTAGAACATCTCGCCCGCCTTGACGATCACATGTTCTTCGAGCCGGTCGCCGAACCAGGTATGGGCCTCGCCGGCAAGAATGTAGATCGCGGTCTCATGGCTTTCATGCAGATGCGCCTTGGCACGCGCGCCAGGCGGGATCGTCAGGAGATGCATGCAAATGCCCTTCGAGCCGACCGTTTCCGCGGCGATCCCCTCGAAATAGGTGAGCCCTTGCTTGCCGGCATAGGTGTCACCCGGACGAACCACGCGACAGCCAGAATTGGATGATCGAGACATGAACGCTCTCCAGAATTCGCTGAAAAAACCGCAACAGACGACATCGGCGGCATTGCATGTTGCAGGTTCGGATAGCAGTCTGCCACAGACAAGCCACAATGAGAATCCGCCCATGACATCCAATTCTGCCTCCGTGGTCTCGGCTCGGGATCTCGGCCTCACGTTCCAGACCAGTGACGGGCCGGTCAATGCGCTGACGGGCGTGAACCTCGATGTGGTCAAGGGCGATTTCGTTTCCTTCATCGGCCCGTCCGGATGCGGCAAGACGACATTCCTGCGGGTCATCGCCGACCTCGAGAAACCGACCTCCGGCGCCATCACGGTCAACGGCATGACGCCGGAACAAGCCCGCCGGCATCGCGCCTACGGCTATGTTTTCCAGGCGGCGGCACTTTACCCCTGGCGCACGATCGAAAAAAACATCGCCCTGCCGCTCGAAATCATGGGCTATTCGAAGGATGAGCGGAGAGCACGGATCGAGCGCACGCTCGAACTCGTCAACCTCTCGGGCTTCGGCAAGAAATATCCCTGGCAGCTTTCCGGCGGCATGCAGCAGCGCGCCTCGATCGCCCGCGCGCTTGCCTTCGACGCCGATCTGCTGCTGATGGACGAACCGTTCGGCGCCCTCGACGAGATCGTCCGCGATCACCTGAACGAGCAGCTTCTGAAGCTCTGGGCGCGCACCAACAAGACGATCTGTTTCGTCACCCATTCGATTCCGGAGGCGGTCTACCTCTCGACCAAGATCGTCGTCATGAGCCCGCGCCCGGGCCGCGTGACCGACATCATCGAATCCACTCTCCCGCGGGAGCGGCCGCTCGGCATCCGTGAGACGCCCGAGTTCCTGGAAATCGCCCACCGCGTCCGCGAGGGTTTGAGAGCGGGGCATAGCTATGATGAGTAGCTGTTCCGCCAACATCACGTGCCGGGACGCAGTCATCGCGGATATGACGGCATGTGCCGGTATTCTCAACCGCTGGATCGATGCTACGGCTTGGATGCCGAGGGTGCATGCTGCAACCGACGTGGAGCGGCATTACCGGGAAACTGTCTTCGCGGACCGCGCGATCATCGTTGCAGACCGCGAGGGTGAAGTCGTTGGCTTTCTCGCCCAATCACCGGAGGCCTACGTCACGGCGCTCTACGTTGATGAACGCCATCGAAGGGGCGGTGTCGGCGCCCGGCTGCTGCGCGAGGCAAAGAAACGCGCACCGGACGAGCTCAACCTGTGGACTTTCGAGCGTAACGCGGACGCACATCGCTTCTATGAGCGCGAAGGCTTCGTCGCAGTGGGGAGAACGGACGGCGAGAACGAGGAAGGTTTGCCCGACATACTCTACCGCTGGCATGCCGCCGGAGGTGAGCGCTCATGAACCCCGCCTACGTTCTGTGGCTTCTCCTTGCCACTTTCATTTTCCTTGGCGGCGCGACCGCATCGCGCGCCTACGTTTCCAGCAACAGCATTCCCGTGCTGCTGCTCGCTCTTGGGCTCTATGTGATCGGCAACCTGATCATGGTGAAGCTCATGCGCGAGGGAGGCCTGGGGCTCGCCATTTCGCTGTCGGCCGTTGTGCAGTTGGTGCTCGTCAACCTCATTGCCTTCACACTCTTCGGCGAGAAACTGAGCACGACGCAGATGGCGGGCGTGCTGCTCGGAATCGCCGCGATGGGGCTGATGCTGCTGCCGACGAGCGGAAGGGCCTGACCATGCGCGACCAAAGCTTTCTCAAGGACAAGCTGCTGCCGATCAGCACCGTCGTCTTGCTATTGATCGCCGTCTGGTATGTGGCCGCCATTTACCTCAACGCGCCCTTCGAGCGCGATACGGCCGCGCGCGCCAGAACCGAAATCGGCTTCTCCGAAATCGTCCGGAACACGATGGTGCAGGAGCGGCCCGTCCTGCCCGCGCCTCATCAGGTCGTGGCCGAAATCTGGGATACGACCGTCAACAAGGCGATCACGTCGAAGCGGAGCCTCATCTATCACGCCTGGATCACGCTGTCCGCGACGCTGCTCGGCTTCGGCATCGGCGCCGCGCTCGGCGTCCTTCTCGCCGTCGGCATCGTTCACAACCGTGCGATGGACAGGTCCTTGATGCCGTGGGTGATCGCCAGCCAGACCATCCCAATCCTTGCGATCGCGCCGATGATCATCGTCGTTCTGAACGCGATCGGCATTGCCGGCCTGCTGCCGAAGGCGCTGATCTCGACGTACCTCTCGTTCTTCCCGGTCGTCGTCGGCATGGTGAAGGGGCTGCGCAGCCCGGAAACGATCCAGCTCGACCTGATGCACACCTATAATGCCTCATCGGCGCAGACCTTCTGGAAGCTGCGCTGGCCATCCTCCATGCCCTACCTCTTCACCTCGCTGAAAGTCGCCGTCGCCATCTCGCTTGTCGGCGCGATCGTCGGAGAGTTGCCGACAGGGGCTGTGGCCGGGCTTGGCGCCCGCCTGCTCGCCGGGTCGTATTACGGTCAGACGGTACAGATCTGGGCGGCTCTGTTTATGGCCGCAGCGCTCGCCGCCGTCCTCGTCATGATCGTCGGCCTGGCGCACACCGCCGTTCTCAAGCGCATGGGAGCCAAGGCATGAATCTTCCCGTTCTCGCCGGAGCCGTGCTCTTCTGGCTCGCTGCCTGGGTCTTAAACGAATGGCTCGTGCGCCAGCACTTTGCGCACCCAACGGCCGCCAACGCCGCGCGTTTTGCCGTTCCCCTCCTCTTCGGCATCACCATTCTCGTGCTTTGGGAGGGCATTGTCCGCGGCTTCGGCATTCCGTCGGTGCTGCTCCCGGCGCCCTCGATGATCTGGCAGCGCCTCATCAACTCACTGCCGACGCTGGCGGCCGATTTCCGGCAGACCTTTCTCAAGGCCGTGCTGATCGGCTATGCGCTCGGCTGCGGCCTCGGCTTCGCCGTGGCGATCCTGATCGATCGCTCTCCTTTCCTGCAGAAAGGCCTGCTGCCTTTCGGCAACTTCGTCTCCGCCCTGCCCGTCATCGGCGTCGCGCCGATCATGGTCATGTGGTTCGGCTTCGACTGGCAGTCGAAGGTTGCCGTCGTCGTCATCATGACTTTCTTCCCGATGCTGGTGAACACGGTTTCCGGTTTGGCGGCGGCCAGCCACATGGAGCGCGACCTGATGCGCACCTACGCGGCCACATGGTGGCAGACGCTCGTCAAGCTGCGCTTGCCGGCCGCCTGGCCTTTCATTTTCAACGCGCTCAAGATTAACTCCACGCTGGCGCTGATCGGCGCCATCGTGGCCGAATTCTTCGGGACGCCCATTGTCGGCATGGGCTTCCGGATCTCCACAGAAGTGGGCCGCATGAACGTCGACATGGTTTGGGCCGAGATCGCCGTTGCGGCGGTGGCTGGCTCCGCCTTCTACGGGGTGGTCGCGCTCGCCGAGCGGGCCGTCACCTTCTGGCATCCGTCCATCCGCAGTGGACGGGCCTAATGCATGTCGCCCGAAAGTGTGCAGCGGTTTCGGGACAACGACATGCATGCAAACAAAGACTTAAAGCGTGTCGTCGGGCCTCTATTGAATGCGACGCGCTTTAAAACGAAGCGACAATGAGAATGAACCAACAATAAGAGGGAACAGACATGAATAAGAAAATTGCGTCTCTGCTTGCTGCAGGCGTCTTTTCGCTTGCCGCCTTCCATGCCAATGCCGCCGAGAAGGTTACGCTGCAACTGAAGTGGGTCACCCAGGCCCAGTTTGCCGGCTACTACGTGGCCAAGGACAAAGGCTTCTACGAGGAAGAGGGCCTCGACGTCGATATCAAGCCCGGCGGCCCAGATATCGCGCCGGCACAGGTGATCGCCGGCGGCGGAGCCGACGTCATCGTCGACTGGATGCCATCCGCTCTTGCCACGCGCGAAAAGGGCGTTCCGCTCGTCAACATCGCCCAGCCGTTCAAGCAGTCCGGCATGATGCTGACCTGTCTCAAGGAATCCGGCGTGACGAGCCCTGACGACTTCAAGGGCAAGACGCTCGGCGTCTGGTTCTTCGGCAACGAATATCCGTTCCTCTCCTGGATGTCGCAGTTGAAGATCCCGACGGACGGCGGTCCGGAAGGTGTGACCGTCTTGAAGCAGGGCTTCAACGTCGATCCCCTGATCCAGAAGCAGGCCGCCTGCATCTCCACGATGACCTATAACGAGTATTGGCAGGTGATCGACGCCGGCATCAAGCCGGAAGACCTCGTCACCTTCAAGTACGAGGACCAGGGCGTCGCCACTCTCGAAGACGGTCTCTACGTGCTCGAGGACAAGCTGAAGGACCCGGCCTTCAAGGAGAAGATGGTGAAGTTCGTCCGCGCCTCGATGAAGGGCTGGAAATATGCCGAGGAGAACCCGGACGAGGCTGCCGACATCGTCCTTGAGAACGATTCCACCGGTGCCCAGACGGAAAAGCATCAGAAGCGCATGATGGGCGAAATCGCCAAGCTGACTGCAGGCTCCAACGGCGCCCTCGACGAGGCCGACTTCAAGCGCACCGTCCAGTCGCTGCTCGCCGGCGGCTCCGACCCGGTCATCTCCAAGGAGCCGGAAGGCGCCTGGACGCACGAAGTAACGGACGAAGCGCTCAAGTAAACACGCGGAAACCGATGGAAACTGGAGCGTGCGGCCCCGCCGCGCGCTCTTTTTTGTTCAAGCCGCCCGGCCCAAGATCAGCCGAAGGATTAGACGCACAACGGTCGCTGTAGCGCTTTGAATTATTGGATTTTTTTGGAATTACTGGATGTTTCTGTCCTTAAATCGGCTAAGATTTAGGGAAATATCCAGTAACGTCAAAAAGTCGCGCCGAAGTTGCATCCTTCGCGTACTCGCCATATTGCATTGCGAGCTATACGGGAATAGAAATCTTGAGGCACCATCGCTTCAGTGGCCTTGTAAGCATTTGGCGCGACGATTACATAGGCCAAAGCGTTTTGGTTGAGGCGGGCGCAGGGAGGAAATCGTTTTCTTAAGCTTTGCCCTTTAGGGAACTTTTTCCTGGACTCGATGTATTCGGTTTGAAACCGCCTGCATTGGGAGAAATTTAAGTTTGTGACCATGTCCCGTGGGCCTGGCGAACCGTCGGCGGTGCAGGGAACACAAGAGAATAGCGTGATTTAAGCCAGACCTTCGTCGCTCAAGGCGCGATGTCCGGTATTTCATTTTTAGGAAAACAGGCCGATGGCTCAGAAGCTTCTACCTCTTTTCGGCGCCTGCGCGGCAATGACACTGTGCGCATTTTCCAGCGCCTTCGCCGAAGAGGCCGCCAAGCCGCAACAATCGCAGGCGCTCCCCTCCATCGTCGTTACCGAAGCCGTAGAGCAATCGATCAGTGACCGCGTCATCGCCACCGGCTCCATCGAGGCGGTCGAGGAAACCTATGTTTCGCCGCTGGTCGACGGCCTTTCCATCCGATCTTTGAACGTCGATGTCGGCGACAGGGTCGAAGAAGGCAGCACCCTGGTCGTGCTCAACGACGACGCGCTGCTGTTGCAGAGGAGCCAGCTCGAAGCCAACCTCGCCAAGGCAGAGGCGTCGCTCGCCCAACTGCGCGCCCAGCTTGCCGAAATGACCGCCAATTCGGAAGAGGCGACACGCGTTGCCGATCGTGCCGTGCGGCTGTCTGAGAATGGCACGGTGTCGACTGCCGAGGCGGACCGCTTGAAGGCGCTCGCCGCTGCCGCCCGCGCCCGCGTTCACTCGGCCGAGCAATCGATGAGTGTCGCTACGGCAGACATCAACGTGGTGCAGGCACAGATCGATGACATCGACCTGCGTCTTGCGCGTACCGCTGTGAAGGCCCCCGTCAGCGGCGTGATCTCCGCCAAAAACGCCAAGATCGGCGCCATCGCCAGCGGCAGCGGTGAGCCGCTCTTTGCTATCATCCGCGACGGTGCGATCGAGATGAAGGCGGATGTCGCCGAGGCCGACCTCATCAAACTTGCGGTCGGACAGCCGGCGTCGGTCAGGCTCGCCGGAAGCAGCACCACGATCGAGGGCAAAATCCGGCTGATCGCGCCGACCGTGGACCCTCAGACGCGGCTTGGCGCAGTCGACATTGCTCTCAGCGACACGTCCAAGGCTCGCGCCGGCATGTATGCGAGCGCGGTCATCACCGTCGAACAAAAGCAAACGGTTGTTTTGCCGCAAACGGCCGTTACAGCCGAAGACGGCAAGGCAATCGTCCGCAAGGTCGAAGACGGCGTGGTGCGGCTGGTGCCGGTGGTAACCGGTATCCAGGATGGACAGTTCGTCGAAATCCTTTCCGGCCTCAAGGCAGGAGAACAGGCTGTTGCAAAAGCCGGCGCCTATGTCCGCGACGGCGACCGCATCAACCCGGTCAAATCTGCGCAACCGGCAACCAACTGACGGGAACAGAGACCATGAACTTCTCAGCCTGGTCCATCCGCAATCCGGTCGCGCCGATTCTGGCCTTCTTCGTGCTGGTCGTGCTCGGCTGGCAGTCGTTCAATTCGCTGCCGATCACCCGCTTCCCGAACATCGACGTGCCGATCGTACAGATCGCCGTCACGCAGAGCGGCGCCGCCCCCGCTGAACTCGAAACCCAGGTCACCAAGGAGATCGAGGACGCGGTCGCCGGCGTCTCCGGCGTCGACCACATCCAGTCGACGATCACCGACGGCAGTTCAACCACCGCCGTCATCTTCCGCATGGAGGTGCCGACGACTCAAGCCGTGCAGGACGTCAAGGACGCGATCGACCGCATCCGCAGCGACCTGCCGACCTCGATAGAGGAGCCGATCGTCTCCAAGGTCGACGTCGAAGGCCAGGCGATCCAAACTTTCGCCGTCTCCTCCCCCGGCATGACGCTCGAGGAGCTCTCCTGGTTCGTGGATGACACGATCAAGCGTGCGATCCAGGGCAAGAGCGGCATCGGCCGTGTCGACCGCTATGGCGGCTCCGACCGCGAGGTCCGCATCGAGCTCAATGAAGACCGACTGAACTCCTTCGGCATCACCGCCGCCGATGTCAACAGCCAGCTTCGCCGGATGAACATGGATCTCGGTTCCGGGCGCGGCCAGGTCGGCGGCAGCGAACAGGCGATCCGCACGCTCGGCGACACGCGCGACGTGGCCGAGCTTTCCAATACGATGATTTCGCTCCCGAACGGTCGCTTCGTGCGCCTGTCGAAACTCGGCACGGTGACCGACACCTACGAGGAGCCGAAGTCGTTTGCCCGCTTTAACGGCAACCCGGGCGTCACCTTCGCGGTCTTCCGCTCCAAGGGCGCCAGCGAAGTGACCGTCGCCGAAACGGTCGCCAAGACGCTCGACGAAATCCGGGCGAAGAATCCGGATGTCACTATCGAGATGGTGGACGATTCGGTCTACTTTACCTACGGCAACTACGAGGCCGCCATTCACACGCTGATCGAAGGCGCCCTGCTCGCCGTTCTCGTCGTGATGCTGTTCCTGCGCAACTGGCGCGCAACCCTAATCTCGGCGGTCGCGTTGCCGCTCTCTGCGATTCCAACCTTCTGGGTGATGGAGCTCCTCGGCTTCTCGCTGAACCTCGTCAGCTTCCTCGCGATGACGCTCGCGACCGGTATCCTCGTCGATGATGCGATCGTGGAGATCGAGAACATCGAGCGGCATATCCGCATGGGCAAGTCGCCTTACAAGGCCTCGATCGAGGCGGCGGACGAAATCGGCCTTGCGGTGATCGCCACCACCTTCACCATCATCGCCGTCTTTGTCCCGGTCTCCTTCATGCCGGGCATTCCGGGGCAGTACTTCATCCAGTTCGGCCTGACGGTCGCGGTCTCCGTCTTCTTTTCGCTGCTCGTCGCCCGCCTGATCACGCCGGTGATGGCCGCCTATCTGATGAAGCCGACGGATGTCGGCGGCGGTCACTACAATGGCGACGGCTTCATGATGCGGCAGTACAGCCGCGTCGTGCGCTTCACCACGAAACGCTGGTACACCCGCTATGCCACACTGCTTGCCGCTATCCTCCTCTCGATCGGCTCCGTTTTCGCGCTGATCGTCTTCGTGCCAGGCAGCTTCCTGCCGCCGGAGGACAATTCGCGCGTGAGCCTGTCGATCGAATTGCCGCCGGATGCGATGCTCGAGGATACGGATCGCACAACGACCGAGATCTACAACCGCATAAAGGACATAGACGGCGTCGAAAACGTCTTCGTGCTCGGCGGCGCCTCGCCGAAGGGCGATCTCGAACTGCGGCGCGCCGCAGTCACGGTGCTTCTCAAGAAGCTCGATCACTCCCTCGTCAACAAAGTCGTCAACGACGTCATGGGCCGCACGCCACTTATCGGCAAGTATCTTCCGAAGCTGCCGCCGGCGGGCCGCATCAAGCCGCAATCTGAGATCGAAAGGGAGATATTCGCAAAGCTGCGCTCGATCCCCGACGTTCGCGTCACCAAGCTCAATGACCGTGGCGAGCGCGATCTATCGTTCAACCTGCTTTCCAACAACGACGCAGACCTGGACACGGCGGTCGCGACTCTCGAAGCGAAGCTGCGCAGCGATCCCCTGCTCGCCAATGTCAGCCCCGACGGCGCATTGCCGCGGCCGGAACTGCAGATCCGTCCGCGCGCCGATCAGATGTCCCGCCTCGGCATCACCACGCAGCAGATCTCCGAGGTGATCCGCGTCGCCACAATCGGCGACATCGACGCGCAACTCACCAAGATCGCGCTCGACGGCCGGCTGATCCCGATCCGCGTCCAGCTCAACCGCGATTTCCGCACGGATCTCGCGGCAATCCGCAACCTCAAGGTCCAGACCGCGTCGGGGGCGACCGTTCCGCTTTCGAGCGTCGCGGACATCAACTATTCGGAGGGTCCCAGCTCCATCAAGCGATACGATCGCAACCGCGTCGTGGCGCTCGGTGCCGACCTGCCGATCGGCGTCGCGCTCAACACCGCGTCCGACCGCTTCAAGCAGATCGCGGCCGAAGCCAAGCTGCCCGGGACGGTGGAGTTCCTCGAAAGCGGCGACGCCGAGGTGCAGGCAGAAATGCAGCAGAGCTTCGGCAACGCCATGCTGCTTGGCCTGATGATGGTGCTGGTGGTGCTCATCCTCCTGTTCAAGGACGTGATCCAGCCGTTCACCATCCTGTTCTCGCTGCCGCTCGCAATCGGCGGCGTTGCGGCCGGGCTGATCCTGACCCAGAACGCGCTTTCGATGCCGGTGCTGATCGGTATCCTCATGCTGATGGGTATCGTCACCAAGAACGCGATCCTGCTCGTGGATTTCGGTATCGAGATGATGCATCACGGCATGGACCGCACCATGTCGATGATCGAAGCCGGCCGCAAGCGTGCACGCCCGATCGTCATGACCTCGATCGCCATGTCCGCCGGCATGCTGCCGTCGGCGCTCGGCGTCGGTGAAGGCGGCTCCTTCCGCGCGCCGATGGCGATCGCGGTGATCGGCGGCATCATCGTCTCGACCATCCTCAGCCTCGTCGTGGTTCCCTCATTCTTCCTGATCATGGACGACCTTTCGCGGCTGCTCGCCCGCATCTTCGGCCGCTTCGTCGGCAAGAAAGAGGAGGAGGACCTGCCGCTCGACCGCGAGACACTGACACAGCTCGCCGCCGAACAGGGCGGCACGCTCGAGGAATTGCAGGAGCGCATCAAGGCGCTGGAAGAGCAGCGTGACGACAAGTCCGATCGCAAGGTCATCAACCATCCCGCGCTTGCCGCCGAATAAAACCGCTCCTGCGCCGCAAGACTTAACCTATTGTCCAAAGCCCGCGCCGTCATGCGCGGGCCTTTTTGTGAAAGTTATTTGATCGGGGTCAATTCACGTCTTTCGATGACCGATTAGGATCTGGTCGATCCAATTCGGGAATGGCACGGATGAAGACCTTGCGACTGACCTCGACCGACAGAACCGTTCTTCTCGATTCGCGTTTCTTTGCGAGACTGCCGCGTCCGACGGCAGAGGCAATCCTCGAGGGCGCAATCGTTTCCACGCACGAGGAATACGATATCCTGTTTCGTCAGGACGAGCGGATCGACCATGTCTTCTTCGTGCTCTCGGGTCTCGTCCGTCTCTACCGCTTGGGCAAGGACGGTCGCGAAGCCGACATTGCCGTATTGCCGAAGGGCGAGATCTTCGGCGCAAACGCCATGTTCCTGGAGCATCGTGCGACCGCCAATGCGCAGGCAGCGGAGGCTTTGATCGTCGCGCGGTTCGAAAGCCACAAGCTTCGTCAGCTTGCTGCGGAAAAATACCGATGTCGCCCAGGCGCTGATCGAACTTCTCTGCCGCCATGGCAAGATGGCGGAAGACTGCCTTGCCGAGGACCGACTGCTTACCGCGCCTCAGCGGGTCGCCAGCTATATCCTCAGCCATTGCCCGGACGGTCTGAGCAGCTTCTCCTTCCGCCTGCCGTTCCAGAAGAACGTGCTTGCGGGCAAGCTCGGCCTCGCGCCGGAGGCCTTGTCGCGCGCCTTCTCGACGCTCCGCCAATCAGGCGTCACGGTCAAAGGCCGCGTGATCGAAATCCGCGACCGGCAAGCGCTGGAGAGGTTCTGACGGGCGGTGACCTAAAGTCCCCCCTGTACCGTGAGAAACTCGACGATCCGGTCTATGCCGTCGCCGCGCTTCATGTCCGAAAACACGAACGGCTTTGCCGCGCGCATTCGCTCCGCGTCCCGTTCCATCACGTCGAGGTCGGCCCCGACATAGGGCGCGAGGTCCTTCTTGTTGATCACAAGGAGATCGGACTTGGTGATCCCCGGGCCGCCCTTGCGCGGAATTTCCTCGCCCTGGCAGACGGAGATTACGTAGATCGTCAGGTCGGCGAGATCGGGAGAAAAGGTCGCCGCCAGATTGTCGCCGCCCGATTCGATGAAGACCACGTCGAGATCGGGAATCCGGCGGTTGAGATCGGCGATCGCCTGCAGATTGATCGACGCGTCCTCGCGTATCGCCGTATGCGGGCAGCCACCGGTTTCGACACCGACGATCCGTTCCGACGGCAGTGCCTGCATCCGTACCAGCGCTTCGGCATCTTCCTTGGTGTAGATGTCATTGGTGACGACCGCGACGGAATATTTCTCCCGCATCGCCTTGCAGAGCTTGTCCGTCAGCGCCGTCTTGCCGGAACCAACCGGGCCGCCGATCCCGACGCGAAGCGGACCGTTTTTCGATGACATCTGCTTGTCCTTTCAGAATGGCCGCCCGTTAGAGCGGGATGAGGAAAAGTGTGTGCGGTTTTCCGCCCGCATCCCGCTCTACCTTATTAGAATCGATCACGTTTATGAATTTGGGTCGATTCGACCCAAAATCATCGTGATCTAGGAGCGGAACAGGCGGGTATAGAGGGTTTCGTGTCTCAGCGACGAAACATCCGCCATGATCGTAGCCGAGCCAAGCTCGTCCAGCGAGCTCTGCGCGGCGCGTTCGGCTACAGCGGCAATCGTGTTTTCGAGGCCGGCCAACACAGCGACGCCATCGCGCTGACCGATTACGCCGCAGCGGATGGCAGCCGAAACGGCGTTCGAGGCCGCGGCGCCGAGAAAGGCCGCCAGGGAGGACCGCAGTCCCGTGCCATGCGCACCGGCCACGGCACCGACCGCCACCGGATAGACCGCCACCGGTCCGAGCAACTCGAATACGGCGCTCGGCCAGCTGCGCGCGGCGGCAAGAAACGCCTCGCCCTGCAATACGGTTTCCATGTGCCGCTCCGACGAACCCGCCAACGCTTCGGCCAGCTCGCTCGCCGCCTTCAATCGTCGCGGATCGTCATGTCCCCGGTAGCTTTCGGCGAGGAGAACGGCGTCGTTCCACATGCCGCCGCGCGTCAGCAGCGTTTCCAGCCAAAGCCGCAGCTCTTCGGCACTGGTGACGAGGCCATCGTGAACCGCCTGTTCCAGCCCCCCGGAATAGGCGAAGGAACCGACCGGAAAGGCAGGTGAGAGCCAGGTGACCAGGCGCAAAAGCGCCCGCGTGTCGGCCTGGTCAGCCATGATCGTGATGGTGACCGCCATGGCCGTGATGGTCGTGACCGTGCCCGCCACCATGATAAGCACCACGCAGCGGTTGGAACGGTTCGGTCACTTCGCTGACAGTGGCGCCCAGCCCTTCGAGCATCGCACGGATGACGGGATCGCGGGCGATCAGGATCCGCCCCTCCTCGACCGCCGCCGGAAGATGTCGATTGCCGAGATGCCAGGCAAGTTCGATGAGATGTAGGCCGTCCCGTGCGCGAACCTCGTAAAGCGCCTCGTTGGCGGCCTTGATCCGGATATAGCCGCCGCCTTCCAGCACCAGGAGGTCGCCATCGGCGAGCATCACCGGTTGCTTGAGGTCGAGCATCACCACATCGTCGTTTTCGAGATGGAGCAGCTTGCGCCGCAGATGGCGCTCGTCATGGGCGAGCGTCACACTGTGAAGCGGCACCTTGTCCGCGGGGCCTGGCGACAGAACTTCGGTCGAGCGATAAGGCACGTCAGATCACCTCTATCTTTTCCGGGTGCAGGACCTCGATGCGAACGTCCGCCAGGAGATCCGCCATCGCCGCCTGAAAGGCCTTCAGGTACGGCTCGGCAAAATGCGCGTCCACGGCCGCCCGGTCTTTCCAGTGCTCGACGAAGACCAGCGTGTCCGGTTCCGCGGGCTTGCGATAGAGATCATAGCTGATGCAGCCCGCTTCCGTGCGGCTGGCTTCAAGCAGCGGTGCCGCTAGGGCGACGACGTCATCGCCTTTGCCCGTATGTGCCTTCAGATATGCGATAACGCAAACCATCGATCCTCGCCGCGCCTACTGCATGTTTCCTTAAATCGCAGGCGATTTAAGGGTAAAAACATGCAGCAATTCAAAGTGCTACAGCGTCCTTTGCGCACCTAATAAGGCGCGCGGCGCTGTAGTCGCACCAATGTAACAAGAAAAGGCCCCGGCGCCAGCAGGAACGCGGAAAGCGAAATGGTTTCACGCAGCCTGCCTGGAGAACCGGGGCCTTCAGCTGTTCTCAGCCCTGCGCCTCTTGAGAGGCACAGGCATTCACGACCGGATCAGGCGGCGATCTTTTGCGACTTCAGCGCGGTGAGAATGTTTTGCGGCGAGGAAACGCCGTACGGATCGCTGTCGCAATTGTCGGAGTAGCCTTCCTCTTCGAACCACTGCTCGACGACGCCATTGTTGATGACGGCGCCATAACGCCAGGAGCGCATGCCGAAGCCGAGATTGTCCTTGGCGACCAGCATGCCCATCTTGCGGGTGAATTCACCCGAGCCGTCCGGGATCAGCTTGACGTTTTCGAGGTTCTGCGACTTGCCCCAGGCGTTCATCACGAAGGCGTCGTTGACCGAAATGCAGTAGATCTCATCGATGCCTTCGGCGCGGAACTCAGCGGCGAGCTTTTCGAAATCCGGAAGCTGGTATGTCGAGCAGGTCGGCGTGAAGGCACCTGGGAGCGAAAACAGCACGACGCGTTTGCCGGCGAAATAGTCGTCCGACGAAACATCCTGCCAGCGGAACGGATTGGAACCGCCGACGGCTTCGTCGCGGACGCGGGTGCGGAAGGTTACAGCGGGAACTTTTCTGCCGAGCATCATTATCTCCTTCGAACTGGCTGCCGGCAGCAATCAGTCTTGGGAGGAAAGCGCAGCCGGCCGGAAAGTGAGAGCCTTTCCTATCGGAGATTCCGCTGCGGTGCAGCATCAAAGCGGCGATTTCGGTGGCCGCGCATAGCTGCCATGCGGCGGCCGCATGGCTCTCTGCGCTGCTTCGCGGTGTGCTAATTGTGGAGGTCGAGCGAGACGCCAAGCGTTGCTGGAAGAGGATTCCAGAATCCGGTCCGAATGCCGGCTGATCTCAATGCGCTTGCAGTCCAGGTATTGCAGCCGAACAGCGCGTTGAAATAGCCCTTCGCCTCGAAGAAGCGATCGTCCGGACCGTATGAGAAGTCACGAATCGGGACGACTTGGCCCGCCTCTTTCTCGAAGCTATCGGATATGAAGTTCACAAGCCGCTCGAATTCCGCGTCATCGACCTCAAATGCAGTGACTGATTCCTGCGGTTCGACGATACGCCCTGCGATGTCGACGTGCATCACGGAGCGATCGATAGTGAGTGCCCGCAAAACCGGTAGCGGTTTCAGATCGCTCCAGGTTGGCGTTTCCAGATAAAAGGCGCGCCCTCCCCACCCGAAGATCAGCCATTCGCCGCCAGGGTGCCGAAGAGGTACACCGGCGCTACCGACAAAACTGAATCTTGCCCGCAATGCCTCATCCAAGGGAAGGGCGATGTCTGTGTGAATCGGGCCGGAAATCAGTAGGACCCGTCGCGAGCCCGCCATCTCGGATGAAGCATAGACGGGCATGAGCGGACGCGGAACCAATGTCCCGAAAGCGACGGCGAGCATAAGGAGCACGATGGCCGTGAAGAACCGCCTGACCGTTTTAGTCATGCACAAATGCTCCGAGGGCGTCCGCCTAGAACAGGAAGTAGCGTTGCGCCATCGGCAGAACCGTCGCCGGCTCGCAGGTCAAGAGTTCGCCGTCGGCACGGACCTCGTAGGTCTCCGGGTCGACCTCGATATGCGGCGTGAGGCTGTTGTGGATCATCGACGCCTTGCCGATGCCGCCGCGGGTGTTCTGGACGGCGACGAGTTCCTTGGCGACACCGAGCCTGCCTGCAAGTCCGGCATCAAGCGATGCCTGCGAGACGAAGGTGACGGAGGAATTCGTGCGGTTCCGGCCATAGGCCCCGAACATCGGCCGGTAGTGGACCGGCTGCGGTGTCGGGATCGAGGCGTTCGGATCGCCCATCAGTGCCGCGGCGATCGAGCCACCGAGCAGCACCATGTCGGGCTTCACGCCGAAGAACGCCGGGTTCCAGATGACGAGGTCGGCACGCTTGCCCACTTCGAGCGAACCGATCTCGTGGCTGAGACCGTGCGCGATCGCGGGGTTGATCGTGTATTTGGCGATGTAGCGCTTGACCCGGAAGTTGTCGTTGTCGCCGGTCTCTTGCCTGAGCCGCCCGCGCTGGCGCTTCATCTTGTCGGCCGTCTGCCAGGTTCGGATCGCCACCTCGCCGACGCGGCCCATCGCCTGGCTGTCGGACGAGATGATCGAAAAGGCGCCGATGTCGTGCAGGATGTCCTCGGCCGCGATCGTTTCCTTGCGGATGCGGCTTTCGGCAAAGGCAATATCCTCCGGGATGGAGGGCGACAGGTGATGGCAGACCATCAGCATGTCGAGATGCTCTGCCAGCGTGTTGAGCGTATAGGGCCGCGTCGGATTGGTCGAGGACGGAATGACATTCGGCTGGCCGCAGATCTTGATGATATCCGGCGCATGGCCACCGCCCGCCCCCTCCGTATGGAAGGCGTGGATTGTCCGGCCCTTGATCGCGGCGATCGTATCCTCGACGAAGCCGCTTTCGTTCAGCGTATCGGTGTGGATCATCACCTGGACGTCATATTCGTCGGCGACCGACAGGCAGCAGTCGATCGCCGCCGGCGTCGTGCCCCAATCCTCGTGCAGCTTCAGCGACGTGGCACCGCCGAGCACCATTTCCACCAGCGCACCGGGGAGCGAGGCATTGCCCTTGCCGGCAAAGGCGAGATTCATCGGAAAGGCGTCCGCTGCCTCGATCATCCGGGCGATGTGCCAGGGGCCGGGGGTGCAGGTCGTTGCGAGCGTGCCGTGCGCCGGGCCGGTGCCGCCGCCCAGCATGCAGGTGATGCCGCTCATCAGCGCTTCCTCGATCTGCTGCGGGCAGATGAAATGAATATGGCTGTCCATGCCGCCGGCCGTGACGATCTTGCCCTCGCCGGCGATGACCTCCGTGCCCGGTCCGACGATGATGGTGACACCCGGCTGCGTGTCCGGATTGCCGGCCTTGCCGATCGCCGCGATCCGCCCGTCCTTGAGGCCGATATCCGCCTTCACGATCCCCCAATGGTCGAGGATCAGCGCGTTGGTGATCACGGTATCGACGGCGCCGCCCTCGCGCGTCACTTGGCTTTGCCCCATGCCGTCACGGATGACCTTGCCGCCGCCGAACTTCACCTCTTCACCATAGGTGGTGAAATCCTTCTCGACCTCGATGAAAAGCTCGGTATCGGCAAGGCGCACCTTGTCGCCCACCGTCGGACCGAACATGTTGGCATAGGCCGCGCGCGACATCTTGTAGGGCATGGATCAGGCTCCCTGGGAAAAGTCTGAAGATTGGGATTGACCGAGGCGGCGCAGGCGGCCTTCGGCGACAAGTGCGTCAACGTACCGGCGCTCCGCCGCAAAGGGATGCCATTCCCAGCCGCTATGGCCGAAGCCGGCAAGCACGACGTCGTCTCCGGGCTGGATGAAATCGGACAGGACGTCGGCGACTACCACCAGGCCGCTCGACGGCACGACATAGGGCGCCGGCGTGAAGCGGGCGAGATCGCGATCGAGTCGCTCGTGCGTTTCCACCGGGATCACCCGATGGCGCCGGCCGGTCGCACGTGCGAAAGCTTCGAAACCCATCGTGTAATCGTCGCAGAAATCGTCGAGATTCGGGTGCGTTTTCGCAAGGTCCGCCCGCATGGCGGCAAACTTCGCACCGAAGCGGACGCTCCAGATCTCACTCGCCTGCCGCACTGCGTCGCTGGTCTTCCACCGGCCGCCACCAAGCATCGACAGCGCAGGGCGACCAGTGTTGCAGACCGCGATAATATCGGTCCTCGTGCCGCCCTTGCCGACTGATCGGCAATCGTTGAAGCGGATGACGAGATCGGCGGCGTCAATCGCGGCCGCCGCACCTTGCGGCACGTCGCCATTGCCAACGATCGTAATGGTGCGGCCGCTCAACGGTCAGTTTCCTCTCGGTTCGAGGAGTTGCTTCAATTCGGCGGTTCGCTTGCGGGTCAGTTCCGCCAGGCAGCCGGAAACCAGCATCGGCTCCATCGAGCCGCCACGCGCCTCGAACCCGGCCAGTTCGCACTGCCCGTCGCGGTAGCCGATCCAGGCCCGTTGCGCCTTCTTCAATGCCTCTTCGGCCCCGACATGGGCGGCATCGATTTCGCCGAGTTCCTTGTCCATCGCCTTCATGGCAGCGACCGCTTGCTTATAGGTTTTGTTCAGGTCCGCGTCGGCTCTGTCGTAGTCCTGGCCAGCGCAGATGTTCATGTCCATCTGCGTAACGGCATTCTGGCAATCGACCGTTGGCTGTTGCGCGACTGCCGAAACCGCTGACAGCAAAAGCAAGCCGGCGAGAGGCGCGAACATCCTCATAGCTTGCCCATGATCGCCTGGCGGAAACCAAACACCTCGCGCTTGCCGGAAAGCGGGATCAGCGTTACCTGCCTCGTCTGGCCGGGCTCGAAGCGCACTGCAGTGCCGGCCGGAATGTCGAGCCGCTTGCCGCGGGCCGCTTCACGATCGAAGATCAGGCCCGGGTTCGTCTCGGCGAAATGATAGTGGCTCCCCACCTGCACGGGACGGTCGCCGGAATTGGAAACCTCGATGGTGACCGTTTCGAAACCGGCGTTCAGTTCAACCTCGCCTTCGGCTGCGATGATTTCGCCTGGAATCATGTCCCTCTCCTCTTCACGCCGCTTGGCCACCCGCGCAACCTTGCGGCTTCAACACCCGGTCCGTCGACGCCGGATATTTCGCAAGCATCGCAGCCGGGCGGATCGGCCGGCGGACCAGTTCCCCGCTGCAGTTCGGGCAGATGCCGGCGAGGCTCGCCTCGGCACATTCGGCGCAGAAGGTGCATTCGAACGTGCAGATCATGGCCTCTCGGCTCTCGGGCGGCAGATCGCGATCACAACATTCGCAGTTCGGTCGTAGGCTAAGCATGGTTGCCCCTCAAAGTTGGCGGCGGATGCGGTCATCCCGCGCTAGCGGATCGGCTCGTGGACCGTGACGAGCTTCGTCCCATCCGGAAAGGTCGCCTCGATCTGAATGTCATGGATCATTTCGGGGATCCCTTCCATGACCTGGTCGCGGGTCAGCACATGCGCGCCGGCTTCCATCAGCTCGGCCACGGAGCGTCCGTCCCGCGCACCTTCGACGACGAAGTCGGTGATGAGGGCGATCGCTTCCGGATGGTTGAGCTTCACGCCACGCTCCAGCCTCCGGCGCGCGACCATCGCCGCCATGGAAATCAACAGCTTGTCCTTTTCGCGCGGGGTAAGATTCATGCGTTGCCGTCCAATGAATTGTGGGATCAGAGAGTCCAGACTCTCGGCACAGATGCATCGTTACGCAAGTGCGAAATAACCGGGACAAGAATTTTTCTAAGTGCGAAGCCGCCTGTCGCAGCAATGCGGGCGACCAGCTTGTCGCGACCGGCAACCTGAAAATGGCTGACACCGGCGCTCGCGTAGCCGCCAAACGTGCCTCGCAGCCTGGATAGCATCGCTTCGCAATCCGACCCGACATAAAGCAATGTCGCAAAGGCTGCTGCGCCGCCGAGCACCGCGGAACGCCCCGCAAGCGCGGCGATATCATCAGCAAGCGTCAGGTTCTCCGCATGCAGCAGCCGGCCGCCACTTCTGACGCGCCAGCGGTCACGAAAGAGACCGGCCTGCACAACCTCGCCCATGGCTTTGCGGCCGAGAAGAACCGCCTCGACCGCCAGAAAGGTTGCATCTGCGGCAAGTTCGACCTCCAGGGACCGTGCCAAGGATGCGCGATCGAAGAAGATGGTTTCCTGCGGGAGCCAATCGACCCGGCTTCCGCCAGCAGCAAAGATCCGCGTCGAGATCTCGGCCGTTCCCGCACTCGCCCTGTAGATCTTCTCGCAGGCCTGCGTCGTCAACGTCAGCGCCGTGCCCTCGCCCGCCTCGAACGCCCAGGCCATCCGATCGCCGCCGGTGATCCCCCCCGACGAATTGATCAGCACCGCTTCGAGCGACGCATCAAAGGTCTTTGGGAGACGGATCTTGGCGCAGCCTTCCTGATAGAGTTCGGCGATAGCCGTACGATCGCTCCGGCATTTGGCGACAAGCCGCCCTTTTCCCCATGCCCGCTGCGGAGCGACGATTGCTGCATCATTCATGAATGGCCGTTGGATATTTTTGCAACACACGGCATGTACCGATGGCGGCATCGTCCGCGAGCGAGCCCCCAAAGTCAAGGCATTGTTTCGCAAGGAAAATTCTCGCTGGCCTGGCGAGACACTTACTGCTTAAGCCACCCTGCCCGGCGGCTCACCACCGGCGAAGAAGGTGGTGAGGTTGCCGACGAGAAAAGGGCGCCGCTCAGGCGCCCCTTCTGTTTCGCTTAGGAATTACGACCTCGCGAATTCGAGCAGGTCCTGGTTGAGCTGCTCCTTGTGGGTGTCGGTGATGCCGTGCGGGGCGCCGGGATAGACCTTGAGCACCGCATGCGGGATGAGCGTCTTCGAGGCCCGCGCCGCCGCGTCGATCGGCACGATCTGGTCGTCGTCGCCATGGATGATCAAGGTCGGCACGTCGAACTTCTTCAGGTCCTCGGTGAAATCGGTCTGCGAGAAGGCGGCGATCGAATCATAGGTGTTCTTGTGGCCGCCCATCATGCCCTGCAGCCAGAAACTGTCGATCATGCCTTGCGAAACCTTGGCACCCGGCCGGTTGAAGCCGAAGAACGGGCCGGAGGCAATGTCCTTGTAGAGCTGCGAGCGGTCGGCGACACTTGCCGCCTGGAGATTGTCGAATACCTCCTTTGGCAGCCCGCCGGGGTGCTTGTCGGTCTTGACCATCAAGGGCGGCACCGCCGAGATCAGCCCGGCCTTGGCGACGCGCTTGGTGCCGTGGCGGCCGATATAGCGGGAGATCTCGCCGCCGCCGGTCGAGAAGCCGGCGAGGAAGATGCCGGCGAGATCCAGTTTTTCGATCAGCTCGGCGAGATCGTCGGCATAGTGGTCCATGTCGTTGCCGTCCCAGGGCTGGCTGGAGCGGCCGTGGCCGCGGCGGTCATGGGTGATGACGCGGAAGCCATTGTTGGCGAGATGGAAGGCCTGGGCTTCCCAGCTGTCGGCCGACAGCGGCCAGCCGTGGCTGAGCACGACGACCGGTCCGTCCTTCGGACCCCAGTCCTTGTAGTAGATTTCGACGCCGTCGCGGGTGACGATCCTGCTGCCCATGGTCCTTGCTCCTTCGCTGGTGGTGGTGGTTGCATTTGAGGCACTTGCCGCCGAGGCCGGGCGGACGGCAGATACTGCCGCAGCGGCGCCCAGAGTGCCAGCCAGCACGTCTCTCCGAGAGATGCCGCTCGTCGTTGCTCTTGCCTGTATGCTTGTCATGGAATTGCTCCCTTGTTCCCTCGTGCGGCTCTGCTTGAAGTCTCACGATTAACTCGTGCGCGATATAAATCTCTCCGAAAGGCGCGGCCCAATTGATCGTTATATCGCTGCCAATTAAATCGTGCACGATGTTTAGCGTGACAAATTTAATGTGTCAATACCTTGCGATTAGATCGCGAACGATTTATTTTGTCATATGAACAAATTCGAGTTGGAACAATGACCAAGGCAGACAGCCCCTCTCACGAAGACCTTATGAAACTCGACAATTTTCTGTGCTTCGCGATCTATTCGACAAACCACGCGTTCACGCGCGTCTACAAGCCGCTGCTGGACGAGTTGGACCTCACCTATCCGCAATATCTCGTGATGGTCGTCCTTTGGGAAAAGGACGACCAGACCGTCGGCAGTTTGGGCGAAAGGCTTTTTCTGGAATCGAGCACGCTCACACCCATGCTGAAGCGCCTCGAAGGCATGGGCTACATTTCGCGAATCCGGGACCGGACCGACGAACGACAAGTGCGCGTGAAATTGACAGCAAGCGGCCGCGCCTTGCGGGAAAAGGCTGGCAACGTTCCGTGTGACATTGCCAGCGCCACGGGGATGAAGCCCGCGGAACTCGTCAGGCTCAAGCAGGAGATCGCGTCGCTGCGTACCTCGCTGCTGAGATGAGGCGCCGCTGTACAGGCGATGGCACGGTGCCTTAAACCGGCCGATTTGCGTGTCTGATAAGAAGCGGCGCTGTAGGCGCATGTGGATTGCTGCTACAAAACAAAAAGACCCGGCGCTTTCACGCCGGGTCCTCCAAAAGCGGAACGAAGTGACGACTACTCGTTCTGGAAGTAGCTGTACTTGCCGTCGTCACCCTTCTTCCAGGTGTACATGACGTAGTCCGGGCGGGTGATGTCGCCCTTTTCGTCGTAGCCGAGTTCGCCGATCGCGGTGTTGAACGGGCCCTTGGCCTTGATGGCTTCGGCAACGGCCTGCGGATCATTGCCGCCGGCAGCCTTGGCGCCTTCTGCGATCACCTGAAGCGCCGCATAGGCGTAAAGCGTGTAGGCCTCCGGTTCGAAGCCGGCGTTACGGAACTTCTCGACGAGGTCCTTGGCATTCGGGTTCTTGCGCGGATCCGGCGAGAAGGTCATCAGCGTGCCGTCAACGGCGTCACCGGCGATCGACGCCAGTTCGTTCGAGACGATGCCGTCACCCGACATCATCGTTGCCTTCAGGCCCTGGTCCTTCATCTGGCGCATGATCAGGCCAGCTTCCGTGTGCAGACCGCCGTAGTAGACGATGGAAACACCGGCCTGCTTCATCTTCGCGATCAGCGCGGAGAAGTCCTTGTCGCCCGTGTTGATGCCTTCGTAGAGCGATTCGGTGAGGCCGGCCTCGTTCATTGCCTTTTTGGTTTCATCCGCAAGGCCCTGACCATAGGGGGTCTTGTCGTGAACAACAGCGATCTTCGCGTCCTTGAAGTTGGCGGCGAGGTAGGCACCGGCAACAGCGCCCTGCTGGTCGTCGCGACCGCAAGTACGGAACGTGTTCCACAGGCCGCGCTCCGTGAACTGCGGGTTGGTGGAGGCCGGCGTGATCTGCAGGATGCCGTTTTCGGCGTAGATTTCCGAAGCCGGGATGGACACGCCAGAGTTGAAGTGGCCAACGACGAACTTCACGCCGTCTGCAACGAACTTGTTGGCGACCGAAACGCCCTGCTTGGCATCCGACACGTCGTCGCCGAGCACGACCCTGATCTGTTCGCCATTGATGCCGCCTGCAGCGTTGAGATCGGCAGCCGCCTGTTCCGCACCTTTCTGAAGCTGCGCACCGAACGCAGCGTTCGGGCCGGTCAACGGGCCGGCGACGCCGACCAGGATGTCAGCCCACGCAGAGCCGCTAAAGGCGACCATTGCCGTCAGCGCAACGGCCGACAGAAGAGACTTTTTCATCTTGTTACTCCCAAATATTCGAGCGGGTCTCGTTTCCAAGCCTGCGCAATGCCCACCTTAATTGCGCCGGTGTTCTTTCGCACCGGCCGCAATCGACCGGCACGCGCTGTTCCCTTATTTGGCTTTCCAGGAGAAGGGCGACGCCTTCTCATAGAGCCAGTAGTAGTTCTTGGTCATTTGCCTGGTCCGGTAGTATCGGAAACCGGCGGTAGCAAACAACAAAAGCACGATCGTGTCCACGATATAGTACTGCAGGCTGAACATGGTTCCGCCGAAAAGAGCGTGATGGATGAAGCGGATAGCCCAGCCTAGCAGCGCCACGTAGAGCAGCAGCCGCGGAAAGTTATGCCACGTGTCGGCGACGCTCTTGCCCGTCCGCCAGGCAGTCCATCCGCCCAGCACACACGTGATGAAGAGAAACTGCCAGATCGACGCTTCTTCGTAGAGAATTCCCTGCATGTCACATACTCCAGGCGCGGCGCATCAATGACGGCCGCCTTCGAGATAGGCCGAACGGACTTCCGGATTGGCGAGAAGATCCTTGCCTGTCCCGCTCATGGTCACCCTGCCGTTGACCATGACATAACCGCGGTCCGACAGCTTGAGCGCGCCGAAGGCGTTCTGCTCGACGAGGAACACCGTCAGGCCCTCTTGCTTGTTGAGTTTCTTGATCGCTTCGAAGATGCCCTTCACGATCAGCGGCGCAAGCCCGAGCGAGGGCTCGTCGAGCAACAGAAGCTTCGGCCGCGCCATCAGCGCCCGCCCGATCGACAGCATCTGCTGTTCGCCGCCCGACAGCGTGCCGCCGCGTTGCGCCTGCCGCTCCTTCAGGCGCGGGAAGAGCGTGAAGATCTTTTCGACGTCTTGGTTGAAATGCTTCAGGTTGTCGAGGCTCGCTCCCATCTGAAGGTTCTCAAGAACCGTCATGCGCGGGAAGATGCGTCGCCCTTCCGGCGACTGCGCAATCCTGAGACGGGCAATCTCGTGCGTCGGCAGACGCGTGATATCCTGACCGTCGAAATGGACGGAGCCGGTGCGCGCCTGCGGGCTGCCGCAGATCGTCATCATCAGTGTCGACTTCCCGGCACCATTGGCGCCGATAAGACTGACGATTTCTCCGCGGTGGACCTCCACATCGACGCCGTTGAGCGCCCGGATATTGCCGTAATAGGTTTCGACGGCTCTTACATGCAGCAGTGGCGCAGTCATTGCTTGGTGCCTCCCTGCCCGCCTTCGATTTCCTCGATCTGTTCGATCACCTCTTCAACCTCTTTATCCTCGACACCCAGATAGGCCGCGATGACCCTTGGATCGTTCTTCACGAAATCCGGGTTGCCGTCGGAAATCTTCTGACCGTATTCGAGCACGACCACATGGTCGGAAATCTCCATGACCACGGACATATCGTGCTCGATCAACAGGATCGATGTGCCCGTTTCAGTGCGAATGCCCTGCAGCAATTCATTGAGCGCATGCGATTCGCGTGGGTTGAGGCCGGCCGCAGGCTCATCAAGGCAGAGCAGTTCCGGCTCGGTGCACATCGCCCGGGCGATCTCGAGCCGCCGCTGCGCACCGTAGGGGAGGTCCCCGGCCGGATCGTCGGCGCGATCGACGAGCGACGCCTTCTCGAGCCAATGCCTGGCAAGTTCCTTCGCATCCTTGGCGGCCTGCCGATAGGCCGGAAATCCGAGCAGTCCGAGCACCGTATAGCCCGACGCCTGCATCAGCTTGTTGTGCTGCGCGACCAGAAGGTTCTCGAGCACCGTCATGCCTGAGAACATCCGGATGTTCTGGAACGTGCGCGCCACCTTCGCACGCTTGGTGATCTCGAAGTCCGGCAGACGCTCAAGCAGATATTCCTTTCCGGATCTCTGCTTCATGGTGATCATGCCCATCGTCGGCTTGTAGAAGCCGGTGATGCAGTTGAACACTGTCGTCTTGCCCGCTCCGTTCGGGCCGATCAGCGCGGTGATGTCGCCGCGAGCGGCCTCGAAGGAGAAGTCGTTGATGGCCATGAGACCGCCGAAGCGCATCGACAGGTGCTCAACCTTGAGAATGGGGTCTTTTGTCATTGTCATTGTCTCGTCGAGGGCCATCAGCCGTGCCCTTCCTTGGTAAAGCTGCCGGAGACGGCCTTACGCTCGCGGAGGAACGCGGTCGGTTCGCGGGATCCGACGAAGCCGCGCGGCTTCCAGACCATGACGACGACCATGGCCAGGCCAAAGATCAGCATGCGGTAAAGTTCGGGCGTGAAGTTAGGTCCGAAGATCAGCTTCAGGAAAGTGAGCTCACGCAGGATTTCGGTACCGCCGATCATGACAATCGCCGCGATTGCTATGCCGGTCAGTGATCCCATGCCACCAAGAACGACAATTGCAAGGATCACCGCAGATTCGAGGAACACGAACGATTCCGGCGACACGAAGCCCTGACGAACGGCGAAGAAGGACCCCGCAAGGCCGCCGAACATAGCGCCCATCGCAAACGCAGTCAGCTTGGTCGTGACCGTGTGGATGCCCAGCGAACGGCAGGCGATCTCATCTTCGCGCAACGCTTCCCAGGCACGCCCGATCGGCATCCGACGCATCCGGATGGTGACGAAGGCCGTCAGCATGCAAAGGCCGAGGATCAAATAGAACAGAAAGATCTTGTAATAGGCCGACGAGATCGGCAGGCCCATCATCGCCGCAAAGCCATCCTTGGAGGCATCGAACTTGATGCCGAACAGCGTCGCCTTGGCGATGCCGGACACACCGAAGGTGCCCTTGGTGACCTCTGTCCAGTTGATCAGCACGAGGCGAATGATTTCCCCGAAGGCGAGGGTGACGATCGCCAGGTAGTCACCGCGCAGACGCAGCACCGGGAAACCGAGGACCATACCCCAGCAGGCGGAAAGAAGGCCGGCAACCGGCAGCAGCACCCAGAAGGACAGGCCGAAATAGCTGGAAAGCAACGCATAGGAATAGGCGCCGACCGCGTAAAACGCCACGTAACCGAGGTCGAGAAGGCCGGCAAGACCGACGACGATGTTAAGGCCCCAGGCGAGCATCACGTAGATCAGGATCTGGATGCCGAAGTTGTCCACCCATTTCAGCGATCCCTGGACACCGGTGAGAGCCAGGATCACCGGCGGATAGAGAATGAGTGCCATGATCGCGATCGTGGAGAAGTTGCGGCTGAAAAAGCCCTCCTCCTTCACGATCTCCGGGGCAGCGGCCTTTGCCGCCTTTCTCTGCGCGAGCCAGGGCTGGGCGTAGGCGACGATCAGGAAACGACCGACCATGGCAACGATCACGAAGATCGCCAGCAGCCCCCAGCGCTGGGTGAGGACCAGCTCGTTACGAATGTTCTGGTCGGTCTTGAGGCCGACGAAGAGCACGAACAAACCGAGGGTGATGAGGCCGGCGAAGACAGCCTCGCGCAGGGCCCGCGCCGTCACCTCAGTGCCGGCGCTTGCAGTAGTAGATGCAATGTTTGCCATGGAATTTATACCTTCTCGACTTCCGGTCGTCCGAGAATACCCGACGGCTTGAAGATCAGGACGATTGCGAGAATCGAGAATGTCGCAACGTCCTTGTAGTCGATTGTGAAATAAGCCGACCACAGGGATTCGATGAGGCCGATCATCAGTCCGCCCAAGACAGCGCCTGGCAGCGAGCCGATGCCGCCGAGAACGGCGGCGGTGAATGCCTTCACCCCCGGAACGAAGCCGTCGGTGAAAACAACGACGCCATAATACATGAGATACATGGTACCCGCCACGGCAGCGAGGGCGGCGCCCATGATGAAGGTCACTGAAATGGTGCGGTCGACATCGACGCCGAGCAGCGCCGCCATCTTGCGATCCTGCTCGGTGGCCCGCTGCGCACGCCCAAGCGGCGTCTTGTTGACGATGTACCAGAAGCTCGAAAGCAGGATTGCCGTGATGATGATGATGATGATCTGCTTCAGCGATACGGCGATGCCCAACACGTCATAGACGGACGAGACGAGCGGCGGGATCGGCTTGTTGCGCGGTCCCTGCGTCACCTGAATGAAGTTTGACAGCACGATCGACATGCCGATGGCGGTAATCAGCGGCGCCAGGCGGAAAGACCCGCGCAACGGACGGTAGGCCACTCGCTCAATCGTCCAGTTCCACAGCGACGCCGCGAGCATCGCCACGATCATCATAAGCAAAAGTGCCAGAACAACGGGCACGCCTGCTATGAATGAGGTAAGAAGCAGAAAGACAATCAGCGCGGCAAAGCCGCCCAGCATGAATATATCGCCATGAGCGAAGTTGATCATGCCGATGATGCCGTAGACCATGGTATAACCGATCGCGATCATACCATAAATAGACCCAAGCGTCAGCCCGTTGACGAGCTGCTGGACGAAATACTCCATCAATCTTCCCCTGGACCAGATCCTAGCGGTCCGATCTCTTGTTATTAGAGCTCATTGGTGAGCGTGCTCTTTGCCCCAATTCCATACCTCTTTCAAACGAAAATGAAAGCTAAAAAGTGGTTCTCCTCCGGATTCTTCGGCGATAAAATCGATTTGGCGCTTTCGAAGCCAGAAAAATCAAAATTTTAGCAGCGATCGCACGCGAAATGAGCAAATTTGAACGCAAAATCGCGGGAAATCGGCACCAACAGCGCCGCGCGTCCCATAGGACGCGCAAAGGACGCTGTGGCACTTTCAAATTGCAGCCGATTTTGCGATTGGACGCCATCCGGAGACTGCCGCAACCGCTTGCCTCGTCACGCGGCGAAGGCCGCCGCCAGGTCGTATTCGCGCCCCATTGTCATGAGGTCGTCGAAAAGGGACTCGGCAAAAGAGCGCGGAGCGATCAGTTCGAATGCATCTTCCCCAGTACGCGCGAGATTGACGGCGATGTGACCGCAAAGCGCATTCGCGCTGGCACCGGTCGCGAAGGCTTTGGGATGCAGGTCGAGGCCGATGCCCTTTGCAAGAATTCGGCGCGTTGACGGGCCGGAAAGGCGAAACAAGACGCGCGCCTCGCTTTGGTCGACGATATGGGCCTGGCCGCTGCAAAGAGCGTCGAGACGACGTTGCAGCCCCTCGGGCGTATCGTTTTCAGAGACGACCAGCCATTCGCCCGGCGCACTGAAGCGGACGGCGAATTCAGTTGCAGACGACAACAGCCTTTCGACCGAGTCCCCCTCGCCGGCGACGGCAAGCACCATCGCCACCGCCTGCCGGTAGCCGATCGCGAGATGATTGGCGCCCGGCGGCCGGGGCGCGCCGCGCAGCTTCTCATCGAGCGCATTCCGGTTGTAGTAATCGCGGATCATCGGCGCTTCCCTCAGGCTTTCATTCTGGCGTTCTCGGGATCGAGGAAGACCGGATCGCAGACCTCGGCGACGACGTCCTGATCGCGCAGCTTGTCCCAGACGACAATCCGTTCGCCATAACGTTCGCGGCCCGACTTCAGGAAGGCAAGCGCGATGTGATGACAGAGTACCGGCGAGTAGCCGGCGGAACTGACCCAGCCCTGGTCGTTGAGGGTCGACGGCTTCATGCCTTCGCGCAGCAGATGCGCACCCGCGCGCATGTCCTTTTCCCTGTCCACCGGCTTCAGTCCCACGAGTTGCATGCGGTCTGCGGCCGTCAGCCCGTATCTCGACGAGAGATGCTTGCCGATGAAGTCCGTCTTGTGGGGTGAAACCATGCGGCCCAGTCCGGCGTCGTCCGGCGTCACCCGACCATCGAATTCAGCATGCGTGGGCAGGCCTTTTTCTAGCCGCAGCACGTTGAGGGCCTCCACCCCATAGGCACAGATATCGAAGGCGCGGCCCACGTCCATCAACTGATCGGCAACCGCCATGCCAAATCCTGCCGGAACGGCCAGTTCAAAGGCCAACTCGCCGGAGAAGGAGATGCGGAAAAGCCGCGTTTTGAGGTCGCCCTTGAGGGTTACCGTTCCGGCTGCCAGGAACGGGAAGGCCGCGTCGGAGATGTCGTCCTCGATAAGCTGCTGCAACACGCTGCGCGCCTTCGGACCGGCGATGGCGATCTGCGCCCATTGGTCGGATACGGAACAGAAGCGAACCTTCAGCTCAGGCCAGAGGACCTGCGAGCAATATTCCATGTGGGACATCACGCCGCCCGCCATCGCGGTCGTCGTTGTGACAAGGAAATGCTCCTCTGCAAGCCGGCTCACGGTGCCATCGTCATAGACGAAACCATCCTCGCGCAGCATCAGGCCATAACGGGCCTTGCCGACCGGAAGCTTCAACAGCGCGTTGCAATAGATCCGGTTGAGAAATTCAACCGCATCCGGGCCGAAAAGCTCGATCTTGCCCAGTGTCGAGACGTCGCAAATACCGACGTTCGCACGCACGTTCAGCACCTCGCGATCGACGCTCTCGCGCCAGGTCTTTTCGCCTGCGCGGGGGAACCACGCGGACCGATACCAAAGACCCGCCTCGACAAAGGCCGCGCCGTGTTTCCGTGCCCATTCATGCAGCGGTGATTTGCGTATGGGTTCCGCATGTTTGTCGCGCGCCGTCCCGGCAAGCGCCCCGAAGGAAACGGGGGTATAGAACGGGCGGAATGTCGTGGTCCCCACATCCGCTGGGCTTACCCCGCGCATGCCAGCAAGAATGCCAACGGCGTTGATATTCGAGAGCTTGCCCTGGTCGGTCGCCATGCCGCTGGTCGTATAGCGCTTGGCGTGTTCGACATGGCCGAACCCTTCGCGCAGAGCAAGCCCCAGATCCTTCGCATGCACGTCGTTCTGGAAATCGACAAAGGCCTTGGACTTTGCGCCGGGTGCATACCAGAGCGCGGTGAAGGACGGATCAGCTTCCTCGCCCGTTTCCGGCAAAACGTCCTGAGCGGGCTTGAATCCCAATTCGGAGGCGATTGCCGACGCCTTGGCAACGCCATCGCCGAGGCAACCGGAAAGCGTGTAGACGCCGTTCGCCGAGCCGGCGACCCGCAGCCCGCCACCGACATCCGGCGCGACGAACGCGCTCAGTTGATCGGACCACACAGGCTTCGCCCCACGCTGGCAGGCCAGGTGAATGACCGGGCTCCAGCCGCCGGACATGCCGACGGCATCGCAGGCGACGAGTTCCTCGAAGCCCGATCGCTCCACCACGACCCCGGAAACCCGCCGGCGTCCCTTGGTATCGACGATGCAGGCCGAACGAATCACGCGTGTGCCTTCCGGCGCGGCGTCTTCTGCCGCTGCACGACTGTCGACGATTGCCGCTATGGCAATGCCCTTGGCATGGAGGTCGCGGGCTGCCTGATATCCGGCGCTGCCATTGGTAAAGATCGCAACCGATCTGCCGGCCGCCACGCCGTAGCGGTTCGCATAGGTCCTGAGCGCCCCGGCCATCATCACGCCCGGCCGGTCATTGCCGCCGAAGACCAGCGGACGCTCCTCGGCACCGGTCGCGAGAAGCGCCCGCCTCGCGACGATGCGCCAGACTCTCTCCGTCGGCAGCTTGGCCAAAGGCTCCGCCACATGCTTCTGAAGCCGTTCCACGGCGCCGAAAACATTGTCGTCGTACCAGCCGAAGACCGTCGTTCGCGGCAACAGGGTTACGTTCGGCAGCGCCTGCAATTCGGCGACGACACGATCGGCAAAGACATGCGCGGGCGCACCATCGATCGCCTGCGTTTCCGAAAGGAGTGCCCCTCCCAGGCGGAAATCCTCGTCGGCGAGAATGACGCGAAGCCCGGCGCGCGCCGCTGTCAGCGCCGCCATCAGTCCGGTCGGGCCGCCACCGACGACGAGCAGATCGCAATGCGCCCAGGATTTCTCGTAGCTTTCCGGATCGCGCTCGAGCACCGCACGCCCGAGGCCGCCAGCACGGCGGATCAGCGGTTCGTAGAGCTTTTCCCAGAGTTGGGCCGGCCACATGAAGGTCTTGTAGTAGAAGCCCGCGCCAATGAATGGCGAGAGAAGATCGCTCACCGCGCCGATATCGAAGCCAAGCGAGGGCCAGCGGTTCTGGCTGCGCGCCGTCATTCCGGCATAGAGTTCGGCAACGGTCGTTTTCGTGTTCGGATCGCTGCGCGCGCCGGAACCGATCGTCACGAGCGCATTCGGTTCCGACGGCCCCGCGCTGACGATCCCGCGCGGCCGGTGATATTTGAAACTGCGGCCGACCAGCAGCTGGTCGTTGGCAATGAGCGCCGCGGCCAGCGTGTCGCCGGCAAAGCCGCGCAAGGGGCGGCCGTCGAAACTGAAACTCAGCGAACGGCTGCGATCGACCAGTCCTCCGGCCGTCAGGCGATAGGCGGTCATTTGCCGTTCTCCCTGGCGAACGCAGCGCCATCGGTCACGGAGTACACCTCATGGGTGAACGTGTCTCGTTCGACCACGAGGAAACGGCGGCAGCCTCCGGCGTGCTGCCAGTGCTCGAGCGTACGCCCCCGCGGATTGGCGCGCACGTAGACATAGTCGTGCCAGGTCTCGTCCGATGCGGTCGGCGCCGGGCGAACGAGGGACGCGTCGCCGCGGATCGTAAACTCTTCCTTCGGGCGGACCCCGCAATGGGGACAGGTGATCAGGCTTGCCATCGTCTTGTCCTTGGACCCGGGCTGGGTCCAGTTGATTCGAAAATGCGACCGCACGGGATAGAGCGGTTCGTCGCTGCTATTAATGAAGATTGGGTTGGGGACCGGCACCGGCCTCGTCGACGGCATAGCCGCGGGCAAAGCGGTCGAGCCTCAGGAAACGTGCGACCGGATGCGTGTCGTTCTTGGCGATCAGGTGAGCAAAGCAGTAGCCCGATGCCGGCGTGGCCTTGAAACCGCCGTAGCACCAGCCGCAGTTCAGATAGAGATTGTCGATCGGTGTGCGGTCGATGATCGGCGATCCGTCCATGCTCATGTCCATCACGCCGGCCCAGGAGCGCAGCACCCGAACGCGCGAAAGGCCCGGGATCATCGTCACCCCCTCCTCCATCACATGCTCGGCGGTGGCGAGGTTTCCGCGCTGGGCGTAGGAGGTATAGCCGTCGATCTCTCCCCCGAAGACGAGACCGCCCTTGTCGGACTGCGAGATATAGAAGTGTCCGCCACCATAGACGATCACATGATCGATGCAGGGCTTCAGCCCCTCGGTCACGAATGCCTGCAGCACGTGGCTTTCGATCGGCAGTTTCAGATCCGCCATCTCCCCGACGCGGGATGTGTTGCCCGCAGCCGCCAGCGCGAGCTTGCCGCAGCCGATGAAGCCCTTGGTCGTCTCGACACCGGTGACGACGCCATTCTCGCGGCGAATCGCGGTCACCTCGCAGTGTTCGATGATATCCACTCCGTGCCGGTCGGCGCCGCGCGCATAACCCCAGGCGACCGCGTCGTGCCGGGCGGTACCGGCGCGGCGCTGCAGGAGTCCACCGAGGATCGGATAGCGGGCGTGGTCGTAATTGAGGAAGGGGATCATCTTCTTCAGCTGGTCGCGCTCGATCAGCTCGGCCGCCACGCCCTCCATCCACATGGCGTTGCCGCGCCGTATGTAAGCGTCGCGTTGGCCGTCGCTATGGTAAAGCATGATGACGCCGCGCTGCGACAGCATCACATTATAGTTGAGCTCCCGCTCCAGCCCTTCCCAAAGCTTCATCGAGAATTCGTAGAACGGCTCGTTGCCCGGCAGCATGTAGTTGGAGCGCACGATCGTCGTGTTGCGCCCGACATTCCCGGAGCCAAGATAGCCCTTCTCCAGCACGGCGACGTTTTTGACGCCGAATTCCTTGGCGAGATAGTAGGCTGTCGCGAGGCCATGACCGCCGCCGCCGACGATGATCACATCATAATGCGATTTCGGCTCCGCCTGTCGCCATTGCGGCTTCCATTTCAGATTTCCGGAGAGAGCGTTCTTGACAATCGAGAATGCGGAATAGCGCATGAAGGCATCCAGTTCACTTGCGCCGTCACTTTTGCATAAGCAAAGCGCAACGCAAAGATGCAAGACGCCTTGCGGCTGCAAAATGCCACGGTGACGCGTCCTTCTGCGGCGACGCCAGGAGCTTCCGCGATTGCGGCAAAGAGACAGATTTGAGTATGAAGGGAGGAAGGCTATCGGTATTCCGCCCGCCTCATGCGAATCGGGGCGATGACGCCCAAAAAGAAGAATGGCGATGCTGGAAACATTGGAAAGATCGGCGCTCGCAGCCGGAAGGGCGATCCTGGACATTTACAACGCTGGGCCGGCCGTCAGCTACAAAGCCGATACTTCGCCCGTCACCGACGCGGACCACAGCGCCGAACGCATAATCCTCGCCGATCTCGCGGCGAGCTTTCCCGACATTCCCGTTATCGCCGAGGAAGCCGCTGCGGCCGGTCATGTACCCGATATTTCCGGTAAACGCTTCTTTCTCGTCGATCCCCTGGATGGCACAAAGGAGTTCGTCGGCCGCAGCAGCGATTTCACGGTCAATATCGCATTGATCGAGAACGGGGTGCCCGTTGCCGGCGTGGTTTATGCCCCCGCGCTCGGCATCCTCTATTCGGCAAACTCCAAGAAGGCGAAGAAGGCTTTAATCGAAGATGATCGCATTGCCGGTCCCCACGCAGTTATCGGCTGCCGCATCTGCGGCGACCGGCCGGTGGCGTTGACCAGCCGCTGGCACAACAGCGCCGAGACGATCACCTTTCTCGCCGATCACGGCATTACCGATTATGAGGCTGTCGGCTCGTCG
Organism: Sinorhizobium garamanticum; assembly: GCF_029892065.1. Taxonomy (NCBI): domain Bacteria; kingdom Pseudomonadati; phylum Pseudomonadota; class Alphaproteobacteria; order Hyphomicrobiales; family Rhizobiaceae; genus Sinorhizobium; species Sinorhizobium garamanticum. The sequence continues at coordinate 2,306,262 of NZ_CP120373.1, read as the reverse complement.
CTGAAGTTTTGCCTGCTGGCCGAGGGGCTTGCCGACATCTACCCGCGCTTCAGCCGCACCATGGAATGGGACACGGCAGCCGGTGACGCCATCCTGCGCGCGGCTGGCGGCGAGACGCTGACCATGGAAGGAATGCCGCTTACCTACGGCAAGCGCAACCAGCGCCACGACAGCGATTTTGCCAATCCCTGGTTCGTCGCCCGCGGCAAGCCCTGACAGTCACCGACTCGGCGTAGCGCATTGACTGGCTCTCGCGCGCTCCTGAGCAAGATAGCGCGCTGGAAAGCGATGACATTTCAGATGTTTCACAAGCCGGTTCGCCGGTGATTGCGATGGACTTGGCGGCGGGGGCGCTCTATCTCTTTCGGAACTTTCCGCCGCCAACGGGGATCTACGCCATGTCCTACGCCGCCATCGCAAAAAACCATGTCGCCGTCATCACCGGAGCCGCCTCTGGCATCGGACTTGCAGCGGCCAAGCGCTTCGCTGGCCTCGGGCTGAAGGTTGTCCTTGCCGACCTGCCCGGTGACCGCTTGCAGGCGGCTGCGGTCGAAGTGGCAAAGGTTGCCACAGGGGGAGCGAGCGATGTCACCGCAATCGCCACGGACGTCTCCCGGCCTGACGATCTCGTGGCGTTGGCGCGCTCGGTACGCGAACGCTTCGGCCATGTGCATGTGCTGATGAACAATGCCGGCATCCAGCCAGGCAGTTCGATGTTCGGCCCGCTGGAGAACTGGGAAGCCGTGATCGCCGTCAATCTCTGGGGCGTCATCAATGGCTCGCGAATTTTCGCGCCAGCCATGATCGCCCATGGCGAACCGGCGCTGATCATCAACTCCGGCTCGAAACAGGGCATCACGACGCCGCCCGGCGATCCAGCCTACAATGTCTCAAAGGCCGGGGTGAAGGTCTTCACTGAGGCGTTGCAGCATGAACTGCGCAACACCGAGGGCTGCAAGGTCGCTGCGCACCTCTTCATCCCCGGCTTCGTTTACACGTCGCTGACCGCCCATGGACGGACCGAGAAGCCAGCGGGTGCCTGGACTCCGGAGCAGACCGTGGACTTCATGATGGAAAGCCTCGAACGCGGCGACTTCTATATCCTCTGCCCGGACAACGAGGTCGTCCGCTCGACCGATGAGAAACGCATCCTGTGGGCGGCGGGCGACATCGTCGAGAACCGGCCACCGCTTTCGCGCTGGCATCCGGACCATGGCGAAGCCTTCAAGTCCTTCCTCGCCAGCAAAAAAGACTGAGGCCCCCCACTGACCTAGCCGGGCCCCTGTAGCCAGGCCCAAGCGCGATGCGCAGTTGACATGCGGAAGGACAAGACGGTGACCAGCGGCATCCACCACATCACCCTGATCGCCCGCAAAGTGCAGGCAAATGTCGACTTCTATGTCGGCTTCCTTGGCCTGCGCCTCGTCAAGCGAACCGGCGGCTACGAGGACCCAAACCAGTTGCATCTCTTTTACGGCGATGCAGCGGGTTCGCCGGGCTCGCTCGTCACCTTCCTGATGTGGGAAGACGGCTCGCCCGGACGCGTCGGCCACGGTCAACCGAGCGAAATCGCCTTTGCCACCCCGCCGGAGAGCATCGGCTTCTGGCTGACACGCGCATTGCAATTCAACATTCAGGCGACCGGCCCTGCGCAGGAGTTCGGCGAGCCGGTGCTGCGTCTCAAGGATCCGGACGGCGTGATCGTGAAACTGGTCGGAACCAATGCGCTTGCCGAGCCTGCTCCATGGGCGAGCCGGGATATTCCGGAGACGGACGCAATCCGGCGCCTGCGCGGCGCGACCATCCTCACCGAGAAGCCAAAGGAAACCGCCCACTTCCTTCAAAATCATTTCGGCTATTCGGAGAGCGGAGCGACAGCCACGATCCGGCGCTTCACGTCGAAATCCGGAGACGTCATCGATGTGCGCGACGCCACCGGCTTCTGGACGTCGGCGCCCGGTACGGGCACGATCGACCACATCGCCTTCCGCGCGCCGGATGAGGCGACAGTGCTTGCCGTGCGCGCCGATCTCGAGCAGGAGCACGCCGGTGCGACCAACGCGCACGACCGGAAATATTTCTTCTCGCTCTATGTGCGTGAACCGGGCGGCACGCTTTACGAGCTGGCAACCGACGGTCCGGGGTTTGCGGTCGACGAGCCGGCGGACACACTCGGATCCAGGTTGTTTCTACCAACGCACCTGGAAGCCGATGCGGCTGCGACCTTGGTGAAGCTTCCGCAATTCGCCCTGCCCGGCGAGCCGCGGCTGACACCGCGCGACCTGCCTTTCATCCACCGCTTCTATCACCCGGACGAACCGAACCACCGCACTTTTGTGCTGTTGCACGGCAGCGGCGGCAACGAGACGGATATGCTCCCTTTCGGGCATCAGGTCGATCCGCATGCCACCCTGCTTGGTATGCGCGGCCGAAGCACCGAGGAAGGCTTCCCCCGCTGGTTCCGTCGCCTGTCGATGACGAGCTTCGACCAGCAGGACATCCGCTCGGAGGCAGAGGCCTTCGTCGCCTTCGTCGAGGGGGCGCGCGAGGGCTACGGGCTTACGCCCGACGAGACGATATTCATCGGCTACTCGAACGGCGCCAACATGCTGGCTGCCGTGATGCTGCTTTACCCCGGCCTCATCAGGAACGTGGTGATGATGCGGGCGATGGCCGCGCTCGAAGACGCGCCGACCCCCGCTCTTGCCGGGGCAAACATCCTGGTGCTGACGGGCAAGGAAGATCCCTACGGCAAATATGCGCCGACCCTGATAAAGGTCCTCGCCGACACCGGCGCAAACCTAAAGGCACTGGACATCGATACCCATCACGGCATCGGTGACGACGATGTCGAAGCCATTCGCCGCTGGATGGCGGAAAGCGGCCTCTGATCCGGTCGCCGGAATGCGCTACGAAGCTTTCGTCGATGCGACATACTCGGCGAAGGCCGTGACAAAGCTGCGTACCCGCTCCCTGGTCTGCTCGTCGGTCAATTGCCCCTCGCTATCGAACAAGGTGCCAGCCTTCGGTAACATCAACCGCATGCCCGCCCAAAGGTCGGCTCCGAGCGTTCGCATCACGGAAAGCCAGGCATTCTGGCTGAGAATGGTGCCGAAATTTCCGGGGGTCGCACCGGCCAACGCAAAAGGCCGACAACCGAACACCTTTTTGATATCGGCCGGCGGGCGACTAAGCCAGTCGATGGCGTTCTTGAAAACGCCGGGCATCGAGTTGTTGTATTCTGGCGTGAAGAGGATCACGCCGTCCGCCGCCATGATCTTCTGTTTGAGATCGGCCACCGGGGCCGGGATGCCGCTTTCAGCCTCGACATCGCCATCGTAAAGCGGAATGCCGTGCAGCGTCGCGGTCTCGAACTCGATTTCGGTAGGCGCGACGGACTTTGCCGCCTTCAGCAACGCCGTATTGAAGGAAGCCTTCCGCAGACTGCCCGATATGCCGAGTATCTTCGTCATGAATGCTCTTTTCCTCTTGTCTGTGCGTGAGCGGTCGCCCCTCCTCACTAGAACTAGCGGTCAAAGGACAAAAAGAAAGCCGGAACAACGCCCCGGCTTTCTTTGCAATTACTCCAACGGCTTCAATCCTGCCTCGATCTGGGCCCGCTTAGACTCCAGGAACGGCGGCAGCGAAAGGCTTTCGCCGAGCGTTTCCATCGGTTCGTCCACGGCAAAGCCGGGGCCGTCGGTCGCAATCTCGAACAGGATGCCGTTCGGCTCGCGGAAATAGAGCGAGCGAAAATAGAAGCGCTCGACCTCGCCGCTCGACGGCAAGCGGAAGCCGTTCAGCCGTTCCGTCCACTGATGCAACTGATCCACGTCCGGCGTGCGGAAGGCGACATGGTGCACGCCGCCCGCGCCCTGGCGAGCCGGTGGCAGGCCCGGTTGGACCGCGACATGCAACTCGGCCGCGGGACCGCCCTCGCCCATCGAGAAGACATGCACTTCGCCGACGCCATCGGGCGCGGCGTAGGCGCGCACGTCGGTCATGTTCATGACGTGCGTGAGCACCAGCGCCGTGTTGGTGATATCCGGCACGCTGATCGTGATCGGACCGAGGCCCTTGATCTGATGCTCGGCGGGAACCGGGCTCCTTTCCCAGGGATGGGACGGCGCAAGTTCGCCATCGTCCAGAAGCCGGAAGCGCTGGCCTTCGCCATCCTCGAAGTCGACCGAAGTCCGCCCGTCGATTTCCGTGACCTCACCGGCGGACACGTCCAGTTCGGTAAACCGGCGCTTCCACCATCTCACACTTTCGGCGCTGCCGACCCGGAGGCCGGTGCGCGAGATGCTGTGCGTGCCGCGTCCCTCTCGGCCAACCGGCCAGTCGAAGAACGTCAGGTCGGTGCCGGGCGTTGCCTGTCCGTCGGCATAGAAGAGATGATAGGCGGTCGTGTCGTCCTGATTGACGGTTTTCTTGACCAGCCTCAGCCCGAGCGTCTGGGTGTAGAAGTGCAGGTTTTTTGGCGCATTGGCCGTGATTGCCGTGAGATGGTGGATGCCGGTCAGTTGCAAGCTCATGATTGCCTCCAGTTCAATGCGTTACGGTGGCCCTTGCGCGTCTGATAAGACGCGCGGCGCCGTAAGGCGGGCATTTCGTTGAGCACAATATCGGTCGGCCCGGTCACTTCAGAAAGAGGAAACGACGCGAACAGATTGTTCTCTAAAGACGAACGACCTAGCGGCGCGGACGCTGCAGGTCTCTGAGATAGGTATTCTCCGACCGCGAAATGGCAAACAGCTCCGGATCGATCTCGGCGAAGATCAGGGTCTCGTCTGCGGAATTGGCTTTTGCCAGGAGCTGCCCGTCCGGCGAGGCGATGCGCGACGAACCGGCGAAGGAAAAAATCGCATCGGAACCGCAATGATTGATGTAGGCGACGAAAAGCTGGTTCTCGAACGCCCTTGTCTGGATCATGTGATCGGCGATAAAGGTTCCCGACCAGCCGGCCGGCAGCGCCGTCGGCACCAGTACTGCATCAGCGCCGGCAAGCGCGAGCCGGCGGACGTTTTCCGGAAACTCGACGTCGTAGCAGATCAGCATGCCGCACCTGACGCCCTCGTGTTCGAAGAGCCGCGTCGACGGTTCCGCCGGCGTGAACAGCGAACGCTCGTAGTCGCCATAGAGATGCGACTTGCGATAGACTGTTGGGGCAGCGTCACCGTCGACATAGACGGCGCTGTTGTAGACGGCATCGCCCTCGCGCTCGGCGAAGCCGGCGATGATCGCAATGCCGGCCTCGGCCGAAATCTGCTGCAGTCGCCGCACGATCGGGCCGTCGGCGGGCTCGGCGATGTCACGGATCACATCGCCGGCACCATAGCCGGTAATGCCGAGCTCGGGCGTGACCAGCAACGTCGCACCCTGGAGCGAAGCCTCCGCCGCCGCTCCGCCGATCCGGCCGAGATTGGCGGCGGTGTCACCGCCAACGGATTTCATCTGCAAAGCGGCAAGCTTCATCATTTACCATCCGATGACATGGCGCCGAGCAGCTTCGGCAGGTCCCCGAACCGGGCGACGAGGCCGAAGATGATCGCGGCGGTCGTGACGAAGAGGATCGTCACCGAGGCCATGGTCGGCGTGTAGCCGTAGCGCAGCGCATTGAAGATCTTGATCGGCAGCGTCTCCATGGTGAAGCCGACGGTCATGTAGGCGACGATATATTCATTGAGCGAGAGCACGAAGGCAAAGGCATAGCCCGAGACGATGTAGGGCAGGATCAGCGGCAGCACCACGGTGCGGAACACCATGCGCTCGTCCGCGCCCATGGTCGAGGCCGCCTCGACCAGCGAACGATCGATCGACGTGAAGCCGAGGGACAAGGTGACGAGCGGCAGCGTTACGAAGAAGATCGCGTGGCTGACGACTGCCGTCCAGGGCTGCCCGTAGAACCCGGCGGTCGCCCAGAAGGTGAGAAGCCCGAGCGCCGTGATGACCGGCGGCAGCGTGAAGGGTGCGACGCCCAGAAGCTGGAAGATGTTGGCCCAGGGCGCTATCCGCCGCCAGAGGAACCAGGCAAGCGGCAAGGCGATGGCGACGGCAAGGGCTGCCGAAAGCACGGCGAGTGTGACCGAGGCCATCAGCGCGTTTCGCCATTCTGGGTTCAGGAAGATCTCGCCATACCAGGATGTCGAAAAGCCCTGCGGCGGGAAAGCGAGCGTCTGCTTTTCGTTGATCGACACGCCGGCAACCACGATCAGCGGCAGCGCGAGGAAGAGCGCGATCAGGAAGAAATAGAACTTGCGGAAAATCGACGTCATGCCGCCTCTCCCTTGCGTCCCGCAATCACCGTCAAGGCGACCAGCCCGAGCGTCACCAGCACGAGGAACACCGCCATCGCCGCGGCGAAAGGCATGTTCGACTGGTAGATCGCCTGGTCGGTGATCAGCACCGACAGCGTCCAGTGCTGTGGCCGGCCAAGGAGCTGCGGCAGCAGATAGGAACCGAGCGCGAAGATGAAGACCATGATCAGCGTCGCAACGATCGTATTCCTGAGCGCCGGAACGACGACGGTGAAGAAGGCCTTGAGCGGCGAGGCTCCAAGCGTTCGCGCGGCCTCGGTCAAGGTCGGATCGAGTCGGATGAGCGCGGGGAACAATACAAGTACCGTATAAGGGAAGGCCTGATAGACCATGCCCGTCAGCACCGCCGCAAAGCTCGGGGTCAGCGCCTTGGCCTCGCCCATAAGGCCGAGCGCAACAAGGATGTTGGTGATCCCGGCCGTGCGCGAGAGGAGCGTCGACCAGGCGAAACCGATGATGACCTCGGAAAGCGAAAGCACCGAAAGCAGCGCAACGAGCCAGACGACCTGCACACTGCGCGCCATCCGCGTCAGCATGTAGGTGAAGGGCAGCGCCAGGACGACGCAGCAGATGGCAACGGCGATCGCCATCATGAGCGAAAAGCCCAGCACGCCGCCGAAGAAGGCCGAAAGAAAGCGGGCGTAATTGTCGTAGACGAAGGCCGGCGTATAGAAGCCGCCCTGCTGGCGCTGGAAGAAGCTTACGGCGATCATCGTACCGAAGGGCACGACGAAGAAGATCGTGAGCATCGCCGCGGGGAAAAGGAGCGGCGCGTAGTCGCCGATGGTCTGGGGCGGTTCGCGTCTCATTTCCTGAGCACCACGCAAACGTCCGGAGTGAGCGCGACGCCGACCTCCTGGCCGACGGTGACGTCCGGCCGCTCGCGCGGCGTGGAAACGGCGACAATCTGGCGGCCGGCGACATCGACAAAGGTTTCGATCGTTCCGCCAAGATCACGCACGAAGGTGACAGTGCCGGAAATCGCACCGGCACCCGGTGCCGTCAGGTGTACGTCCTCGGGACGAATTGAAAGTGTCGCCTTTGCCGCGCCGGGGAGTAGCGAGAGACCCGGCACCGACTGGCCGAGCACGGAAACATGGCCGAGCGAGTCTGCTTCGGCTTCAATCAGGTTGGTCTGGCCGATGAAGTCGGCGACGAAACTGTCCGCCGGCCGGCGGTAGATTTCAATCGGCGAGGCCGCCTGGCAGATTTCGCCACCATTCATGACAACGACCGTGTCGGCCATGGTCATCGCTTCGCGCTGGTCGTGCGTGACGACGATCGTTGTGATGCCGAGCTTCTGCTGCAACTGCCGAAGTTCCACCTGCATCGCTTCCCGAAGCTTCGCGTCGAGCGCCGAAAGCGGCTCGTCGAGCAGGAAAAGCTTCGGCGAGATTGCCAGCGCGCGGGCAATTGCCACACGCTGGCGCTGGCCGCCGGAAAGCTTGGAAACCGGCCGGTCCGCATAGCCCTGAAGGTGGATCATCGACAGCAGTTCCTCGACCCGCCGCTTCTGGTCCTCCTTCGGCGCCTTTCGGATGCGCAAGGGATAGGCGATGTTTTCGCCGACGCTCAGGTGCGGGAAGAGCGCCAGCGACTGGAACACCATGCCGAGATTGCGCTTATGGGTCGGCACGCGGGTGATGTCTTCGCCGTCGAGGCGGATCGCACCTCCGGTCGGCAGATCAAGCCCGGCGATCATGCGCAGCAACGTCGTCTTGCCGCAGCCAGACGGGCCGAGCATGCAGACGAAGGTGCCGTGCGGCACCGTGAGCTCGACATTGTTGACGGCCCTGAAGGAGCCGAATTCCTTGACGACGTTTTGAAGGGCAAGTCCCGACATATATTCCCCGTCCCGCAGCGCCGTGCGTCTTTTCAGACGCACAAAGGTCGCTGTAACGCTTTGAGTTGCTGCATGATTCTATCCTTAATCGGCTTCGATGTAAGGAACCATGCAGTAGAGCGGAACGAGGAAAATGCAGGGGCGGTTTTTCCGCCCTCGTTCCGCGCAGTCTTCGATGCGGACCTCCCGCTCGCCGGCGGGAGGTCGTTGCTCATTGGCGATCAGCCGACGATCAGCTCCGTCCACTTCTGGTTCAGCCAATCCGACTTGGTCTGGTAGAGATCGTAGCGCGGGATGATCGGCTCGATGTCCGACGAAACGGCTGCAAACTCCTTGTCCGTGAGATCAGTCGACTCGCGCTTGACCGTCGGCGAGGTGCCGACCTTGCGCGACAACGTCGCCTGAATCGACGGCTGGCACATATAGTCGATGAATGTGTGCGCTTCCTCCGTTTTCTGCGAAGCGCGCGACAGCGCCCAGCAGCCGGAATCCTGGATGCCGCCCTCCTTCGGGAAGGTGGAACGCACCGGATGGCCATCGGCGGCCGCAAGGCCGGTCACGTCATGATAATACTGGCCCATCGGAATTTCACCCGACTTCAATGCCTGCTCGAACTGCGCCTCGTCGCGATACCAGAGCCGCACATTCGGCTTCACCTCCGCGAGTTTCTCGAATGCTTTCAGGATGCCCTCCTCCGTGTCGAGCGCATTGGTGCCGCCCATGAAGGTCTTGGCGGTCACCTCGAGCAGGAAGGAGTTCGAGACGAGCGCGAGCAGCCCAAGCTTGTCGGCATTCGCCGGATCCCAGAAGGCGGACCACGAGGTCGGCGCTTCCTTGTAGACATCGGTGTTGGTGACGAGGGTGATGTACCAGGAAACGGCCCCGATACCCGCGACGCGGCCATCCGGATACTTGCTGATGAACCGGTCGAGCAGGTGCGAGGCGTTCTTGATCTTCGCCATGTCGATCGGCGTCCAGAGATCGGTCGCCTGACCCTTGAGCATTGCGACCTGCGACATCATCGAGACGTCCGCCGGAGCCTGGCCGGCACGAGCGGCCTGTTCCAACTGGACGAGCCAGGCTTCACCGGTCGGCTCGGCGACCGACTCGATCGCGATACCCGTCGCCTTGGTGAATTCAGGGAAAATGTTCTTGTCGAACGAATCCTTGAAGTAGCCGCCATAGACGCCGACCTTCAGCGACTTGTCCTGCGCTCTCAGCACCGCTGGCATCGCCAGCATCGACACACCGGCAAGCCCCGCCCCCAGCAGCGTGCGGCGCTTGATGGAATTGATGTTCATTGCACGTCTCCTTTGTTTTGGCGGCAGCCGCCGCGTTCCCTGTTGTAGTTGATTCCCTGCATCTTTTCGGCTCGCTCCGCCACCATTTCTTGCCGGAGCGATGCCCCTTGTTGGAGCGGCGCATGGCGAGGCGCGAATAGCTCGCAATCAGCCCATCCGCTGCGAAAAACCTACGTCCGCATTATCGACTGCATTGGCCATTCTGAGAAGCGCCTCGCACCCGACCGCTGCTCATGATCTCCATCAGAGCGGCCTGCTCCGATGTCAGAAAAGGCGTCATCGTGGTTCCCCGGTCTGGAAGTTTGCTTCGCGCGTGTCAGCCTGCCTTGCCGGTGATCGCCGGGCTGAAAACCATCAGGCTCAGGATCTCGAAAAGCACCTGCGCGCCGGCATGTGCCGTATTGGTCGTCGCGTCATACTGCGGGGCGACCTCGACGACGTCGCCGCCGACGAGATTGATGCCCTTGAGCCCGCGAATGAGTTCAAGCACCTCACGGGTCGTGAGCCCGCCGACTTCCGGCGTTCCGGTGCCTGGAGCGAAACTCGGGTCGAGGCTGTCGATGTCGAACGAGAGGTACGTCGGACCATCGCCAACGATCTTCTTCGCCTTTTCGATGATAGCCGGAATACCGAGGCCCGTAACTTCCTCGGCGTGGATGACCGTCATGCCGGACTCGTAGGAGAACTCCCAGAGATATTCGGCCGAGCCGCGAATACCGATCTGGACGACGCGGGTCGGGTCGAGCACGCCGTCGAGAACGGCGTTGCGGAACGGCCCGCCGTGATGGAACTTGGTGAGGTCAAAGGCCCCGCCGGTGTCGCAATGGGCATCGATATGAATCATGCCGACCGGGCGCCTCTTGCCGACCGCCTTCAGGATCGGATGGGTGATCGAATGATCACCACCGACTGAAAGCGGCACCACGCCAGCATCGACGATCTGGTTGATGCGCTTTTCGATGTCTTCATGGCTCAGCTCCAACCGATAGCGGCTTCGGAAGGCAATGTCGCCGATATCGGCCACCCGGAGATCGTGGACGGGCGCGCATCCGAGCACATGGTTGTAAGGACCAATGCGCTCGATCGCACGGAGCGCCCTCGGTCCGAAACGGGAGCCCGGACGATTGGTGACACCGAGATCCATCGGTATGCCGACGATCGCCACCTGGAGATTGCCGAAATCCGGGTTTTCGGCGTCGACCGGCATATAGGGCGCGGTCAGGAAGGTCGGGATGCCGGAATAGGGCGCCAGCCGCGTGCCGCTCTTGGTGAAGATCTTGTCAGCGACCTTGCGAAAGGTGGGATCGAAGAGTTCGCCGCCATGGCTTTCGCCATATTTCGCCTTCAATTCGTTGAGCTTCTCTTCATCCCAAGCCATGCGCCCGAACCTCCGTGTGTTCTGCCGGGGACATTTGCGCGAGGCACCGCAAATGACGATCTGCGGTTTCGCCGGCTTTGCCGGCGCGGTCACGTTCCCCAGGCTTTTGCCCTTGTTGGCGCATATTAGGAGACAATTCCGCTGGAAAATCAATTGACATTGTTATAGCGTTTCGTGTGAGAAAAATTCACATTCTTACCGCCTTCCGGGAGCCGATTTGTCGAGCCGCCTGCCTCCTCTCAATCCGCTGCGTGCCTTCGAGGCAACCGCCCGGCGCGGCTCCGTTTCGGCGGCGGCGCGCGAGCTCAACGTTACCCACGGTGCGATCAGCCATCAGATCCGGGCGCTCGAACTCTCGTTCAACGCCGCGCTTTTTGAGCGCGGCGGCAAGCGGCTGAGGCTGACCCCCCAAGGGGCCCTGCTGCTGCCGGCCGTCACCCACGCCTTCGCCGAGATCGCCGCCGCCACCGCCGCCATGACGCGCCCGGCGACAAGCGGGGAGCTCAAGATCACCTGCGTGCCGGCGCTGCTGTCCTTCTGGATGATCCCGCGCCTGCACCAGTTCACCGAACAGTTCCCGGACGTCAGGCTGACGCTGATCGCCTCCAACGATGCGGCACATCTCCATTCGCCTGACGTCGACATCTGCCTGCTCTATGGCGATGGCAACTGGAACGACTGCTGGGCGAAGCTCTGGAGCCGGCTCGAGCTTTTCCCCGTTGTCAGCCCGACGCTCCTCAACATGCGGCCGCTGCGCTCCGTGCGGGATCTGCGCGATCATGTGATGCTACACGGCGACGACGGCCGCGAGTGGAACACCTGGCTGGCCGCCGCTGATGCGATCGATCTGCAGCGCGGCCGCCAGCATTTCATGAGCGATGCACGGCTTTCGACCGAGGCGGCATTGCACAATCAGGGCGTGGCGCTTGGCGACACGATCACGGCGGGAAGTCTGATCGCGCGCGGCGAGTTGATCGCGCCCTTCGATCTAACGGTGCCGGCCAACGACGCCTTCTTTGTCGCCTGCCGCAACGAAATCCGCGCCGCGCCGATCGTTCGCGTCTTCATCGACTGGTTGTTCGCCGCCCTTGAGAGCGACCCGATGCCGGAGCTGCAGGTCTCCGCGCGCACCATCATTCGCAGCCGCATGTCGAGGCCGGAAACCGCGCGAAAGTCGACAACGGACGGCTTTCAACCCGTCTCGTCTCCGGCGCGCAACCGTCGCCCGGAACGCCCCAAGAAACGCAAGGCCAAATCATAAAACGGCGCACAGGGCCTGCCGCAATTCTCTGCCAGCCATTCGTCCCCGCTTACCACCAACAGGAAGGTTCACATGCCGCATTTCAATCCCCTCGTCGAAAAGCTCTCGCCGCCGCCGGTTCCCTCGGTGCTCGCCTGGGCGAGGGCCTACGACGGGGCCAGAGGTCCGCTGATCGATCTTTCGCAGGCCGTGCCGGGTTATCCCGCGCATCCGGACATGCTGAAATGGCTCGGCGAGGCATCCGCCTCGACCGCCTACACCGGTTACGGTGCGATCGAGGGCGAGGCGGAATTGCGCGCGGCCTATGCCGCCCATGTCGCCGGTCTCTATGGTGCGGCGGTTACGGCCGACAACATTCACATCACCTCCGGCTGCAACCAGGCCTTCATGTGTGCTGTCATGGCGATCGCCGGCGCCGGCGACACGGTCCTGATGACCAACCCCTATTATTTCAATCAGGAAACAACGCTCGCGATGCTCGGCATAAATGTCGAGCTGGTACCCTGTGACGCCGGCGCCGGATTCCTGCCGGAAGTCGAGGAGATCGCCTCAGCGCTTCGCCCGGGCATTCGCGCGCTTGCACTCGTCTCGCCGAACAACCCGACCGGCGCAGTCTATCCGCCGCAATTGCTCCAGCGCATCCACGAAGCCTGCCGCAAGAACAGCACGTGGCTGATCCTCGACGAGACCTATCGCGACTTCCTGCCATCGGCAGACGTCGCGCCGCACGGCCTGCTTCAGGCAAATGGTTGGCAGGACAGCTTCATCGGGCTCTACAGCTTCTCGAAATCCTTCTGCATTCCCGGCCACCGCCTCGGTGCAATCACCGCCGGTCCGGCGCTCGTCAAACAGATCACCAAGATCATGGACAACCTGCAGATCTGTGCTCCGCGTGCAGCCCAAGCCGCAGTCGCGATAGCCATTCCGGCGCTTGCAGATTGGCGGCTTGCGAACCGCGGCGAAATTGCCGCGCGCGCCTACGCGCTCAAGGATGTCATGAGCCGGCTGCCGAAATGGAAGATGCAGGCGGTCGGGGCCTATTTCGCCTATATCCGCCACCCCTTCCCCGATATCGATTCGCAGTTCGTTGCCGAGAAACTGGCGAAGCTTGCCGGTGTGATCTGCCTGCCGGGTGATTGTTTCGGCGAGGGCCAGGACAACTATCTGCGCTTTGCCTTCGCCAATGCCGATGTTGCGACGATCCGCAGGCTCGAAGAACGGCTCGCGGGCTTCGAACTGCCCGGCATCTGACGAGGTTATCCGCGGCGCGCGATCAAGATCCCGACGAGCACGATCGCGCCGCCGATTGCCTGGTTAAGGCCCACCGGTTCGCTGAGCAGCACCCAGGCGAGGATCGCCGCCACGACGGGCTGCAAGAGCAGCGTCAACGACGAGAAGGCGGCCGGCAAATAGGCGAGCGCATAGGTGATCGCGACCTGTCCGCCCGCATGGCTGACGAAAGCGAGACCGAACACCATCGCCCATCCGAAGGCACTTGCCGGGAAGAGCGAGGGTTCGGCGACAAGCGTTATCGGCAGCATGCAGACAGCGGCGGAGGCCGTACTCCAGATCATGATCCGGTTGGTATCGAAGCGGCTCCGCAATTTGCCGATTGCCAGGATATAGCCCGCGTAGAACATAGCGGCGACGACCGCGATGCCGTCGCCGAGAACGTCGCCGCCAGCGAGCGCCGTCGGCCCGCCCTTCAGGATCACGACGCCGGCGATGGCTGTGGCGAGCCCCGCGACGAAGACGCCGCTGACCGGCGCCCGAAATAGCGCCCAGCCCGCGAGCGTGACGAAGACCGGTGCCAGGTTTGCGAGCAGCGTCGCGTTCGCAACCGATGTCATGGTCAGCGCGAGATGCCAGGCGGCGAGGTCGATCGCGAGAAAGACGCCGGGCAGTATGAGCATGGCGTAATCGGAGAATTGCTGCGGCCGCTTGTCGCTTGCCGGCCAGTTGCGCAACCACGACCAGGCGACAAGCGGGATCAGCGCTAAGGCCACGCGCCAGAAGGCGGTCGCCATCGGCCCCACCTCGGAAAGCCGCACGAAGATCGGCGATCCGCCGATGGCGCCGCCGCCGAGCAGCAGCGCTGTCATCGCAATCGAGTTGCGGGAAGAAACGGAAGCGGCGGCTTGGGTCACGGCGATGTCCAGTGGGTCAGCTGAAGATGGATGCCGCAGGATCAATGGCATCCCGGCATGCCAGCTATCAGAACCCACCCGCAGACAACAGCCGACAACCGCTAATTTAGCGACAAAAATTCAGCCGGCGGGCGAACACCGGCTGTATCTCAGCATGCAGAGGATCAGGCCGCGTCCGGAACGTGTACGGTCTTCACTTCCAGGAAATCCTCGAGGCCGAACAGGCCGCCCTCGCGGCCATTGCCGGACTGCTTGTAGCCGCCAAAGGGGCTGCCGTACCGGTGCGGTCCGCCGTTGATATGCACCATGCCTGCGCGCAGCCTTGCGGCGACACGTTCGGCCCGTTTCGGGTCTCCCGTCTGGACATAGGCCGCCAGCCCGTAATTGGTGTCGTTGGCGATCCGGATCGCTTCCTCTTCCGTGCCGAAGGGAATGATCGCAAGCACCGGGCCGAACACCTCTTCACGCGCGATGCGCATGGTGTTGTCGACGTCGGCAAAGATCGTCGGTTTGACGAAGTAGCCCGTCTCGAAGCCTTCCGGCTTGCCCACACCGCCGACGAGCAATTTGGCGCCTTCGGCAATCCCTGCTTCGATCAGCGCCTGCACGCGGCCATATTGGATGTGGCTGACGAGCGGCCCGATGTGCGAGCCCTCCTTGGTCGGATCGCCGACCCTGGTCTCGGCGCCCACGCGCCTCGCAATCTGCACCACGTTGTCGTAAACGCCGCGCTCCACCAGCATGCGCGTCGGCGCGTCGCAGGACTGGCCGGAATTGTTGAAGCATTCGAGAATGCTGCCGGTGACGCGTTCCTCGAGATCGGCATCCGCAAAGACGATGTTCGGCGACTTGCCGCCAAGTTCCAGCGTCACGCGCTTGACCGTCTCGGCCGCATCCTTGCTGACGGCGATGCCAGCCCGGGTCGAACCGGTGAACGACATCATGTCGACGTCACGGTGTTTCGAGAGCGCGGCACCGGCGTTGATACCGTCGCCGTTGACGAGATTGAAAACACCCGCCGGGAAGCCTGCCTCATCGATCATCTCCGCGTAGAGCATGGCGTTGAGCGGCGTGAATTCGCTGGGCTTCAGGACGCAGGTGCAGCCGGTCGCAAGCGCCGGCACGACCTTCAGAGCGATCTGATTGATCGGCCAGTTCCAGGGCGTGATCAGCCCGCAAACACCGATCGGCTCGCGCAGCATGACATCGCCGTTCGGCAGCCGGTCGCGCGTCTTCAAGCGTTTCAGCGCGTCGATGAAGCCCTGCAGGTGGCCGACGCCGACATCGGCCTGTTGCTCCCGTGCCATCCTCGCCGGCGCGCCTAATTCCATCGTGATCGTTGCAGCCATCTCGTCATAGCGGCGCTTGTAGATCGAAAGCAGCTTTTCGAGCAGCGCCAGACGCTCCTCGACACTGGTCTGGCTATAGCTTGCGAAGGCTTTCTTCGCCGCGGCGACGGCGCGATCGATGTCGGCGGCAGCACCCATCGAAATCACGGCTATCGGTTGCTCGGTCGCCGGATTTAGAACCTCCAGATCCTTCGCCTCGATCGGATCGACCCATTCACCGTTGATGTAGAATTTTCTCTTGTCGAGCATTCGCTCCTCCTTCCCGTCAAATTGTCTTTTCTTTCATGGCGAGCCAGTCCTGGATGAGCTCCCGGTAGCGTTCGCCCGAAAAGCTCGGGAAATGCCCGCCGTGCACAATGCGCGCTGGCATTCTCAGCAGACGCTCCATCGACGCGAGGTAATCATCTGCGTTGGAATGATAGGTATCCTCGACCAGCGGACCGTCATAGAGAATGTCGCCGCTGAAGAGCACGCCGGTTTTCTCCTCCCAGAGCGCGATGCCGCCGGGGGAATGTCCCGGCGTGTGGATAACCTCGAAGATCCGGTCACCGAGATCGATCGTATCGCCATCTTCGAGAACACGCGTCGCGGCGGCCGCTTTGACACCATAGCATTGCGAACAATAGGGTTCCGGCGGCAGCGCATCGAAGATGTCGTCGGTAACATAAGGATCGGCAAGCGTATTGGCGCGCGTCGGATGGGCGAGAAGGTCGGCCTCGGCCGCGTGCACCGCCCGGCACTCGAATTCATGATGACAGCCGATGTGGTCGAAATGCGTATGGCTCGCCACGGCAATGAGCTCGCGTTCCGTTACCAGCGGCACCCACTGCCTGAGCGAGACGACACCCATGCCACTGTCGACCAGCATGTCGCGGTCACGGCCGCGCACGTGCCAGACGTTGCAGCGATAGAACTCCTGGATGAACGGCTCCGAAATCGAGGTGACGTCATCTTCGAGACGCTTCACCAAATACCAGTCTTCCGGAGCAATCCGCCGCATATGTCGCACATTCCCGCTTGCCGATGGCAAGGCTACGACGTCGGCAGCCTGGACTGCAAGCGGAACGATGTCCGCCGCACGCGGCGTCCCGACAAGGGCGGAGGAAAAGGAAACGATCGTGTTCGAGATTACGCCGAGCGGCTACTGCCGTGCATGAGCATCTGTCGCGGTCAGGTTAGCCACCACTGGCGGTTTAGATCGCGCCGATGATGAGCGCCGCGACAAAACTGAATGCCGCCGCAATAGCAATGGTGTGAGGAATGAGATTGCCCCGGGAGCGTCGCCTCGGTTGTGCAGCGTAGATCGTGTAGCGGGATTGGGTTGTCGCCTTGATCGCGTGCATCTTGCCTCTCCGCTGTTTTCGAAGTAGCTATGTTCTCCTATATTATCCATTGAGTTTATAGATATTATTTTCTGCCAATCGCGTTTGAAATGAAAAATCCATTTACGGCGTCTGGCCGCGTTCAGTGCCGGTTGCGGTCGCGCTCCTGGAGATGGCGCGACCAAGTTTCGCTGAACCAGGGCGTCAGCAGCGAAACGTCGGCCCCGCGGTGCGACCGGGCGAGCGAGACATCGGTTTCGACGGAGGTCCACACGGTAAAGACGGTGAGTTCATGCTTCCCGAAGGTCTGGATCAACGGGACGTCCGCGGCGTCGCGGCCGCGCGCAACGGGAATGCGGCCGATGCGTCGCGCATTGTTCTTGGCATCGAAGGTATACCAGCGATCGCCGAGATAAACCTCGAACCAGGCATTGAAATCCATGGGTGCCGGGCTCTCCGGTACGCCGACATTGGTCATGTAGCCGTTGACGTAGCGCGCCGGCATGTTCATGCAGCGGCAAAAAGCGATGGCGAGATGAGCATAGTCGCGGCTCACGCCCAGGCGACCTTCGTGCGCCTCGAGGGCCGTGCGCATTGCCTGCGCATAGCCATAGCTGAAAACCAGCCGATCATGGACATAGTCGCAGATCGCCTGGACGCGCTGCCATCCGGCGGGAACGTCGCCGAAAAGCTTCCACGCCAACGCGCCGAGGCGGTCGGTCTCACAATAGCGGCTGGCGGAAAGATAAGGCAGCCAAGCGGGCGGAAGCCTTTCCACGGGTACGGCTTCGGCCAGTGGATCCGAGGCATCGGGCCTGCCGTCATCGTTGATCACAGCGTCATAGCTGAGCTTGGTTTCGCCCGCGTGCAACACCATCCGCAGGCAGGCGTTGCCGTGAGGATCGGTGATTTCCTCCATCGCCAGGATCGGCGATGCGACGGGGCCGCGCTCACGGACGATGTTGTCACGCCGCTCGGGTACAACCGAAAGATAAGTCATCATCGGCGTCGGCTGCGTGCACCGAACGCCGATCTCGTAGCCGAAGCGTATGAACATTTCCGACCTCCCTGATCGACCGCGGGCCCGCGGCCGGGGGCGTGAATGCCCTGAAATAACTGTTCACGCGTCGCGTTTGCCGCGATCTCGATTTGTTGAGCTCCGCTCCGAAGAGAATGCCCGAGGTGCACCCTTGCGGCATGCCGGACATCACGCCCGATCTGGATGCGCTGGTCAGGCGGTCCGGCCAAAAAATTCTAGCGCATCATCGGCCGGAGAGAAATCGATTTGAAGGGCGCGTCCGTCGCAAGCTCGGCCATTCACCAGCCGACCGCATCCTTGAAGGAATACCACCAGGAACCGATCGTCGAATATTGTGCACGGAACATGCGTCCGCCCGGGAACGGATACCATGGCAGTTTCTCGAAGACGTCGAAGCGCGCGGTATCGCCATCGATCGCCTCGGCGAGCGTGCGACCGAAGAGATGGGAACCGGTGACGCCATGGCCGCTATAGCCGTGGGCGAAATAGGTGTTGGCGCCGATCCGGCCCATCTGCGGCACGCGCGTGAAGGAGAGGGCGAAATTCCCGCTCCAGGCATAGTCGATCTTCACACCCTTGAGCCGCGGGAAGACCTTTTCGAGATTGGGCTTGAGCTTGGCGACGACATCCGCCGGGTCGGTGCCGCCATAGACGGTGCCCCCGCCGAAAATCATCCGCTTGTCGGCGGAGAGCCTGAAATAGTCGAGGATATAGCGCACGTCCTCCACGCACATGTCGCTCGGGATCAGAGAATGGGCGAGTTCCTCGCCGAGCGGCGCCGTAGTGATCATCTGCGTCGAGACGGGCATGACGCGCGAAACAAGCTTCGGCACGGCATCGCCGAGATAGGCGTTGCCGCAGAGCACGACAATGCGGGCACTGACTTCGCCTTCCTGCGTATAGACCGTCGGTCGCGCCGCCTCGTGGTCCACGCGTGTCACTGGTGACATCTCGTAGATCGCGCCGCCGAGGCTCTCGAAGGCGCGGGCTTCGCCGAGCACGAGATTAAGCGGGTGCATGTGGCCGCCCGTCGTGTCGAGCATGCCGCCGCAATAGGCATCGGAATTGACGTACTTCCTGAGCGCTTCGCGGTCGAGAAGCTGGTGGTCGTCCATCCCGTATTTGCGCCAGAGCGCCTGCTTGGCCTCCAGTTCCTTCATATGCGCGGCGGTATAGGCGGCATAGATGTTGCCGGGCTTCAGGTCGCAGTCGATCTGGTATTGGCTGACGAGCCGGCGAATGATCCGCCCGCCCTCCTGCACCAGGCCGCCGATGAAACGCGCCGCGTCCTCGCCATAGCGGCGCTGGATGGTCGACAGGCTGGCATTGAGGCCATTGACGACCTGTCCGCCATTGCGACCCGAGGCGCCCCACCCCACTTGCGCGCCTTCGATCACCGTGACCTTGTAGCCCTTTTCAGCGAGGTGGATTGCCGTCGACAGGCCCGAATAGCCCGCGCCGACGACGCAGATGTCGGTCTCGATGCGGCCCTGAACTTTGACCGGGGTACGGATGATGTTGCGGGAGGCGGCGTAATAGCTCGTCGGGTACCTGCCGTCACCGGCGTAGGATTTCTTTGCACTTGTCATCATACGATTTCCAGATAGGCGCTGAACTCATAGTCCGTAACCTGCTCGGCAAAGCCGGCGATCTCCTGGCGCTTGCAGGCGATCAGCATGGAGCGAAGCACGGGATCGAAAATCTCGGCGGCAATCGGTCCGGCCTCGAAAGCATCGACCGCCTGCCCCCACTCGGCAGGAATTTTGGGCAGTTTCTCCGCATCATAGGCCCGCCCCTCAACAGGTGCCGCTGGCTTCCATTTGTTGCGGATGCCGACGAGTGCTGCACCGAGGATCGCGGCGATGACGAGGTAGGGGTTTGCATCGGCGCCGGCGACACGGTGCTCGATGCGCCGCGCCGCCGGATTGCCGCCCGGAATGCGGATCGCCGAGGTACGGTTCTCGTAGCCCCAGGAAATCGAGGTCGGCGCGTGGGTGTCGGGCCTCAGCCGCCGGTAGGAGTTGAAATGCGGCGCGAAGAGCAGCGTCGTCTCCGCCATCCCTCGCAACAGTCCCGCGACCGCATGCTTCAGCACGGACGACCCTTCGTCACTGCCGTCATCGAAGACATTGTTGCCTTCCTCATCGAGCAGGCCGAAATGGACGTGCATGCCGTTGCCGGATCGTGTGCCGTAGGGCTTGGCCATGAAGGTCGCGGCGAGCCCGTGCTTGCGGGCGACGCCCTTGACGATGCGCTTGAAGAAGATCGCGTCGTCCGCCGCCTTCAACGGATCGTCCGTGTGGAGCAGGTTGATCTCGAACTGGCCGATGCCGTTCTCTGCAATCGCCGCGTCCGCCGGCACGTTTTGCCGCGCGCATTCTTTGTAGACGTCGGAGAAGAACTCGCCGAAATCGTCAAGCTCGTCGATGGACAGGATCGCGTCGGAATCGAGCCGCTTGCCGGTATAGGGCGAGATCGGCGGCACGGCGCTGTCGGGCTCCGGATCGATCAGGTAGAATTCCATCTCGGTCGCCACGACCGGGCGCAAGCCCAGTTCGCGGTATTCCCTGACGATGGCCGCAAGTGCCTGACGCGGATCGGCGAGGAATGGCTTGCCGTCCTCGACGAAGAGCCAGAGAGGCACCAGCGCGCTTGGCCGGGACGTCCAGTTAACCGGCAACGCCCCTCGCCCGGTGACACCGCATATGCCGTCGCGGTCGCCGGTCGCGAAAACCTGTTCGCTGCCGATGATGTCCTCTCCCCAGACATCGACGCCGACGATCGAGAGCGGCATGCGGATGCCGCCGCCGAGCACCTTGGAGGCCTGTTCGACCGGCACACGCTTGCCGCGCATGATGCCGTTCAGGTCGCAGATAACCGCCTGGATGCTTTCGATCGGGCCGTTCTGTTCCAGCCAAACCTTGAACGCGCTTGGATCTTCCGCCTCTAGAGACATATCTCAATTCTTATTTTGTGATCACATTTTTAGAAAGTTGACATAATTCACGATTTGAAGTCAAGCTTGACCGGTGCTATCAGCCGCGCGCGAACCAACGCGGCAGGAGGAATCGCAATCTTGAAGGCCCTGGTTTTGCCGGCGTTGGAACGGCCGGAAGGCATGACCACACATGACTATGCCTTTGCACGCCTCAGACAGGCGATCATGGTCGGCGCCTTTCGCCCCGGGACGTCGGTGACGATCCGCGGTTTGGCCGAAGCGCTGGAGAGCAGCCCGACGCCGGTGCGCGAGGCGCTGCGGCAGTTGACATCGATCGGCGCCCTGCACTTCCTCGAGAACCGCCGTATCGTCGTGCCGCGCATCACGCCGGCACGGTTCGAAGAGCTGATTTCGCTGCGGATCGTGCTCGAAAGCCACGCCGCGCGCCGGGCGGTCGCCCATCTTTCCGACCGGCAGATCGACCGCATCGTCGCAATCGATGACGCCATCGAGGCCGCAATTCTCGATGGCCAGAAGGCTGCGGCGCTGATCGCCAACCAGGAATTCCATCGGCAGATCTACATGGCCAATCCCGACCAGATCGCCATGCCGCTGATCGAAAGCGTGTGGCTGCAGCTCGGACCCATTCTCGGCATCGCCATGGAACATGTCGCCGAACTCTACGTCATCGATCGTCATCGCGAGGCGATCGACGCGCTGAGACGCCGGGACGAAGACGCCGTGGCCGAGGCAATCGGAGCCGATATCCGCGAGGGTATAGGCGGCTTTGACCAGCAGGCGATCGCCAAGCTGCTCGGCCTCGCCGGCTGAAACAAACTCTCCGCTTATCGCCAAAGAAGCGGCAAGCTCGCCCAAACTCATACGCGATCGATTTTAGTGCGGCTAAAAAAGTCGTTGACAGCGGTTCGGGACTGCGAGAACTTTGAAGAAATACTAAAAAGTCGGGAGGCGCCCCTTTGAAAACGGAGAACGCTCCGGAAGCGCGCGTTGGCGTGGGCGATCCGCCGCTCGGCGAGCGACTGCGCCGGCGTCGGAAGGAACTGAAGCTGACGCTCCAGAACGTCGCCGACCGCTCGGGCTTTTCCGTCGGTTTCATTTCCCAGATAGAGCGCGGCATTACTGTGCCTTCCCTCACATCGCTGATCGCCGTCTGCCGTACGTTGAAAGTCGAAGTCAGCACCGTCTTCACGCCGCCGAAAGTTGCCTCGCCTGTCACCCGCCGCGCACACCGCCCGGTCTACGCGCTCGGCGACGGCGATGGCAACGTCTCTTACGAACGCCTCTCCGCCGCCTTCCCCGGCAATGTCCTTCGAAGCACGATCATTCATGAGCCACCCGGGCGTCGAAGCGAACCGATGTCGCACGAAGGCGAAGAGATTTACTTCATCCTCGAGGGCTCGCTGACCCTAGAGATCGACGGCGAGCGCATCGTTCTGGAGTCCGGCGACTCGGCCCATTTCCCATCCACGCGCACCCATGCCACCTGGAACCACACGAGCAAGCCGACGACGATCCTGCATACGTGCACAATGGACGTCTTTGGCGATGGCGAGCCTTCCGGCGACCCGGACAACAGCCTGGCGGTGACGCGCGGCGCAAGCCGCCGCGGCGTGGCGAAAAAACACAAGCCGCGCTGAGGCGGGAACGGCACGCATCTGCCGCCGCCCTCGCAAGCAGCGTTTCATCCACCAGCAACACAGGACGGAACCACATGAACGAACAGACGAAGATGCGGCTCGCCGCGCTGCGCACACGAATGAAGGAAACCGGCACGGGACTTATCGCTGTCGCGCCGGGGTCGCACATGGATTGGGTGCTGGGCTTCCACCCGCATCCAGACGAGCGTCCCTGCCTGCTTCTGATCGCGCCGGAACGGGAAGCCTTCCTGATGCCGGCGCTTAATGCCGAAGGCACGCGCGAGCATACCGACATTGACTTCTACAGCTGGTCGGATGCCGAAGGTCCCGTTCTGGCGCTCAAGGCGGCGCTTGCCGCGCTCGGTGCCGCAGAGCCTGGCCGCGTCGTTCTCGACGAGACGATGCGTGCGGATTTCGCGCTGCTGCTTCTCGACAATCTGCCGGAGGACACCGCACGTGATTTTACCCCTGGCACGCTTGGCGCACTGCGCATGCGCAAGGACCGCAGCGAATACGAACTCCTCAAAATGAATGCAGCGATCGCCGATCGCGCGATGCAGGCCGCCTTTTCGACGGTCCGTCCCGGCATGACCGAGAAGGAACTCGCGGCCGAGATCCGCGCGCACTTTTCCTCCGAAGGCGCAGCGCCAGCTTTCTGGATCGTCGGTTCCGGCGGCAACGGCGCCTTTCCGCACCACTCCGCCAGCGACCGCGTCATCGAAGAAGGCGATGCCGTGGTGATTGACATCGGTGGCCGCAAACAGGGCTTTCCGAGCGACATTACCCGCATGGCGGTCGTAGGCCGCGCGCCGGAGGGCTATGGTCAGATCCACACGATCGTGGAAAAAGCAGTGCAGGCTGCGATGAAGGCAGCCCGCCCCGGCGTGCCGGCAAAGGAGGTCGATGCGGCCGCGCGCAAGGTGATCGCGGATGCTGGCTATGGCGAATATTTCGTCCATCGCACCGGCCACGGCATGGGCATCGACGGTCACGAGCCGCCCTACATCACCGCGACCTCCGAAACGATTCTCGAGGAAGGCATGGTGTTTTCGATCGAGCCCGGCATTTACCTGCCTGGCCGTTTCGGCATTCGGCTCGAGGATATCGTGATCCTGCGCGCCGATGGGCCTGAGATCCTCTCCTCATTGCCGCGCGAGGTTTATGTCGCCAAGGTTTGACGGCGAGCGCCTTTTCGCTGTCCTATGAGACGACAGCGCCGGCGCGATGCACCGGCGTCCTTCGCCTACAGCGCCGCGCGTCCTTTTGGACGCGCAAAGGTCGTTGTAGCATTTTGAATGACTGCATGATTTTGTCCTTAAATCGATTCCGATTTAAGGACAAAATCATGCAGTAACTATTGGCCCGGATAGCTCCTGCTGCTCTTCGGCGGCTGCTTGCCAGCGCCCGCTTTCTTCCTTGCGGCTGCACCATAAGTGGCCGGGTTATCCTGGCCGGTAATCCAGAAAAAGAGATAGCTCGGCCAGGGCTTGCGTTGGATGCCGCTGTAATACTCACCCTTCCCGGTGCGCATCTGGGCATTCGCATCCGCTGGCAAAAGGCCGGATACGGTCAGGGCCACGGCAAGGGCGAGAGCGGCACAGACTCGATATCTCATCTCGGAATTCCTTCCCCCCGATATCGCGCTCAATCACGGCAACGGTCAAGGACCGATGCAGCGTGGGATCCGATCGCTTCTGTCGTGCTCCGACACAAGCCGCGACGTCGGCCCGCCCCTGCATCATAGACCGACGACCCGAGTTCGCCGCTTGACCACCGGATCTATCGTCGTCATATTGCTCAGATGTCAGACCAATTTGGCGTGAGGGAGCACCGGATGCCTCGGCAAGACAAGGCGACGCTTGTGCCCCTGCCCCCGGTCGACCGGGTGCAACAGGTCATTGCCGCTCTTGCCGACTACATCCAGCATTCCGGCCTGAAACCGGGCGATCGGCTGCCGGCCGAGCGCGAATTAATGGCGGCGCTCGCCGTCGGGCGCTCCACGGTTCGCGAGGTCCTCAGCCATTTCCAGGCGCTCGGCGTCGTCGAGGCCCGCAAAGGCAGCGGCACCTACCTGCTGCGTGCCATTTCCGGCGCGACGATCCACATGCCGCTGACGCTCGACACGGAACACCTGCGCGACGCGCTTCTGCAGACGCTCGAAGTGCGGCGCGGCATCGAGGTCGAGGCCGGCATGGTGGCCGCACGCCGCCGCACCGATGCGGACCTCGTCAACATCGAGACAAAACTTGATGAGATGGAACGCGTGCATCTCGCCAAAGGCACCTCCGGTCCGGAGGACCTGGCCTTCCATCTCGCGATCTACGACGCCACGCACAACCCGCTCTTCCGCCAGCTTCTCGAGCAGATGCGCGAGGCCTTCGAACGCTTCTGGGAGAAGCCCTTCGACCGGCCGGATTTTGCACGGCGCTCCTTTCCGTTCCACCGCACGCTTTTCAACGCCATCGCAGCGCAGGACACCAACGCCGCGCGCGAAGAAACACTG
The DNA here is from genome assembly GCF_029892065.1 of Sinorhizobium garamanticum. Classification (NCBI taxonomy): domain Bacteria; kingdom Pseudomonadati; phylum Pseudomonadota; class Alphaproteobacteria; order Hyphomicrobiales; family Rhizobiaceae; genus Sinorhizobium; species Sinorhizobium garamanticum. The sequence goes on along the minus strand of NZ_CP120373.1, from coordinate 2,281,206 downwards.
AAAATCCTCGCCATCGTCGAGGAAGACATCAAGGAAATGTCCAAATGAACAACGGCTTCGATCCGTTCGATGCAGCATCTCTCATCGTCGCGCATGACGAAGGCAACGCCTTCGACGCCGTCGTGCCGCCGATCGTGCAGACGTCGCTTTTCACCTTCAAGGACTATGACGATATGGTCGCCTCCTACCGGGGCGAACGCGTGCGGCCAATCTACACCCGCGGCCTCAATCCGACCGTCAGGATGTTCGAGGAGATGCTGGCGAAACTCGAAGGCGCCGAGGATGCGCTCGGCTTCGCGAGCGGCATGTCGGCGATCTCGTCGACCGTTCTTTCCTTCGTCGAGCCGGGCGACCGCATCGTCGCGGTCAAGCATGTTTATCCCGACGCCTTCCGCCTGTTCGGCACGCACCTGAAGCGCATGCGCGTCGAAGTAACCTATGTCGACGGACGCGACGAGGAGGCGGTGGCAAAGGCGCTCCCCGGCGCCAAGCTCTTTTATATGGAAAGTCCGACGAGTTGGGTGATGGACACCCACGATGTTACCGCCCTTGCCGCACTCGCCAAGGCCGAGGGCATTGTCACCGTGATCGACAATAGCTGGGCGAGCCCCGTATTCCAGCAGCCGATTTCGCTCGGGGTCGATCTCGTCATCCACTCGGCCTCGAAATATCTCGGCGGCCACAGCGATGTCGTCGCCGGGGTCGTTGCCGGATCGAAGGAACTGATCGGCCGTATCCGCTCCGAAGCCTACCCCTATCTCGGCGGCAAGCTTTCGCCTTTCGATGCCTGGCTCCTGATCCGCGGGCTTCGCACGCTGCCGATCCGCATGAAGGCGCACGAAAGCTCGGCCCTGACCGTCGCTGAGCGCCTGCAGAGCCATCCGCTGGTCGAAACTGTCTGCCATCCCGGCCTCGCCAATGATCTGCCGCCAGGACTTTCCGGCACGTCCGGCCTGTTCTCGTTCATCTTCCGCGAGGGCGTCGATGTGCGTCGTTTCGCCGATCATCTTCAATTGTTCAAGCTCGGCGTTTCCTGGGGCGGCCACGAAAGCCTCATCGTGCCGGGCGAAGTCGTTCTGGCGCAGAAAGCCCAGCCCAATTCCGCGGCCGCCTTCGGCATTTCGCCGCGGTCGGTACGGCTCCATGTCGGCCTGGAGGGAACGGAGGCCCTCTGGAGCGATCTCGAAGCGGCGATTGCCGTCGCTTCCTAAGGCCGACGACAAAGCAGAACCCGAACACCTAAGAAAAGGGGAACTGAAAATGAGGAAACTGATTACCGCAACCCTGCTTGCCACGCTGATGGCCGGCAGCGCGCTCGCTGATACAAAGCTGAAGCTCGTCGAGGTCATCACCAGCCCCGAGCGCACCGAGACACTGAAGTCGATCGTCGCCAAGTTCGAGGCCGCAAACCCCGGCACCACTGTCGAGATCATCTCGCTACCCTGGGGCGAAGCTTTCCAGAAATTCGCGACCATGGTCTCGGCCGGCGAAGTGCCGGATGTCATGGAAATGCCTGACACCTGGCTCTCGCTCTACGCCAACAACGGCATGCTCGAAAGCCTCGAGCCCTATCTCGCAAAGTGGGAGCACACGTCCGGCCTCACCGAGCGCGCGCTCGAACTCGGCCGCGACGTCAACGATACCGCCTACATGCTGCCCTACGGCTTCTATCTCCGGGCGATGTTTTACAACAAGAAGCTGCTGTCCGAAGCGGGCGTCGCCGAACCGCCGAAGACGATGGACGACTTCGTCAAGGCGTCCGAGGCGGTATCCAAGCTGCCGGGCAAATCCGGCTACTGCCTGCGCGGCGGTCCGGGCGGCCTCAACGGCTGGGTGATGTTTGGCGCCACGATGGCCGGCGACAACAAGTTCTTCAACGAAGATGGCACCTCGACGATGAACAGCGAGGGCTGGGTGAAGGGCCTGACCTGGGTCATCGACCTCTACAAGAAGGGCCTCGCGCCGAAGGACAGCGTCAACTGGGGCTTCAACGAAATCGTCGCTGGCTTCTACAGCGGCACCTGCGCCTTCCTCGACCAGGACCCGGATGCGCTGATCGCCATTGCCCAACGCATGAAGCCGGAGGACTTCGGCGTCACCACCATGCCGAAGGGGCCGAGCGGCAAGGCCTTCACCACGATCGGCTTTGCCGGCTGGTCGATGCTTTCCGCGAGCGAGAACAAGGATCTCTCCTGGAAGCTGATCGAAACGCTCGAAGGTCCGGAAGGCAATATCGAGTGGAACAAGCGCACCGGCGCGCTGCCGGTCCACAAGTCGGCCGAGAAGGATCCTTTCTACGCGAGCCCGCAATTCAAGGGCTGGTTCGACGAATTGGCTGACAAGGACGTCGTGCTGACCGTCATGCCGACCTACCTCGAGGAATTCGCCTACTTCAAGGACTCGCTGGCGATCAAGACGACCCAGGAAGCGCTGCTCGGCGACATTACGCCCGAAGAGCTCGCCAACCAGTGGGCGGACTACCTGACCAAGGCGCAGCAGAAGTACCTGGCGAACAAGAAGTAAAACCGGCACCGGCGGCGGTTCGTGCCGCCGCCGGTCGCCCGACTAAATGAGAAGCCGACTAAATGAGAAGAAGGCACGCCGAACGATAACGGCGGTCCAAAAAAGGGGAAAATTCGACCGATGGCCTATGCCGCACGCCATGACGGCCTGCATGCAATTCGTCCGCCGCTGATGAAGCGCATCGCCGACGCCTCCGCGCCTTATCTCTACAGCGCGCCGGCGCTGATCCTGATCGTCGCGGTCATGCTCATGCCGCTGGTGCTCGGCGTCTCCTATGCCTTCCGCGACATCCAGCTGCTCAAGCCGTTCTCCGGTGCCTTTGTCGGTCTCGATCACTTCAGGGCCTTGTCGCAAGATCAGGCGTTTTTCCGCGCGCTCAGCAACACGCTCTGGTGGACCGGCGCTTCCGTGCTGCTGCAGTTCACATTCGGGCTGATCCTCGCCCTCCTGCTCGACAAACCCTTCCACGGCCGCGCGATCGCCCAGGCTCTCGTCTTCCTGCCCTGGGCCGTGCCGAGTTTCCTCGCCGGCCTCAACTGGGCCTGGCTTTTCAACCCCGTCGTCGGTCCATTGCCGCATTGGCTCTATGGGCTCGGGCTCATGAGTCAGCCGGCCAACATACTGTCCGATCCCCAGCTCGCCATGTGGGGGCCGATCGTCGCCAATATTTGGTGGGGCATCCCGTTCTTCGCGATCACCCTGCTCGCCGCGCTGCAGGCGATCCCGCGCGATCTTTACGAGGCCGCCAGCATCGACGGGGCGGGACCGGTCCAGCGCTTCCTCTCGATTACCCTTCCCTTCCTCGCTCCGACGATCGCGATCACCATCCTCCTGCGCACGGTCTGGATCTCGAACTTTGCCGACCTCATCATCGTCATGACCAATGGCGGCCCCGCCGACCGGACGCAGATCGTCGCCAGCTACATCTTCACCCAGGCCTTCAAGCGGCTCGATTTCGGCTATGCCTCGGCGATCGCGCTGGTGCTGCTGGCGCTGCTCCTCGTTTATTCGCTGCTGATCGTCATCCTGAGACAGTGGCTCTTGAGCAAGGATTGAGTCCGATGCGCGCCAAATCAACCTTCCTCACCGTTGCGCACCGTCTGGCGATCCTCGCCTACATCGCCTTTGCGCTCTTCCCACTGTTCTGGCTGCTCAAGGTCGCGGTCACGCCGAACGATCTGCTCTACACCGAGGGTGTCCGGCTCTGGCCGTCACGGGCGAGTTTGGAGCATTTCGACTTCGTGCTCAGGCACAGCGCTTTTCCGGTTTTCTTCCGCAACAGCCTGATCGTTTCGGGCTCGACCGCGTTGATTGTGACGATTCTTTCTTCCCTCTCCGGCTACGCGCTGTCGCGCTTTCGCTTCCGCGGCAAGTATTGGCTGGTGACCTTGATGCTGCTCACCCAGATGTTCCCGCTGGTGATGCTGGTCGCGCCGATCTTCAAGATTCTCTCGCCGATGGGGCTCACCAACAGCCTTACCGGCCTCGTCATCGTCTACAGCGCTTTCAACGTGCCCTTCGCCACCTTCCTGATGCAGTCCTTCTTCGACGGCATTCCGAAGGATCTGGAGGAAGCGGCGATGATCGACGGCGCCACGCAGTTCGTCGCCTTCCGCCAGATCATTCTGCCGCTGACGCTGCCCGGCATCGCCGCGACGCTCGGCTTTGTCTTTACCGCCGCCTGGAGCGAACTGCTCTTCTCGCTGATGCTGATCTCCGGCAACGAGCAGGCGACCTTCCCGGTCGGGCTTCTGTCCTTCGTGTCAAAGTTCTCGGTCGATTTCGGGCAGATGATGGCGGCCGGTGTACTGGCATTGATCCCGGCCTGCCTCTTCTTCCTGTTCATTCAACGCTATCTCGTCCAGGGCCTCACGGCCGGCGCGGTCAAAGGCTGAGGATTATTCATGGCTTCCATCGATATCGCCAATATCCAAAAATCCTACGGCATCCACCCGGTGCTGCATGACGTCGACCTCAAGATCCGAGACGGTGAGTTCGTCGTGCTCGTCGGTCCGTCCGGCTGCGGCAAGTCCACCCTTCTGCGCATGATCGCCGGGCTCGAAAGCGTGACGGCCGGCGAGATTCGCATCGCTGGCAAGCGTGTCAACGAGCTCGCGCCGAAGGACCGCGACATCGCCATGGTGTTCCAGTCCTATGCGCTCTATCCGCACATGTCGGTCGAGAAAAACATGAGCTACAGCCTGCGGCTGCGCAAGACGGCCAAGGACAGGATCACCACCGTCGTTTCGGGCGCCGCCGCCAAGCTTGGCCTGGAGCCCCTTCTGGAACGCCGCCCGCGCGCGCTTTCCGGCGGCCAGCGCCAGCGCGTCGCCATGGGGCGCGCGATCGTCCGCCAGCCGAAGGCCTTTCTTTTCGACGAACCGCTGTCCAACCTCGATGCACGCCTGCGCGAACAGATGCGCGCCGAAATCAAGAAGCTACACAAGGACCTCGGCGCCACGTCGATCTACGTGACGCACGATCAGATCGAGGCGATGACGCTGGCGGACCGCATCGTCGCCATGAATGCCGGCGTGGTCCAGCAGGTGGGAAGCCCGCTCGACCTCTACGACCGTCCGGCCAACCTCTTCGTCGCGGGTTTCATCGGCTCTCCCGGCATGAATTTCTTCAAGGGCACATATCGTGCCGGCGAAAGGCCGAGTTTCGAGACGGAAGGAGGCGTCAGCATTCCGCTCGATGCATCCGCGTCGTTCGCGGACAATGCCAAGGCGACGCTCGGCATCCGTCCGGAACACGTCGTCCTTGCGGGTCACGGGCCGGACAGCCTGCTCGCGACTGTAGACCTCGTCGAGCCGACCGGATTCGGCATCATCCTGCACTTGTCGCTCGGCCGGACAAGCTTCAAGGCCTTCACCAACGACCGGTCCTTCCTCACGGCCTCCGGCACCGTCCCGATCCGCTTTCCCGCACACTACCTGCATTTCTTCGACGCGGAGGGCAATCGCGTCTGATCCCACGCGTCACAGCAGAACCGGCAGGAGTTGCATGTGCAAAGGCGCTTCAGAGCGCTGAACGCGCCCCGACATGGCAATTGACTTCTGCTATGTGGGCCTTAGTTTTGTTTTTGTCGCCAGTATCAACGCCCTCGGCGCGCCACCACTGAGAGAAGCAAGCACCGCCAATACAACGATTTGACGATAGTCCTCCTTGCCCCGCGCCCGGCGAAATTGAGGAAGTGTCATGCGAATTCCTGTTGTTGCCCTGTCTTTTTCGGCACTCTCACTCTGTCCCGTTGCTGGTCTCGCCCAGGAGGGCGACGCCGAGGCCGGCGCCACGGTCTTCAAAAAATGCGCGGCCTGCCACGTCGTGGATAAGGACCAGAACAAGGTCGGTCCGTCGCTCCAGGGCGTCATGGGCAGGACTGCCGGCACCCATCCGAATTTCAAGTATTCGCAGGCCATGACCGAGGCCGGTAAGGGAGGCCTCGTCTGGGATGAGGCGACCATGCGCGAGTATCTTCAGAACCCGAAGGCCAAGGTCAAGGGAACAAAAATGGCCTTTCCGGGCCTGAAGAAGGAAGACGAAGTCGCCAACGTGATCGCCTACCTCAAGCAATATTCACAATAGGTAGAACTATCGCGCGAAACGGGACCGGACAACAACCCTTTCGGGCGATTTGCGACTATTTTCCGTTCGTGCAATAATCGTGATCGGAACTCTACGGATTGCGTATTCATGCCCACAGCCGATTACGGTAGGAGGGACAAGAAATGGCCGTGGTGGTGATTCTGGTTTTGTTGGCCGCCGGATCAGTGTTGTTCCATTTGTTGAGTCCCTGGTGGTGGACACCAATCGCCTCCAACTGGAATTACATCGACAATACTCTCATCATAACTTTCTGGATCACCGGCTTCGTCTTCGTCGCGGTTGTCCTGTTCACCGCTTATTGCGTTTTCCGGTTCCGCCATCGGCCCGGAAACCAAGCCGCCTATGAACCCGAAAACAAGCGCCTTGAAGGCTGGCTCGCCGTAAGCACGACGGTTGGCGTCATCGCAATGCTGGCGCCGGGTCTTTTCGTCTGGAACCAGTTCATCACCGTCCCGGCGGCGGCAACGGAAGTCGAAGTCGTCGGCCAGCAATGGCTGTGGAGTTTCCGGCTCCCGGGCGCGGACGGAAAGCTCGGAACGTCGGAAACCCGGGACGTCGCGCCCGAGAACTCGCTTGGCCTCAATCGCAATGACGCGGCTACGCTCGACGACGTGATCATCGAGGGTGGCGAGCTGCATCTGCCGGTCGGAAAGCCCGTCAAGGTTCTCCTGCGTTCGGTCGATGTCCTGCATGATTTCTATGTGCCGGAGTTCCGCGCCAAAATGGATATGGTGCCCGGCATGGTGACCTATTTCTGGTTCACGCCGACGCGGACAGGCACGTTCGAGATCCTCTGTGCAGAGCTTTGCGGCGTCGGCCATCCGCAGATGCGCGGCACAGTAGTGGTCGACACCGAGGCCGATTACCAGACGTGGCTCGCCGAGCAGCAGACCTTTTCGCAATTGACGGCATCGTCCGATGACAGCCCGAAGGCGGTCACGGCCGTCGCCTCGTCGGCGCAATAGAGGGCGCCAGGGTAGAAATCTGGGAAACTTGGAGGGAATATAATGGTCGACGTCCGGTCCGGTATTGGCGAGGCGGTTCCGCCCGCCGAAGTCGAGGATGTTGAACTTTATCATCCGCACAGCTGGTGGACCCGATACGTTTTCAGCCAGGACGCGAAAGTCATCGCCATCCAATACGCGACGACGGCGATCGCCATCGGCATGGTCGCGCTGGTGCTTTCCTGGTTGATGCGCCTGCAACTCGGCTTCCCTGGCACCTTCGAGCTGATCGATGCCGAGCGCTATTACCAGTTCATCACCATGCACGGGATGATCATGGTGATCTATCTGCTCACCGCGCTCTTCCTCGGCGGCTTCGGCAACTATCTCATTCCGCTGATGGTCGGCGCCCGCGACATGGTGTTCCCCTACGCGAACATGCTGAGCTACTGGATCTATCTGCTCGCAGTGCTGGTGCTGGTCGCAAGCTTCTTCACTCCCGGAGGGCCGACCGGGGCCGGCTGGACGCTTTATCCGCCCCAGGCGATTCTGTCCAATACACCCGGCGGAAGGGATTGGGGCATCATCCTGATGCTCTCTTCGCTGATCATCTTCATCATCGGCTTCACGATGGGCGGCCTCAACTACGTCGTCACGGTTCTCCAAGGCCGGGCCCGTGGCATGACGCTGATGCGCATGCCGCTGACCGTCTGGGGCATTGTCACCGCCACGGTCATGGCCCTGCTCGCCTTCCCGGCACTGTTCGTCGCCTGCGTCATGATGCTTTTTGATCGGCTGCTCGGCACGAGCTTCTTCATGCCGGCAATCGCCGAGATGGGAGAGCAACTGCAATATGGCGGCGGCAGCCCGATCCTGTTCCAGCACCTCTTCTGGTTCTTCGGCCATCCGGAAGTCTACATCGTCGCCCTGCCCGCCTTCGGCATCGTTTCCGACCTCATCAGCACCCATGCTCGCAAGAATATCTTCGGCTACCGCATGATGGTTTGGGCGATCGTTATCATCGGCGCACTGTCCATGGTCGTCTGGGCGCACCACATGTACGTCAGCGGCATGAATCCCTACTTCGGCTTCTTCTTCGCCACCACGACGCTGATCATCGCAGTGCCGACGGCAATCAAGGTCTACAATTGGGTCCTGACGCTTTGGCGGGGCAACATCCACCTGACCTTGCCGATGCTCTTCGCTCTCGCCTTCATCGTCACCTTCGTCAACGGCGGCCTCACCGGGCTGTTCCTCGGCAATGTCGTGGTGGACGTGCCGCTCTCAGACACGATGTTCGTCGTTGCGCATTTCCACATGGTCATGGGCGTCGCGCCGATTCTGGTCATCTTCGGGGCGATCTATCATTGGTATCCGAAGATCACCGGGCGCATGCTCAACGAGGCGCTCGGCCAGTTGCATTTCTGGATCACCTTCCTTGGCTCCTACGCGATCTTCTTCCCGATGCACTATGTCGGCCTCGTCGGCGTTCCGCGCCGCTACCACGATCTCGGCGAAGTGGCGTTCGTGCCGGAGTCGGTCCATAGCCTCAATGCCTTCATCAGCGTCGCGGCACTCATCGTCGGCGCGGCCCAGATCGTCTTTCTCTTCAACCTCGTCTGGAGCCTGCGCCACGGCAGAGAGGCCGGCGGCAATCCCTGGCGCGCCACGACGCTCGAATGGCAAACGCCTGAAACGCCGCCGCCTCACGGCAACTGGGGCAAGGAACTGCCGGTCGTCTATCGCTGGGCCTACGACTACAGCGTCCCCGGCGCGCCCGAGGACTTCATTCCGCAAAACCAACCTGCACCCGGACGCGTCAGTCACGAGGCCGCCTCATGACGGTCGTGCTGGTCTTCCTGGCGGTCATCGCCGTCATCATCGCCTGGTGGCTGGCACAACAGCGACTGGCCTCGAAGCCGTGGCTGGAAGTCGGTCATCTGCATGACCATCGCGGCACCGAGCCCGTACCTGCCGCAAAGATCGGTCTCGCTGTCTTTCTCGCGGTCGTCGGCGCGCTCTTCACGCTTTTCATCAGCGCCTACTTCATGCGCATGGCCTCGTCCGACTGGTCGCCGCTGCCGCTGCCGCGCTTTCTTTGGATCAATACCGGTATTCTTGCGCTCAGCAGCGCGATCCTGCATTGGGCCAAGGTCGAAGCCGAACGACGGAACGAGGAAGCTGCCCGGACCAGCCTGCTCGTCGCATTCGCCGCAGGCCTCGCCTTCCTCGTCGGACAGCTTTTCGCCTGGCGCGCGCTTTCTTCCGCCGGGTATCTGCTGACCAGCAGCCCCGCCAACAGCTTTTTCTACATGCTCACCGCGATGCACGGCCTGCACATCGTCGGCGGGCTCGCGGCGCTCGGACGCGTCAGCCTGCGCACTTGGGATGCACCGATCGACCAGCGGTCGCGTCTCGCGATCGGGCTCTGCGCCACTTACTGGCATTTCATGCTGGCCGTCTGGCTGGTTCTATTTGCCCTCTTTTCAGGTTGGGCCAACGACGTCGTCGATCTCTGCCGTCAATTGCTGACATAGGAACGCTGACATGTCCGCTCCACTAAAGCCGTCCTCCATGGAAACGCTCCCATCCGGTCTCACCGGCTTGGCCGCCGACTGGGCCTCGGACCAGCGGGCCTTCAAGAATGTCTCCTGGGGAAAGGCCATGATGTGGATCTTCCTCCTGAGCGACACGTTCATCTTCGGCTGCTTCCTGATCGCCTACATGTCGGCGCGCATGTCAACCACCGTGCCTTGGCCGAACCCGAGCGAGGTCTTCGCGCTGGAGATCGGCGGCGTCCACGTGCCGCTGATTCTCATCGCCATCATGACGTTCGTCCTGATCTCCAGCAGCGGCACCATGGCAATGGCCGTCAACTACGGCTACCGCCGCGACCGGCGCAAGACCGCCGCGCTTATGCTCATCACCGCGCTGTTCGGCGCCATGTTCGTCGGCATGCAGGCATTCGAATGGTCGAAGCTGATTGCCGAAGGCGTGCGGCCCTGGGGTAATCCCTGGGGGGCGGCACAGTTCGGCTCGACCTTCTTCATGATCACCGGCTTTCACGGCACTCACGTCACGATCGGCGTGATCTTCCTGCTGATCATCGCCCGCAAGGTCTGGCGCGGCGATTTCGACACGGAGCGGCGCGGCTTTTTCACAAGCCGCAAGGGTCACTACGAGATCGTCGAGATCACCGGCCTCTACTGGCACTTCGTCGATCTGGTCTGGGTCTTCATCTTTGCATTCTTCTATCTTTGGTGAGGAGGGCATCATGGCTCCGGTAGAGGCGCATGCCGCGCAGCAGCACCACCCGATCAAGCTCTACCTTCTGGTCTGGGGCCTGCTTTTCGTCCTCAGCACTTTCTCCTATCTGGTCGACTATGTCGGCCTTCAGGGTTATCTGCGCTGGTCACTGATCCTGATTTTCATGGTGCTCAAGGCCGGTCTCATCGTCGCCGTGTTCATGCACATGGCCTGGGAGCGCCTCGCACTGATCTACGCGATTTTGCTGCCGCCCCTGCTCGTCCTGGTTTTCGTGGCGCTGATGGTGTCGGAGTCGAGCTACGTGCTCTTGACGCGGCTGCTGTTCTTCGGCGCGGCGCCCTGAACGCGATAGGCATGCGCGCCGTCATTTCCTGACCGTGGGCATGCCACGTTTAGGACGCCCGGACCGCATTCACGATCTCGGCCATGACAGCATGCAGCGCGTCGCGATAGCCGTTGCGCGCCGAAGGCCCGTTCTCCTCCGAGGTCATCACGACGGTTAGTTGCAGCGACGGGACGATATACAGCATCTGGCCACCATAACCCCAGGCAAAATGGACGTCCTCGCCGCCGATCGGCCGTGTGAACCAGCCATACCCATAGGCGTCGCCCGAGAAACGCGAATTGGTGCGCGCCTGCCATGAGAGCTCGATCCAATCTTCCGGAATGACTTGCTGACCCTCGGCCGTCCTGCCGCGGTTGCGGTAGAGCTCTCCGAAGGCAAGCAGCGAGCGGGCGCTCATCGCCATCTGGTTGCCGCCGAGATAAATCCCCTGCGGATCTCGTTCCCAAGCGCCGATCCGGAATCCGTCGACCGGACCGAGCCAATTGCGCGCGAGCGCCAGGGTCGACTTGCCGCTGACTTTCGTCAGGATCGCCGAAAGGAGATGGGTGGAGGCCGTCGAGTAAAGCATCCGCCCTCCCGGCTCGTCGTCGAAAGGCTGGGCCAGTGCAAAACGGACCCAATTGTTGCTGGAGACCCAGCGCCCGTAGTTCGGCCCAGACATCCGGCCCAGTCCAGCCTGCATCGAAAGCAGGTTGCCGATCGTGATGTCGTTCATTCGCGGGTCCGGCGAGGCCGGCAGCTCGCTTTTCAGGATCGGCGCGATTTTCTGGTCCGGGCCTTCGAGCAGGCCCTTATCAATCGCGATGCCGACAAGCGCCGAAACGATGGACTTCGACGCCGATTTGATGTTGGTCGAATCCTCAGGCGTATGGCCGCGATAGCCGCGTTCCGCGAGGACCTTGCCGTTGCGGGCAATGACGACGGTCTTCAGTGACGTCAGATTCTGGCGGGCCGCAAGGTCATCGAGCAGCGAAGGGACGGAAGGGATCTCCTGCGCGATCGCAAACGGCAGGAACGCGAAGAACGACAGGAAGGCGGCAATCAGCTTGACCATCCGCATCACCTAGAGCAGGTCCAGGAAAAGTGTGTAACGGTTTCCCGTCCGGAATTGCGTCATTTCAAATGAGTTAGGCTATTTCATTTGTTTCAATGAAATGGTCTAGCGCGGATGCTCGGCGAAATCATCACGCCGGTCCAGAACTCACGTCGATTTGAAACCAGTTTATTGCGAAGCCCACTACAGCGCCGCGCGTCATATCAGACGCGCAAGGCACTGTAGCATTTTGAATTGCTGTGGCGAGACCATCGTCACCCCGCCCGCTTCGCCTCCAGCACGTCCCACACCTTCGCTGCCACGTCCGGACCACCAAGCTTCCTCACGGCGCGAATACCGGTCGGAGCCGTGACGTTTATTTCGGTGAGCTTGTCATCGATGACGTCGATGCCGACGAGAATAAGGCCCTTCTCACGCAGGGAGGGACCCAACCGCTCGCAGATTTCCCGCTCCTTCTGGGTGAGGTCAGCGACGGTCGGCGCACCGCCGCGCACCATGTTGGAGCGCAGATCACCCGCTGCTGGCACACGGTTGACCGCGCCCGCGAACTCGCCGTCGACGAGAAGAATGCGCTTGTCGCCGTGCTTCACGTTCGGCAGGAACTGCTGAATGACCCAGGGCTCGCGGAAGGTCGTCGCGAAAATATCGTAGAGCGAACCGTAGTTGAGATCGTCCTTGGTGAGGCGCACCACGGCTGCGCCGCCATGGCCGAACAGCGGTTTCATGACGATGTCGCCATATTCCGCCCGGAACAGGTCAATTTCCGCCTTGTCGCGCGTGATGAGCGTCGGCGGCATCAGGTCCGAGAATTCGGTGACGAAGAGTTTCTCCGGAGCGTTGCGCACTTGAGCCGGATCGTTGACCACGAGGGTCTTGGGATGGATTTTCTCCAGGATATGGGTCGCCGCGATGTAGGAGAGGTCGAATGGCGGATCTTGGCGCATGAGCACCACGTCGACATCAGCCAGGTTCGCACGCTGCTTCTCGCCCAGCACAAAATGGTTGCCTTTCTCGTCGCGCACTTCGACCGGTTCCAGCGTGCAAAAGACATTGTCGCCGATCATCGCCAGGCGGTCGGGAGTATAGTGATAAAGCTCGTGTCCGCGCGCCTGCGCCTCCAGCATCAAGGCAAAGGCGCTGTCGCCCGCGATGTTGATTGAAGAGATATGATCCATCTGGACCGCAACTTTGAGTGTCATGGAGAGTCTCTCTCGGGCGAACCGCCGCCATTATGGAATTTGGGCCGGCTGGCGGTCTCGCCGGCCTCATTGACGAGACATGCATCCGGGCTGGCATTGCCAGCGCCATTCCGCATGTCGGTGACGTGCCATCTTGAAGCACGACTTCGACCTGCGTGCAACGGTGGCGGACGCCGTGGTGCTTGCCGCAGCAATTACGGAGACTTGCGGATCTCAGGGCAATCCCGGGGCGGAATAGAAGCCGCGCAATTCCGTTTCTCCCGAACCATTCAACTGGAGAACCGGGATGTTCAGTTTACCGAAGAAAGAACCGCGGGTGATCCGCTTTGTCTGCCGTCCGGAAGACTATGGCGTCATTGCGCCGCCGCTGCCTGCCAAATCGGTCCTGCCCGAGTGGTTCCGCAAGCTGCCGGCGATCGATCAACAGCACCTGGCGACCACTAACAACGGCCTGACCGTCAAGCGCTGCATGCCATTCCTCGACGCGCTCAGCACCGGTTGGATCCTGCCGATCGCCGCGACCGTGAGACTGGAAATCAAGGATGGCGGCCGCAGCGTGGAGACGGGCTGGGAATTCGACCGCGTCATGGTCAGCAATCACAGCGCCCATCAGGTGGCGGGAAACCCGCGAGACCCGTCTCCGCCTTGCAAGTTTCACAACTATTGGTCGATCCGCACACCGCCCGGCTGGAGCTGCCTGTTTCTGCCGCCGCTCAATCGGCCAGGACAGCCATTCGAATGTGTCGCAGGCGTCGTCGATACCGACACCTATGCCGCTCATATCCATTTTCCGTTCTTCGCCACGGCGCCCGACGGCCTGTATGTCGTCGAGAAAGGGACGCCGCTCGTGCAGGTCATACCGTTCCGACGTGTCGATGCAGCGGTCACGGCGGACATCCGCCCCGAAACGCGCAACGAAGCCGTGGAGCGCGAGGCGATTTATCGAAACACCATCGCCGGAGCTGGCTGGTATCGAAAAACGGCGCGCGCCGCCCGCTGACCTTTTCGAGCGGTCAAAGAAAGGGGGCCGGATCGATTGTCCGGCCCCCTCTTTTTGCCTCGTCTTCGAATTGCTGCATGCTTTATCCTTAACGCGACGCCGATCTAAGGAAGCATGCACTGGATTTTTAGCGCCACGCGCGCCACAACTTGCCCGGACGATACGACCGGTCGGAACCGTTCGAGCTCGAGTTGGACGAGCTGTTCGACGACGAGTTCGAGCTCGTGTTCGAGGAACTGTTCGAGGACGAATTGGAACTCGTGTTCGAGGAACTGTTCGAAGACGAGTTGGAACTCGAATTGTTCGATGAATTCGAACTCGAATTGGACGAACTGTTGCCAGCCACGATGATCTCGCCATGGCTCCGCCCCGCTGTTTGCGCGGTTTGGGTGGGCGAGCTCTCGACGTCAGTATAGATCTGCGGATGTTCCCTCGCCTCGGCGGCAGAGCCTGCGAACGCCGTCAAGGTGGCGATGAGTGCCGTACTCAGCTTCCAGTGCCTTGTCATGCCATTACTCCTTCTTGAAAACCGGACCGGTTCTTCCAGTCCGGCGGAGTAACGGACGATGCGTGCCTCTATTCCATCACTACAGCGCCGTGCGTCCTATCAGAGGCGCAAAGGTCGCTGCTGCACTTGGAAACGTGCGGTTGCGTTCGCGGCGGCTTTACCTTGAAGGACCTTGGCGGAGCTGGCTGAGAGCCTTGGCCTCTTCCGCCGCCTCCAGCGGCGGTCCGGCATCGATAGCGCCAAGATAGGCGTCGAGGGTCTCCGCGGACGATGCCGGCGCATAACCGCCACTGGTGCCGGGCGCAACGACAGCGAAGGTCACACGCCATTCGGCTCCGGTGCGGCACGCAACCGACACGACGGTCGAGCGGTCGGCGGAGTCCACCTCGAACTCCCGGCACAGCGTCTGCGCATTATCGCGGAACGTCGCTATCGCCCGGAAACGCTGGTTGGAGTCCGGCAGTTGCCGTTCCTCACCCGTGGCAACTGCCGCAAGCGCATCGTCAAGCGCGGAACCGCTGATGCCGGCGATATGCAAACCGCCATCGAGTGCCGGCTCCGCGCCGCCCCGCAACCAGTATCCGCCGATGCCGGCAACGACGACCGCGAGAGACGCGGCGATGGGCGCGAGCCAGCGATTTCCCCGGCGGTCATTTGCAGCGGGCCGCCGGAAAGGTAGAACGCGGGCGCTTGACGCATCCTGCTCAGACGTCCTTTCTGCGACCATTCTTTCGACGGCAGCCGAAAGTTCGGGCGGAAGCGGTTCCTCGAGCAGTGGTTTCATGGCCGTCTGTGCCGCCTGACGTGTCTCGATGAAAAGAGCCACCCGCGAGACGAGCTCCTCGTCCGCCTCCATCGCTCGCTCGATCTCGGCAGACATGTCGGAATCGAGCTCGCCGTCGGCGAACCGCATCAGCATTTCGTCGGAAAAATCCGCTTTGGTCATTCGTCTGCGCCCTTCATCATTTGAGAACGAGCGGCCGTCGTCGTTATTCCGGCGGCTTCGGCCAGATTCTTTCGGGCCCTCGCCAGTCGGCTCATGATCGTTCCAATCGGGACGCCGAGCACATCGGCCGCCTCGCGGTAGGAAAGCTCTTCGACGCAGACCAGAAGCAGCACCTCGCGCTGTTCGTTCGGCAAATCGGCGATCGCCTCAGCCACCGTCTTCAGAGTCAATCGCGCCTCGGCTTCGCGTTCTCCATGCGCTCCCGCGATATCCTGGCGCTCGGAAATATCGTCCTGCACGCCTGCAGTCTTCTGCCTGCGCACATGGTCGATCCAGAGATTACGCAGTATACGAAACATCCACGCGTCGAATCGCGTGCCCGGCTCGAAGCGCTCGGCACTGGCGAGCGCGCGCTCACAGGCCGCCTGCACGAGATCATCGGCGATATCACGCGAACCGCAAAGCGAGATGGCGAAGCGGCGGAGATTGGGCAGGAACGCAATGAGGCGTTCGCCGACGTCCTTCACTGCACTGCTCATCCCGAAACTCCGCGATTCTGGCTACTGCTTCTTAAATCGGTGCCTATTTAGGAATAAAAACATTCCGTAATTCAAAGTTCTACAACGACCTTTGTGCGTCGGAAACAACGCACTGTGTTCTAATGCATGTCGCCCAAAAGTGTGCAGCGGTTTTGGGGCAACGACATGCATAAAAACAAGAACCTAAAGCGCGTCGCATGAGTCCGAATGAACGCGACGCGCTTTAGAAGACGGAATAGATCGACGACTCGGCCGTTTCGTTCCAATCTACAGGCACCGGCCGCTGCAGTCCAAGGTATGTCCTCTCATGCTTGAGCGCTGCCAAACCGTTCGAGGTTCTCAGATGCTGACCCGTCGCGCGCTTAGACTTGCACTGATCGCCCCATTCGCAGCAACAGCATTGTTGGCGGGTGACATCATCGCTCCTCGAAACACGATACTGTTTCAAATGCTCGGGACCTATGAGGCGCTCGCTGACGACGACGATGACGACGATGGCGGCGGTGGTTCCAGAGGCTCCGGCTCCTTCCGCAGCGGAGCGGGATGGAGCGGCGGAAGGAGTCTGCTCCCGTTCCGAGGCCTGTTGCCAAGGCGAAGCAGCCCGCGACGCTCACAGCCCCCTGTGCCTGCTGTCCAAGCGCCGAACGAGATCATCGGGCTTGGCTTCAGCCCGGCTCAGCTAGAGCAGTTGACGGCGTCCGGCTTCCAGGTCCTCGAACGAGGCACGATGGCGACGTTCAACACCGAGATAATCAAGCTTCGCATCCCCTCTGAGCTGACGATGGACGCCGCCCGGCAGCAAGCCCGGGCTCTCGCGCCACAAGCGGTCGTCGATTTCAATCATTTTTTCCGACCGGAGCAGCGGGCCGAGCGGCCATGTGTCGCCAACGACTGCCTGGCGCGCAGCGTCATTGGCTGGCCTTCGGCTCAAGATTGGCCCGGCGCTTGCGCCGGCGGTGCGCGGATCGGTCTCGTCGATACAGCAATCAACCCTGAACACGACGCCTTCGAACACGGAAACGTCGAGATCATCCGCCTTGCCGATGAAAAGTTGCCGGAGTCCGGCAGACAGCATGGCACCGCCGTCGCGGCGTTGCTCGTCGGATCCGCGGCGACCCGCACGCCGGGCCTGATACCCGGCGGCAGGCTGATCGCCGTGGACGCGTTTCACCGCGCCGGGCGCCAGGACGACCGCTCCGGCGCGTTCGATCTTGTCCGTGCCATCGACCTGCTCATCGCGCGCGAGGTGCACGTCATCAATCTGAGCCTCTCGGGCCCGCCCAATCTGCTGCTTGAACGGGTCGTGAAGAAAGTGGGCGAGCGCCAGATCATTGCCGTTGCCGCCGCCGGCAACGACGGCCCGAGGGCGGAGCCGGTCTATCCGGCGGCTTACGAAGAGGTGATCGCGGTGACCGCGACCGACAAGCACAAGCGGCCCTACAGGCGCGCAGGGCGCGGCGAGCACATTGACTTCGCCGCCCCGGGTGTCGCCGTCTGGACCGCGGCCTCGGTCAGCGGGGCGCGTCCGAAAACGGGCACGTCTTTTGCAGCACCTTTCGTCACCGCCGCGGTGGCACTGTTGAAGGCGTCGAAACCGGAACTCGCACCCGATCGAATCCGTGAGATGCTGACGGGAAACGCCGAGGATCTCGGTGATCCGGGCAAGGACCCTGTCTTCGGCTGGGGCCTGTTGAACGCGCACGCTATCTGCGAAACGGTGCCTTGAGGTCCAGCAGCTTCTCGACGCGCACGTGCTTCCTGCCCTAACGAAGCCCCACGGGAAACGGTACGATCCGCACGTCGCAAACGCGCGGCCGTGTAGTGTCAGCTGAATCGGAATAACGCCCGAGACGTCAGCCGGTGCGACCGTGCCAGGGATCCGGTCCCGGATCGCGACCGGCCGCAACTTCGGCCAGCCGGTCGAGGTAATGGGCCCAGCCCTCCGCATGGCCTGCGCACTGCTCGGCATTAGGCAGGCCGCTATGGGTCAGCCGCAGCAGCGTTCCGTCCGGCTGTTCGATGAGGTCGATCTCGACAAGGCTCGACGCCGGCGGCACGATCTCGCTGTCATCCCAGCCGAAGCTGTATACCAGGCGGTGCACCGGCACGACCTCGCGGAAGGAGCCGCGGGCGAAGCGCGCCCCGGTGACGTTCACGAGATAGAGCCCGCCAGGCTCCGGCTCGACGTCAGCCTCCGTTCCCATCCAGCGCAGGATCTTCTCAGGATCGGTCAGCAGAGCGAACACCGCGGCGGGCGGCGCTGAAATATGTGTTTCACGGCGGACGACGAGGGTCTCTGGCATCGGTCTCCCCCAGTGGTTGCGACGTGCTGCCCGACTGCGGTCAAACGGGCAAACGCCGGATCGGTACCCGATGATAGACCGGCGCGGCCGACCGCGCCACCACTTAAGGCCTCGCGCATTTCTGCAGGCGCGCACCGATCGCGATAGCACTTTGAATTTGCTGGGTGTTTTTTCGTTGAATCGGCCCTCCTGCAAGGAACGGTCCTGTAACCCAGATGACAGGTGAGCGAACGTGACGCTATGATCGCGGCATGGATCTGCCCGCACCCCTTGCCTGGCTGGTCGACGAGGCCGGCGCGTCGCCCGGCCCGGACCGGTTTTTGGCCGAGCTCGGCCGCCGGCTGCAGGCCGACGGACTTCCGTTGATCGGCGGTGCGCTGACGCTGGCAGTGCCGCATCCGATCGTCGCCCGCCGCACCTGGCTGTGGCGGGCGGACACCGGGACGGTGATCGAAGCCCTCGCTTTTGCAGGCAGCCCACCCAACCAGGCAGGACACGACTGGCTCGCCGGGCTGGGGCCGGTGCAGGAAGACACGGTCGGCCCAGTGCCGGACAGACTGGTGCTGGGCTGGGCCGGCAGCCGAACATTCGATCCTGCCGAGACGTCCCAGCTGCGTCAGGCCGCACGCTTCGCCGCCGCACCCTTGGCTACCTTGGCCGAACGGGCAGCACTTGCAACGCTGCTCGAGGCCTATCTCGGCCGGCGCAGCGCCGCCCGGGTGCAGGCCGGCGCGCTCAGTCGAGGCACCGGAGAGACCATCCGTGCCGTGCTGCTTTGTACCGATCTGCGCAACTTCACCGCCTTGTCCGAGGCGACGGAGCCTCAGGCGATGATCGCTACCCTCGATGCCTGGTTCGACCGCGTCGCCGGGGCGATACACGCCTTCGGGGGCGAAGTCCTGAAGTTCATGGGCGATGGCCTGCTGGCGATCTTTCCCGTTTCCAGCACACCGGCCGAGGCCTGCGGGGCGGCATTGCGCGCGGTCGTCGCGGCCCGCGCCGGCATGGCCCATCTCGATGCCACCCGTGAGGCGCAAGGGCTGCCACCGCTGCCCTTCGGGGTGGCGCTGCATCTCGGCGAGATCTTGTGGGGCAATATCGGCGCGGCCGACCGGCTGGACTTCACCGCCATCGGCCCGGCGGTCAACCTGGTTAGCCGGCTGGAGGGGCTGTGCCGGCCGCTTGGCCGGTCGGTGCTGCTCTCGGGCGCGGTCGCCGCCGAGACCACCACACCGCTGGTGCCGCTTGGCGAACACGTGTTGCGCGGCATCGCGGCGCCCTGCGCCGTATTCACGCTGCCGGATGCTTGAGCCGTCGTCGGCGGCACATCATCTGTTCGGATCGCCTTCAGAGGCCCCGCGTTCAGTGTCAGGGGCGACATCGCATGGTATGCCTATATCCCCAGCCGGATTTGTGCGATGAAGCAGTGGCTGCAACATCACAGGCTGCACAACCATGAAGAAGATCGGCTTTCTCTCGTTCGGCCACTGGTCGCCCTCGCCGCATTCGCAGACGCGATCGGCGTCCGACGCACTCCTGCAGTCCATCGACCTCGCCGTCGCAGCCGAGCAACTCGGCGCGGACGGGGCGTATTTTCGAGTGCATCATTTCGCGCGCCAACTGGGCTCGCCGTTCCCGTTGCTTTCGGCCGTCGGCGCGAAGACAAGCCGCATCGAGATCGGCACCGCGGTCATCGACATGCGCTACGAGAACCCGATGTACATGGCCGAGGACGCGGGCGCGGCCGACATCATCGCCGGCGGGCGGCTGCAGCTCGGCATCAGCCGCGGCTCGCCCGAGCAGGTGATCGATGGATGGCGTTACTTCGGCTACCAGCCGCCCGAGGACAGCACCGACGCCGACATGGCGCGACGCCATGCGGAGGTCCTGCTCGATGTGCTACGCGGCGAAGGCTTTGCCGAGCCCAACCCGCGACCGATGTTTCCCAATCCTCCCGGCCTGCTGCGCATCGAGCCGCACTCGGAGGGGCTGCGTGAGCGGATCTGGTGGGGCGCCAGTTCCAACGCCACCGCCGTTTGGGCAGCCAAGCTGGGCATGAATTTACAGAGTTCTACACTCAAGGATGACGAGACCGGCCTTCCCTTTCACGTGCAGCAGGCCGACCAGATCCGCGCGTTCCGCGAGGCATGGAAGGCGGCAGGTCACGAGCGCGAGCCACGAGTGTCGGTCAGCCGCAGCATCTTCGCACTGGTGGACGACCGTGACCGCGCCTACTTCGGACGAGGCGGCCAGGATGAGGACAAGATCGGTTTCATCGACGAGAAGACCCGGGCGATTTTCGGTCGGAGCTACGCCGCAGAGCCGGACGTCCTCGTTGAACAGCTGGCGAAGGACGAGGCAATCGCCGAGGCCGACACGCTGCTGCTGACCGTCCCCAACCAGCTTGGTGTCGAGTACAACGCACATGTCATCGAGGCGATCCTGACCCATGTCGCTCCGGCTCTCGGGTGGCGTTGAGGCCGCCACCGCGCGAGCCGAAAAGGTGCAAGCAACCATCTGCGTTCGTTTCACCCGTAGCGGCTTAAGGCGAGTCTACCGGATCTCCCGCGCCAGCGACTGAAGCTTCTTGAAGGCGTCGTATCTCAGCGCATGAAGCGCTGCGATTTCACCGACCGCGGGCGCATAGGTGCGATCCGTGCCGGAAAGCCTTGCCATCGCCGAGCGAACGTCCGGGAACTCGCCTGCCGCCACGCTTCCGAGGATGGCCGCACCGAGAAGCACAGGCTCCTCGGAGCGCGTCGCCAGAACGGGCTTCCCGGTCGCGTCCGCAAGGAGCTGGCGGACGAGATCAAGCTGACCTGCGCCGCCGCTGATGACGATCTTGTCGATCAGAGCGCCGGACGACGCCTGCGTATCGATGATCTGCCGGAGCCCGTAGCCGATGCCACATAGTCCGGCCACGTAGAGCGACGCGAGATTGTCGATATCCCTTTCCATCCCAAGGCCCACGACAACGGCGCGGGCATGCGGATCGGCAAAAGGCGCGCGGTTGCCGAGGAATTCCGGAACGACATGGAGGCCGCCGGCCAGCTCGACCGCACCCGAGAGTGTCTGGGCCTTCTGCGCGGCAAGGTCCGCCAGAAGGACGGGCAGCGAGACAGCGCGGCGCTCTGCGAGCTCCAGCGCCTCGCCGGCCGCGGGATGGAACGACACAAGCTGCTCGATCGCGGCGCCCGCCGCGGACTGGCCTCCCTCGTTCAGCCACATCCCCGGCACCATCGCCGAATAGTAGGGTCCCCAGACGCCGGGCACGAAAACCGGTTCTGCGGTGGAAGTCATCGTGCAGGAGGAGGTCCCGAAGACATAGGCGAGGTTGCTCTCCGGCGGGCCATCGACACCGACGGTCCCGATGCCGCCGGCATGGGCGTCGATCATGCCGGCTCCGACCGGCGTGCCGGCCGCGAGGCCCAGCTCTGCGGCGGCGCGCTCCGTCAGCCCGTCTCCAACCGGCGTGCCCGGCTCCACGACACGCTGGCCTATGCGCACGAAGTCTTCATCCGCGAGTTCGCCAAGGCCGATCGCGCGGAAATAGTCCGGATCCCAGCGCTTCTCGTGTGCGAGATAGGTCCACTTGCAAGTCACGGTGCATGTGGAGCGGGCAAGGTCGCCCGTTGCCCGCCAGGTCAGGAAATCCGCAAGGTCGAAGAATTGCCAGGCGGCATCGAAGACGTGGGGACGATTCTCGCGCAGCCAGAGGAGCTTTGGCGTCTCCATCTCGGGCGATATGCGTCCGCCGACATAGCGCAGCACACCATGACCCCTGGCATTGATGCGCTCCGCCTGGTCGACGGCGCGGTGGTCCATCCAGACGATGATATCGCGCTGAGGGTCCTCCGACGGTCCGACCGGAAGCGATCGCCCGTCATCGCCAAGGACGACGAGCGAGCAGGTCGCGTCGAAGCCGATGCTTGCTACTTTTGCAGGATCGACGGCCGCCGAGGAAACCGCCTCGCGCACAGCCTCGCAGACCGCGGACCAGATCTCCGTGCTCGACTGCTCGACGATGGAACCGGCCTCGCGAAAGAGCGTGATGTCGCGCTTGCCCGAAGCCAGCAGCCGGCCGGTCAGGTCGAAAAGACCAGCTCTGGCGCTTCCGGTCCCGACATCAACGCCGATGAGGTATCGTTCGCCGCCCGTGGGGCGCGCGGGAGAAGTGTTGGTCATGGTCTACCGCCTGCAAATCAGGAACGTGGATCGGCGGAGGCCTGGGCCTCGCGCCGTCGGAGGCAATCAGAGATCGACGCTGTTGGGCAGGATCACCAGATCGCGGATCGTGACGTTGCGCGGACGCGTCAGCATGAAGAGCACCGCATCCGCCACTTCCTTCGGCTGCATGAGGCTGCCGTTGGCAAGCGCTTCTTCCATCTTCGCCTTCGGCCAGTCGTCGAGCAGCGCCGTCACTACCGGCCCAGGCAACACGGCTCCGACGCGCACGCCATGCGGCGCCACCTGTCGCCGCGTGCTGTGCACGAAAGCCTGCACGGCAAATTTCGATGCCGTATAGATCGGCTCCCAGACGACAGGGACGACGCCCGCAATCGAGCTTGTAAAGAGAATGTCGCCCGATTTCTGCTCGATCATATAGGGCAGCACCGCATGCACGGAGCGGAATGCCGCATTGATGTTGAGGTTGAGCATCCGGTCCCAGGCGTCCGGATCGCCTTCGGCCACCGGACCACCGATATAGGCGCCGGCATTCGCGTGGAAGATGTCGAGCTTCCCGGCAAGCTCCAGGATCCTCGGAAGCATGCCGGAGACTTCGGCGGGCTTGAGAAGATCGACGACCAGCGGCAGGGCGTTCTCGCCGAGCTCGGCACAGAGCTGTTCCAGCTTGTCTTGCGCACGATCGACGAGGACGACCTTCGCCCCTTCTGCAAGCAATGTGCGAGCGCATTCCAGACCGATGCCCGATGCCGCGCCGGTGATGGCGGCAACCTTGCCTTTCATGAGGTCAGCCATATTGAAAACTCCATAACGAGAGGTTGGGTTACGCGCGTCCGTGGCTGACACGGGAACGACGGGCCAACGAGTCGACGATGACAGCGATCGCCAGAACGCCGCCGGTGATCATGTAGCGGAGAGACGAGCTCAGATTGAGCAGCGTCAGGCCGTTCGAAATCGCCTGGATGACGATGATGCCAAGCAGAGCCGAATAGGCGCTGCCACGCCCACCGAAGAGGCTGGTGCCGCCGATGACGGCAGCGGCGATCGCGTTGAGGTTGACGTCGCCCGTGCCGGCCTGCTGGCTCGACGAGGCAAGGCGCGACGCCGACAGGATCCCGCCGAGCGTGGCGAGCGTTGAGCAGAGGACGAAGGCGCTCATGTAAATCCGGCGCACGTTGATGCCCGACCGCCGCGCGGCCTCCCGGTTACCACCGACCGCGAACATCGACCGGCCCCACTTCGTACGCGTCAGCGCATAGTTGAGGATCACGGCAAGGGCAACGAACAGGCCGAACATCCACGGCACGCCGCGACCGAGATTGAGGTAGAATACTGCCACTTCAAGCGCGACCGTAAGCACGACCGCCTTGATGATCAGCGCGCCGAGTGGCTGGGAGGAGAGGTTCGCCGCCTGCCGCTGGCGCATCGTGCGCATGCCTGTGGCGACCATCACCAGGCCCGGCACCACCGCCAGCGTATGCGAGAGCCAATCCGGCATGATCATTATCTGTCCGAAGCGGACAAGCGAGGAAGCGTATGGCAGGTTGATCGAACCGGTTGGCCCCAGGATATAGAGCTGCATGCCGAGCAGCGCGAGAAGACCAGCGAGCGTGGCAATGAAGCTCGGCATTCCGAGTCGGTTGTAGAGGCTCGCGTAGATCAGTCCGACCACGGCGCCGACCAGAAGCGCCGCGAATATCGCCGCGGCGATCGGCCAGCCGGAATTCACCCACAGCACCCCCACCATCGCCGAGGCCAGGCCGCTCATGGAGCCCACCGAAAGGTCGATTTCGCCCAATACCAGCACGCAAATGATGCCGAGCGAAATCACGCCTACGGTGGCGCAATCGAAGAGCAGGTTGACGAGGTTGTTTGGCGCGAGAAAGATCGGATTGAGCGCCGAAAAGATGATCGAGATGACGATGAGTCCGACCGCGACCGGCAGCATGCCGAGATCCCCGGACCGCACGCGATCGATAAACCCCCACACCATGTCGAGCATTCCCTCGTCATGGCGCACACGTTCATCACTGCGGTCGAGCCTCTGCTGGGTCTGGACAGCGGTGTTCGAAGGATTCTGGCTCATGCGGCTCCTCCGCTCTGCTCGTTGACGAGGCCGGTCTTGCGGTCGTGCCGGCGCGAAACGGCGTTCTCCGTGGCGCCGGTGATCGCGGTGACGAGGTCATGGTTGGACGCATCCGGCAGGAAGACGCCGTTGTTCCGTCCAAGCCGCAGCACGACGATGCGATCCGCTACCGCGCGCACGTCCTCCATGTTGTGGCTGATGATGATCACGCCGAGCCCGCGGTCGCGGACGCGTTCGATCAGGTTGAGGACTTCGGCGGTCTGGGCGACGCCGAGTGCCGCCGTCGGCTCATCGAGCATGATGAGCTTGGGATCCAAGAGCAGCGAGCGAGCGATCGCCACCGTCTGGCGCTGGCCGCCGGAGAGTGACGCGATCGGCTGGCGGACGGACGGGATGCGCGCGGCCAGCTCCCGCAGAAGCGTCCAGGCGCGCACTTCCATCGCGACTTCGTCGAGCTGCCAGGGGGCCAGTTCGTGGCCGAGGAACAGGTTCGCGACGACATCGAGATTTTCGCACAGCGCCAGGTCCTGGAAGACCGTCGCGATCCCGAGGCCAAGCGCCTTTGCGGGATTGTCGAGCGTCACGCCTTCCCCGCAGAACTCGATCGTGCCCGCGGACGGTTGATGCACGCCGGCGAGGATCTTGACGAGCGTCGACTTGCCGGCGCCGTTGTCTCCCACCAAGGCGACGACTTCGCCGGCGTTGACGTCGAGTTCGATGTCGGTGAGTGCGGATACGGCGCCAAAATTCTTGGATATGCCGCGAAGACGCAGCACAGGCTCACCCTTTGCGGGGGCACTCTGGATATCGCGTGTCATCGCCTTTCGACCTTTCGACTACAGCACCGCGCGTCTTATCAGACGCGCAAGGGACGCTGTGACACTTTGAATTGCTGCATGTTTCCACCCTTTAATCGGATACGATCATAGGAAACATGCAGTGGAGCGGGATCAAGGAAACGTACGAGCGATTCTCCGCCGCGCATCCGCTCCAGGTTGCTAGAATCGATCACGGCCATGGTTACGGGTCGACCAAGAATCATCGTGATCTCGGAGATGTGTTCGGCCGCGCCTCGCGACCGAACACGAAAACAGCCAGAGTCTCAGTTCATGATGCCGAGTTTGCGGCAACCTTCAACATATTCGCCGGTGCAGATCTCTTCCGGCGTGTTGATCTTCTTGTCGAAGATCTCGGCTTTGATGTTTTCGGCCGTGACCACTGCGGGAGTGAAGAGCTGCGAGGGCGTATCGTACAGCTTATGGGTCGCTTCCGGGGTTTCGCCCTTGATCAGCTTCACGGCAACATTGGCTGCAGCGGCCGCTACGATCTCGGAAGGCTTGGAGATCGTGTTGTACTGGTCCCCGGAGATGACCAGCTGCAGGGCTGCAATCGTCGCATCGTTGCCGGTGACCGGGGGGACCGGCTTGACGCCTGCCGCCTTGAGAGCGGCAATCGCACCCCCGCCGGTTCCGTCGTTGGCGGCGACGATGCCCTTGATCTGCTCGCCGAAACGGGTGATCTGGCCGGCGGCCCATTCCTGCGCCTTCGGCGGCGCCCAGTCTGGCGTATCGTACTCGGCGAGCGTCTTGTAGCCGGAGGCGTCGAGGGCGGAATCGATGCCGTCGCGAATGAGTCCGGCGGCCGCATCGGTCGGCGAGCCGTTGATCTGCAGCACGCCGGAACCTTCCGGAACGCCGGATGCCTTCAGGTGCTCGACGAGCGACTGCGCGATCGAGCGGCCGATGCCCTCATTGTCGAACGAGACATAGTAGTCCGCCGGCTTGTCCGGGATCGGACGGTCATAGGCGATCACCTTGACATCCTGGGAATGGGCGATTTCGACGAGTGCGGCGGCTGCCGCGGAATCAACCGGATCAAGCACGACAACCTTGGCGCCCTGAGCGATCGCGGAGTTGAACTGCTGCTGCTGAAGCGCCACGTCCGCATTGGCGTTCTGGTAGATGACGGTGCAGCTCGGGCAGAGCTTCTCCATCTCTGCCTTGAAGCCTGGATAATCATGTTCCTCGTAGCGAGTCGAAGCCTGGTCCGGCATCAGGAAGGCAACGGTGGCCGCTTCCTGCGCAACGGCGGCGCTGCTGAGCGACACGGCAAGGCCGGTCGAGGCAAGCAAGTAATAAATCGTCTTCATAAGTTTCCTCCACGGTTGATTTTTCGCCGGCGTCCTGAAGCTTTTGAAGGGCGACACCCCCAAGATATCGCGAAGTCGTCCGCGGACAAATTCCGCACAGCTTTTACAGGCCCATCAGGGCGCAGCCGGTCGCTCGCCGCAGCAAACACCGCAGCGCTAGATTTTTTGATTTCCTGTCTGACTCCCTCCCTGCCCAGCTTTGTTGAAACTGGCGGCTTCATCGATTGTGCTTGCGTGCTCAATCGATGAAGCAGAATTGCCACTGTACGCCTTTGATGTCAAGGTGGTGGTCGAAAAAGGGAGATCAAAATTCGTGAAGCGTAGCATTCCGACGAAAAGGACAACGATCTACGACCTGGCCGAATTGGCCGGGACCTCGGCGAGCGCCGTGAGTGCCGTGCTGAATGGAAACTGGAAGAAGCGCCGCATCAGCAGCCAACTGGCCGAGAAGATAACCCGGCTCGCCGAAGAGCAGGGATATGCGCTGAACATGCAGGCGAGCGTGCTGCGGCGCGAGCGATCGAAAATCATTGGAATGATCGTCCCGAAGTACGACAACCGCTACTTCGGCTCGATCGTCGAACAGTTCGAGGCCATGGCCCGCGAGAGAGGCCTCTTCCCGATCATAACCTGCACGCGCCGCGATCCCGCACTGGAAATCGAAGCCGCGCGCGCCATGCTCTCCTACCAGGTGGACTGCCTGATCGCGACGGGCGCGACCGATCCGGATCGGATTGCCGACATATGTTCTGCCGCCGGCGTGCGCGCCGTGAATCTCGACCTGCCGGGTTCGCGTGTTCCGTCGGTCATTTCGGACAATTTCGCCGGCGCGCTCGAACTCACGCGGCGTGTGCTGGCGAACTGCGAGAGGGAGTTCGGTGAAAAGGCGCCGCTGCTCTTCGTCGGCGGGCGCGGAACCGACCACAACACATCGGAGCGTGTTAGAGGGTTCCGCGCCGCCCATGCCGAAGCGGGGGTGACAGTCGACGAGACGCTGGTGCTCACCTGCGGCTATGCGCCCGAGAAGGCGGAGAACGCCATGAAGGCAATCGCGGAAAAGGTCGGAACACTGCCGCGGGGCATGTTCGTCAACTCCACGATTTCGCTTGAAGGCGTGATGCGCTGGATCCGTCGCTCCGGCCACTATGCCGACCGGATGCCGCACCTCGGCTGCTTCGACTGGGATCCTTTCGTGGCCATGCTCGGCGATCACATAGAAATGGTTCGCCAGGATGTTCCGAGAATGCTCGACGCGGTCTTCGAGATCATCGACTCCGGTGCATCGGACCTGAAAGTGATCCAGATTCCGCCGATCGTCGAGCAGACGGGGTAGCTGCAGCCTCTACAGCAGAAGTCCCGCTAGTCGAGCTCGAACTGTTCCTTGTAGTCCTTGCGTAGACGTTCAGGCTGGTCTTCCTTCTTCAGCATGCAATTGCCGACGACGAGGCGTTCGATCTCCGTGCCCATGAAGCATCGGAATGCATCTTCCGGCGTGCAGACGATAGGCTCTCCGCGCACGTTGAAGCTGGTGTTGACAAGGACCGGACAGCCGGTGCGAGCTTTGAAGGCTGTCAGCAGATCCCAGTAGCGAGGGTTGGTCTCGCGATGCACCGTCTGGATGCGCGCCGAGTAGTCGACGTGGGTGACAGCCGGAATCTCTGATCTCGGCACATTCAGCAGGTCGATGCCGAACAACTGTTCCTGCGGATGATTGGCATGCAGTCTCCGGCTCTCCAACACGTCGGCGACGAGCAGCATGTAGGGGCTGTCGGCATCGAGATCGAACCAGTCCGCTACGTCCTCGCGGCGAACCGAGGGAGCAAAGGGGCGAAAACTCTCCCTGTATTTGACTTTGAGATTGAGCGTCTTCTGCATTGTCGGCGAGCGCGGATCACCGAGTATCGAGCGCCCTCCCAGCGCGCGCGGCCCGAACTCCATGCGCCCCTGCATCCAGCCAACAGCCTTTTCCTCGACAAGGGCCTCGACCGTGGTTGCTGTAATTTCATCGTCGGACAGAACCCTGTAGGCCGCGCCGGCGGCAGCGAGGCGTTGTTCGATTTCAGCTTGTTCGTAACTCGGGCCGAGATAGGCCCCGGCCATGCTGTCCCCGCCGTTTGTGGCGCGGGGCTTGCTCAGGTAGTCATGCCATACGGCGAGCGCCGCCCCCAGTGCGCCGCCTGCGTCGCCAGCGGCCGGCTGTATCCAGATGTCCTCAAAGAGACCTTCCTTGAGGAGCTTGCCATTGGCAACGCAATTGAGCGCGACACCGCCGGCCAGGCAAAGGTTCTTTTCGTTGGTTTCCCGCCTCGCGAACCGCGCGAGCCTCAGTACGACCTCTTCCGTGACGCTTTGGATCGACGCCGCCAAGTCCATCTCGCGCTGTGTAAGCGGGGATTCCGGCTTGCGCGGTTCGCCGCCGAACAAGCGGTGAAAGGCGGGCGACGTCATCGTGAGACCGGTGCAATAGTCAAAGTAGCGCTGATCGAGCCGAAACGAGCCGTCCTCCTTGAGGTCGATGAGATGGTCGAGGATGGTCTGGGCGAAGCGCGGCCGACCATAGGGCGCAAGCCCCATTAGCTTGTACTCGCCGGAGTTCACCTTGAAACCGGTGTAGTAGGTAAAGGCGGAATAAAGCAGGCCCAGGGAATGGGGGAAATGGATTTCCTTCAATATCTCAAGGTGATTGTCGCGACCGTGACCAAGGGACGTCGTGCACCATTCGCCGACGCCGTCCATGGTCAATACCGCCGCCCTTGGGAAGGGAGAAGGAAAGTACGCGCTCGCAGCGTGGGCCAGATGATGCTCGGTAAAGAGCAGTGACCCCGCCCATTCCTTCACCCCCGCAATCCTGCCCAAATCCTTGCGAAGAAGCTTCTTTTGAAACAGCTTCTCCTTGATCCATATTGGCATCGCAAGCTTGAATGAGCGAAACCCTCTGGGGCTCGTCGCAAGGTAGGTCTCGAGAAGTCGCTCGAATTTTAAGAACGGCTTGTCGTAAAACACGACATGATCGATATCGTTCATGCCGCAGCGGGCTTCCGTCAGGCAGTATTCTATCGCCCGCGCTGGAAAACTCGGGTCGTGCTTCTTTCGAGTGAAGCGTTCCTCCTGCGCGGCCGCGACAACGCGGCCGTCTTCGACCAGAGCCGCCGCGCTGTCGTGGTAGAAGGCGGAGATGCCTAGAACGCGCAAGGCAGGCCCCGCATCAGAACAGAGTATAGATGAACGGTGCTACAGCGGTGCCCTGAGTCAGGACCACCAGCGATCCAAAAACCGTCACCATGATCAGGATCGGCAGCAACCAGAACTTCTTTCGGTTGCCCATATAGGCGAAAAGTTCCTGGACAAATTCCATCTCTCTTCCCTCTCGAAATTTAATACTGGTCGCGCATCGTCGCCGGCGTCGGCTCGTTTGGAGGCCTCGTTTTCCAATATGTGCTCACGCTACGGTCGAATGCCGCCGCCAAGGGGTCGTGGCCTCGTAATCGCATTAGAACCCCGATCGGAATGAACGTGGTTACATAGATCAACAGCATCACGAGCGGATTGATTACCTTGAACAGGAGCAGACCGAGTTTGGTCCAGAGCCGGTTCGCGGTGGTCAAGGTGTGAGGAGCCAAGTATGCCAGGACGACAAGCGCAATGCCGACCGAACCAAGCGCAATGGTCAGTGGGGTGGCTTGCTCCGCTTGCCACCACCTCAAAAGTGCGATGCAAAAAAGAATTCCGCCGACAGTGTAGCCGAAACTACGATTGGACGGACCTTCCGGGATGTTTTCTATGATCGGTTCATGCGACGCGCTCATTGCTACGCACCTCAATCAAGCGCCGGGCGTCAAACTGAATTCGAGGGCGATAGTCCCTCACAATCGCATTAATTTCATGACCGACTACAGCAACAGCAGTCGGGTTGGTCAATATGCCGATGGATATAGAAACGGCTTGATGGCAGCAAGGCGGCATCATTCGATGGTCTATATCGGCATATCTACAGCCGATGACAGCATAGGAAGAAATGGATTTTCACATATTGGCCAACGTTACGACGGTCCTCGGGGTTTTGGTACGCGCAACAGGATTTTCCCAGCTGATATTACTGAACATGATTTTGTCTACACACCTGGTTGCTGGCCGGTGAAAAATTCGATCGCATGAGAGAAAAACGGATCGACGGATCCATATATCCAGCGGTATATTGGCGGTCATTCCAATTAAGCTTATCCCAGCCCAAATGCATTCTCGCGTCATTGAGAGACGGGAGCGCTTTTAAAAGACTAGATTTTGCTGCCGCAGCCGGCAGATACCTGTTTTGACAGTAAATACCTGGATCAGTTCATACTCGGGTGGCCGCTTTGACGCGGAACAGTTCGGCCGACATAAGCGCTTCAATTGAGGCGGCTCTCAGAGGATGTACAACGGCCATCCTCAGGACGTTCAACCTGCCAGATCGACTGCGTGTTGGATTTGATCGCGCGGACGAAAAGATGTCGCGGCGCGATCGCCGCGCGAACGAGCGGGACCTTGTGTCAGGTCGCATGGTCTGGACGAACACCTTTCGTGCCCGATCGGACAAGGTGATCGCAATCGGCCGGATCATGCTTGCGGCCGGCAGCATCTGGATCGCATGGCTGGACTCGGCACACGTGCCGTTACCGCCCGAACCGATGTACGCGCTGCTCGTCGTTTATTTCTGCTACGCCGTCATCGTCGCCATCCTGGCCTGGCGAACGGAGATTTCACGAGTACGCGGAACGTTCGCACGCCACGTGATCGATATCGTCGCATTCGCCGCGTTCATGTCGATGACCGACGGCGCGTCGAGCCCCTTTTTCGTGCTCATGCCTTTCACGCTGTTGTCTGCGACCTTGCACTGGAGATGGCGGGGTGCGTTCTGGAGCGGGCTCATCTGCCTGCTGATCCTGCTGTATCTCGGATCCTCAGATACACGCGACCTGTTCGATCCGGACGCTGGTACCACGACGAATGTTTCGAGGCTTTTGTTCATCTTCGTGGCGGCGGTGCTGCTTATCTGGCTGGGCGCCCATCAGGAGGCGGTGCGCGCCGAACTGTTGAGGTTGGTGCAAAGAACGCCTGCCTTGCCACAAGGCCGTGAGTGGCCCGCCGCTGCTGCGCTGGAGTATGCCGCGCATGTGACGCTGGTTAAGCGCGCACTGCTCATCTGGAGCGATGGCGAAGAGCCATGGACGTATGTGGCGTTGTGGGAAAACGGGGGCTGCAAGGTCACACAGATGCCTCCGGACGCTTTTGGATCCTGGACCGACAAAACTCTGCATCAACGAAGCCTTTTGATTTCCGACGCCACGCGCAACCGTCTTCTGGTTCATAAAGGTGACGGTCGATTTGACTCATGGACCGATGAGCGGCCACCCCTCTCCCCTGCGCTTGTCGATGCGTTTTCGTTGACTTCCGCGGTCTCCGTACATTTCGAGGTCGGCGACCTGCAGGCTCGTCTCTTTCTGCTCGAGCCGCCGGTGCTGACGCTTGACGACGTCGCAATCACCGAAATCATAGCCGATCGCATTAAGGCACTCTTCGAACAGGCAATGCTGGTGCGTCGTCTTAGCGACGAAGCGGCCGTCGAGGAACGCATTCGAATTGGCCGCGACCTTCATGATGGCGTTCTTCAGACCCTGGCAGGCACCGCCTTGCAGCTTCAATCTCTGCGGCCGACGGGAGATCAACCGCCGGACGACTTGGAGGAACGCCTGACGGCAATCCAGTCGATGCTTCTCGACGAGCAGCGCGAGCTGCGCAGCTTCATCCGAGCGCTCGAACCGGGGCGTGAGCATGGAGACGCTGCTGAGGCACAATTGGAGCACCAATTCGCGGCGTTGGTCGATCGGCTCATGCTGCAGTGGCAGATCGATGTAGACGTCGCGCTGTATCCAGCCAAGGTCAGGCTTCCGATGGGCCTGATTTACGAGTTGGCCCGCATGACCTCAGAGGCGACGGCCAACGCGGTGCGCCATGGGCACGCACAGAAGGTCAGGATCAAACTGCGGACAGACGAGGAAGCAATCATACTGACCGTGGACGACGACGGTGTCGGCTTTGGCTTCGGCGAACGTGTCGAGCACGCCGAGCTCGAACGCAAGAAAATGGGTCCAAGAAGCTTACGCGAGCGAACAGCCGCCCGTGGTGGGAAACTTGCTATTGACAGGATTGCGGAATGGACACGAGTGGTGATCATGCTTCCGATGCCTCGATAACCCTCCGCGTGATTGTCGTCGACGATCATTTGATCGTTCTCGACGGACTGCGGCGCTTGATCGAGACTGTGCCGGGTTGGCGGGTCGTGGCGACATGCCAAAACGGCGCGCAGGCGCTTGATGTACTGAAGTCCGGCGCTGTTGACGTCGTTGTTCTCGATTTGCGAATGCCCGAGATGAACGGCCTGGAGCTCGTTCGTCGCGTACGTGGCCGCTGCCGTGCTGCGATCGTGATCCTTACTGCGGACATAGGCGATGACCAACTCGAAGAAGCGATGCAACTGGGCGTTAGCGGCATCGTGCTGAAGGAACAAGCGCCTGTCGCGCTGTTGGATTGCATCAGAAAGGTCGTGGCCGGAGGCACCTACTTTCACGACCCGGCGCTTAAAGGCGCGCTCGATCGACTCCGTGAGCAAGAGAGCGAACGCGACCGAATTCTTGAAGTGCTGACGCAGCGCGAAATAGAGGTGTCACGCCTTGCTGCGGCGGGAATGCGGAGTAGAGAGATTGGCATGCAACTCGGGATTTCACCCGGCACGGTGAAGCTCCACCTTCACAGCATCTATAGCAAGCTCGCCATTTCGACGCGCGTGGAGCTCGCTAATCTGTCAAAGAGACTGCAGCTCAATATTGAATGATCCCTATGGTAATTGCGGAACTTATTGGCCAAGACTGCTGGTTTCAGGAAATGATCTTCGACAGAATTGACGAGTGCTCGCCGGAGATCGAGACCGGAAAATAACCTCCGAATGCTCCTCCCGTGCCGGTCCTCGGGTCCGGCGGACAGGAACGAGCGAAGAGCGGAAGCCAAACATAGGCTTGACCTTGCGAGGAGAGGTGGACCGCCTTGAGACACAGAAGAACGGGATTTATACTTTGTACGGTCCTGGCGGCTTACTTCTTGCTGAGTCCCGCCTACGCGCTGTTGAACTATAGCGAATATGCTTCCTCCGCTCCGCATTTCCTTCGCTATGTTGTGATTCCAGGATCGCTTGCCTTTTTGTTTCTGCTAGCGGGGTTCCTGGCGAGGCCCAAACTGGCGATGGCAGTGGGCATCTACGGTCTAAGCGCTTTGCTCGGCCTGTTTCTCTTTGAAGCGTTGCTTACCTTCCGGTCCGTGCCAGTGCGATTAGCGATGTTGGGGCAGCTTGACGAAAACGAACGACAGGCCCTTGAGCAGAAAGGATATGTCGTATCCGCCTTCACACTCAATCAGCTCAATAGAATGTCCGACGTCGACAATCTGCCGGAGGCAATATTGTCCGGCTTCCCGAAGACTGAGGTTGTACTCTGCGCGCCGGAGAACAATGCAGTCATCTATCGCTCGGATCGTTTCGGCTTCAACAATCCGGACGAGGTGTACGATCGCGGCTCAATGAACGCGATGCTTCTCGGAGACTCGTTCGTCGAGGGCTTTTGCCTGCCTCCTGGCGACGATATTGCGTCACGCCTGAGAAATGACCGCGTTGCGGTGACTGCTGCGGGTATCAGGGGCAATGGCCCCCTCGTAGAACTCGCAACGCTCGGACGTTTCGGCCCAATCCTTCGTCCGGATCATGTTCTGATGGTGTTTTTCGAAGGAAATGACTGGGAGAATCTGGAAAACGAACTCCGCATGCCATGGTTGCGCGCGGCTCTCGACATGGATGCGGACTACGGATCCCCGTCGAACGCCAGCGATTCCCTGCATCGAGCAAGAGCTGCGATAGAGCAACGCAACAAGCAGCCAGTGACGGTCATCGATCTGTTGACAAAGACAGCGCTCCTGCGGAATTTCGCGGCCCTGCAACAGACGCTTACGCGGTTGGGACTGGTCTTGCCTAGGGCTACGCCGGAAATACCGGAGTTCCGCATGATCCTCCATCGTGCGAAAACGATAGCCAACAGTTGGGGCGGGACCTTCACGCTTGTCTATGTGCCGAGGGTCGATCGGTTCATGGGCGCGCTGCGGTCAAGGGCCGCATTCGACCCACTGCGCACGCTTGTGCTCGATAGCGCGGTTGCCGAAGGCATCGAGGTGATCGATCTCGTGCCTCCCTTGGAGGAGCACCCGGAGCCGGAGAAGATGTATGCCGCCGACAGCCACTTCAACCGCGACGGCGCCGCGTTTGCTGCTGACATCGTGGCGAAACGCTTGAGAGGGCCTGCGCTGTCGAAGGCTGCTAGCGCGATGCACTAAGCGCGATGGCGAGGCAAACTCGGCATCGCGGCCCGCCTGCGTCAGTGGTGTCGCCAATGCGATTTTGCATCATGAAACGTGAAAAAAGACGCGGTGAGTATATCCATGGGAATATATTCGAACAACCGGCAATAGGTTAGAGTTTCTCCGTTTGGTATCCAGTTCCCGGAATCATGCGAATTTTGATTAGGTAATCAACGCGGTCGCTTTTTTTGATCCATACCTACTGCATGTTTCCTTAAATCGTAGCCGATTTAAGGATAAAACATGCAGCAAATTCAAAGCGCTACAGCGTCCTTTGTGCGTCTGGGAAGACGCGCCGCGCTGCAGGGTGTTCCAAACTTGAAGCGTTCTTCTTTTCTTCGGAGAGCGACTATGCATGTACAAAACGTTATAGAGATTACGCAGACCGACGGACTGCTCCCAGCGGCTGTGATTATTACTGCTTATCGGTCGAGCCGGCACGGGCTTGTGGTCTTCGTTCTGAACGACGTGGCTCCTGCGGCAATTGACGTGATCCTGGACCCTGTCGTCAGCACCATGCCATTGTCCATCCCTGGCGTCCTCTATGTCCAGATTTCCGACGAGGCAGGCGTGAGCCAGGCTGTGACTTCCGCGGAAGCCATTTATGTCGCGACGGAAGCGTTCCGGAACTTAGCAGTCGGCTACGGGGCCTCGCCCGGCAATATTCGTTCCGTCCTGACTTCCCAATTTTGGCCACGGAAACGAATGCGACTTACCGTTTCTGGTGGAGCGCGCGGGCTCCCAACCGTGAGACGGACACCAACGCGAACCGTTCTTTATCAAGCCTGTCGAACGCAATTGCGCGACAGCGAAAACCTGCACGCGTGACGCACCGGGCAAGTGGGCTCGTGTGGCACTATCACGATTGCGACTCTGATCCCGATCTCACATCAGGTTCGGGGAAGCAAGACAAGAGCTGCGGAATACGGCAGTTGGGAAGGTCCTCGTAACGATGCGGGAAGACACTCGTCGCAACAAGCCGAACACTGAAAGTTCGATGGCGTCAGCTGACGTGGTGCCTGCCGCAAAAAGCGCAGGGCAACGCAGGCACCTGTCAACGGCCTTCCCTTGGATAGGCGATGCATTGACGGTCGTCGTGTCGATTGCAGTCGTCATTATCGGATCTGAACTGTCATTGCGCCTTTTCCCAAGCCTTCAGATCCCCGTTGGCGAGAGCGAATACGTGTTTTGCGGGGCGCCGCGAACGAGACACCAGCCTCACGCGCGCTACGGCTTCACGGAAATCCCCGGCAACAACTACTTCGAACGATACAGCAGTTTCGATCCGTGGAACCCTGTGAAAATCAACGCAGATGGCTTCCGCGACAATGCCAGTGGCAACGGCGAGCCCGTGATCGTGCTCGGTGACTCGTTCGTGCGAGGCTCGCTCGTCAGGGAAAGCGAGACATTCAGCGCATTGTTGAACGCATGGCACCCGCAGCTTCTGTTTAAAAACTACGGCACCGGCGGTTACGGACAGCCGAATGAGATCCGGCTTTATGAGGACAAGGGGCGAACGATCCCCCACAAGCTCTTGATCGTCGGCTTTTCAC
Organism: Sinorhizobium garamanticum; assembly: GCF_029892065.1. Lineage (NCBI taxonomy): Bacteria > Pseudomonadati > Pseudomonadota > Alphaproteobacteria > Hyphomicrobiales > Rhizobiaceae > Sinorhizobium > Sinorhizobium garamanticum. The sequence goes on along the minus strand of NZ_CP120373.1, from coordinate 2,244,562 downwards.
TGAGCACGGACATAGAAGACAACGCCGAGAGGGCGGTTCTCACACCTTCCTCCGTCGACATCAACTTTGAACCGGCGGGTTCAAGTCCAAAATATGCGGGTTTGTTGCTGGAGACGCACCTGTTCTTGTGGAAGAACAGCAAACTATACAACTGGGTTTATTCGACGCTCCTGCGGCCGTATGTCGGAAACAGCGATTCTCGCCAGGACATAGACGACGCGCTCGAATTGACGAAACGTCTGTTCGGGCGGCTGGCCGCGAAAGCACAGGGTAACGGCGCCGACCTACTCGTCGTTATTCTGCCCGGATGGGCAGAGATGGCCGGTCGCGACGACGGCCTGCAGCCGGCTCGGCAACGCGAGATGATCGAGAACCTGGCCGCCACGACGCCGAGCATGTTCGTTGTCGACCCGACCGCGCGTTTGGCGGCCGCCGACCCCACGAAAACCTTTGGCGTCGTTGACAAGCATCTTTCTCCCCTAGGGCACTTTCTCGTCGCGGAAGTGATCGACGAATGGCTCCTGAGCGAATGGAGAGGCAGGAAAACAGTCAGGAAAAGCCAGCACTCCTTCACCCCAGGCCCGCCCGTCGAACCCGACTGCGGACAGCTATCCAAAGCCAATAGAAGCTACAGCGCCGCGCGTCCGATTGGACGCGCGGCGCTGTGGCACTTTGAATTGCTGCATGATTTTGTCCTTAAACCGATTCCGATTTAAGGAATCATGCAGTGGGGGCCAAAGCCGCAGAAGATCTTACTCCTCCGCCGGCCCGTAGAGGCCGAGTTGGTCGAGCAACGCCCTCTGCCGGCCGGCATTTTCGACCAGCAGGCCAGTGTAGCGATCGATGATCCGGCCGCGATGACCCGGGTCCGAAACGGCGGAGAGCGCGCCGACGATCGCCACGATCCTTTCCGAGGTCTGCCGCAGGTCCTCCAGGAGTTCCGGCTTGCCGGCAACCTCAGTGACCGCCCGCTTCGTCACCCGGCCGATGCCGCGGGGCGTGCGGCTGCCTGCTGAAACGTAACCATCCGGCAGGTCGCCCTTGAGGTTGGTGACCGTTTTGAAGCGGATGACGTCGAAGATCTGGTCGACCGCCTGCTTCGCGCCGGTCACCCGCGAGGGATGATCGGTGTCGGCAGCCGCATGCGGCAGCAGCTCGAGCTTGCCCTTGTGGCGCTCTTCGAGCGGCAGGTAAGGCAGCATCGGCCCGCTAAGCTTGCCGGTGGCGGTGTCCTTGAAGAGGTCGGCGTCGATCGCCGCGTGTACGATCTTGCCGGACGAGAGCGCCTCGTCGAGCGCGGCGGCATCGACGACCTCGCCCCGGTCGTAGTTGACCAGCACCGCGCCGTCATTCATTGCGCCGAGCACCTTCGCATCGACGGTTCCGGCGTTGGAATAGACGCCGGTCGTCGCGTCGAGGCGGCCGAGGCCGATATGGACGGAGAGCACGTCGGCGCCGGTCGCCGCTGCGACCGGACTTGCGGCATATTCGAACCCTTCCGCCTCGATCCAGTGCTTGTGATGCTCGCGGGCGTAAATCGCCACCTCCATGCCGAAGGCCTTGGCGAGCTTGGCGACCTCGCGACCGATATTGCCGTAGCCCAGAATGGCGATCTTCCGGCCCTCGAGCTTGGCGGTCGGAAAATCCTTGAGCTGACGGCCGGTGTCGAAGTCGCCTTCGGCGACCATCCCGTGCAGCCGGTCGACCGGCAGGTCGGGAACGACCTTCAGGATCGCCTTCATCGCCATTTGGGCGGTCGCCCGGCTGTTGATGCCCGGCGTGTTCATGAGCGGCGCATCGCCGCCCTCGCCGTTACCGCCACCCCAGGAGGCAGAGCCCATATTGCCGGTGCCCGCGCCGATGCGCACGCCGCCGAGCGGGAATACCGAGGCCTTCGGAATGAAAGTCGCCGCCGCGATCAGCGCGTCGTATTGGCCTTTGTCCGTCTGCGGCAGGATCTCCGCCTCGGTGCTGAGATTCGGCTGGTAGAAGAAATGGATGCGGCCCTTCTCGAGCGCCGACCGGTCGCCAAGCGGCCCGAGATGGAAGACGCCGCCATTTTCCTCGATATAGGCCTTGACCTCGCTGTGATCCGGCTGACCGTCGGCGCCGAAGCGCAGGCCGACCAGATCGGCGATCAGCACGGTATAGGCGCGCGCGCGATCGTCCTTGCGGACAGCGCCGTCGGCCTTGGCCGGGGCCTCGAAAGTGACGCCGTTCTTCGCCAGTTCCTCTTCGAGAACGACGATCTTGGCGCGCAGATAGGCGTATTGGAGATTTTCCAGCAACGCGACGACATCGTCCGACTCGCGGATGCCACCGACCCAGGCGCGATAGTCGCCGGGCGTGCCCGGGAAGGCATTGACGTAGCGGGCCGCATCGAGGCCAGGCTCGTATTCGCCGTTCGGATGGGTAATGCCCTCATAGCCGAGCAGTTGCTTCGAACGGGCGATGATGCGGGCGTGAATGTCGGAATCTGTGATGCCGTCGTCTTCGACCTTGAGGAGCGTCACCGCCGCGCCGCGCCGCTCGGCATCGGTGACCGTCAGCGATAGAAGCGGATGCCGCTCGACCCACTCGTCGATCACCTTGCGATTGGCGGCGGAGCGGCGGTTGAGCTCGACGACGGAGCCGACGCGTGCCTCCGACTGCAAAAGGCCGAAGGTGGTCTCGGCAAAGGCGAGCGCGCTGTAGGTGTTGATGACGCCGCCAAGCATGCGGTCTTCCGCGGCATCGTAGAACGGCCCGGCATCGACGGAGCGCTTGGCCGAGAACGGCTGCCTGGGATCGATCGGCGGCGCGATCTTTAGCTGGCGCGGGATCGCCCAGGCCGGGTCTTGCTGGTTCTTCTCGATCAATGCCAGCGCATGCGGCGTGAAGGAGGCGACGAAATAACCCGAAACCCCACCGATCGCCTTCTGGAACGGCATGAATAGGCAGCACTTCGCCATGACGGCGGCAACCAGTTCGGGCTCCCACGGCATGGCGCCGAGCATCGACGTGGCATCGAACACCGCATGGCGATTTTTCGGATCGCCGTCTATCCAGCTCAAGAGCTCGCGGACCTCGCGGCTGGTATAGGCATTGGCGCCGGTCGTCTCATGGCCGACACCGACAAAGATCGAGACGCCGAGGGCGGAGAGCTCTTCTGCCGACGGGATCACGCCTTCCGAGGCGGCGAAATGGATGCGGCTCTCGCAACCCTTTTCGGCGAAGCGCTGCATCTCGATCAACTGGGTGGCCCAGGACTGGCGGAAGAAGCCCGCGGCCTTCGACGGATCGCTCTCTGGCCGCGGCGTGTCGACATAAATGCGCTGGGAGGCGTCGTTGGCGTTCATCAGGTGCTGGACGCAGACGGTGAAGCCGCTGTGGCCACCGCCGAGCCCCACAGCCATGCGGTTCGTCTTCGGAAAGCCGAAATAGCGATGGATCGCCCGCATCATGTCGGTCAGGATCTTGTCTGCCGGATAGCCGCGGTGCATGCTGCGCGAAATCTCGGCGGTGGTGAAACCGCCGATGTCGTTGCCCCTGTCGTCGAACTTGCGATAGGTCTTCTCAATCCAGGCATCGAAAGCGAGGCGCCGCAGGCGGCTATCCACTTCGTCGGTGGTCGCATCGGTGATCGGGCCGACGCCGAAGAACGGATTGGACGGCAGCCTCGGCGCGCCATTCCTGGTCAGTTCGAGTGCCTTCAGTCGCTGTTCCTGCATCTGCGCAATGTTCATCATGATCTGCCTATCTGTTTTCGAGGCCGGGAGATGGCGCTGATAGTGGATCGAACACTTCAGAAAGAAGACCTCATATGCGCCGAACAGCACGCGGAATGCGTCATCGTCGCGCCTGCAGAAAGGGATTGCTGCTGCGCCGGCGCTGGCAGCGCATCGACGACCTCCGCGCGGACTTTTCGCGGAAAGACGGCGCGGCGGCTGCGTAGTCCTATAGCCGGATCAACAAGGCGCCTTGAGTCTTTCGATTTGCTGTCGCCTAGGCACCCAGGGATGCGCGGAAATTTTGCGGTGTTTTGGCAAACCGCCTGCGGAACATTCGGCTGAGATGGGATGAGTCACAGAAGCCGCTTTCCGCTGCGACCGTCGCAATCGACTTGCCGGTGTTCTCGAGCATGTGCCGCGCAAGCAAGAGCCGCATCTCGATGAACGCGGTCAGGGGCGAGGTTCCAAGTGCCTCCCTGAAATGCCGTTCAAGACACCGCTTACCGACTTTTAGATTCCTTGCTATCTCGGCGACGGAGAGTGGCGTGTCCAGGCTTTGCTGCATCAGCAAAAGCGCCTTCCTGACAATTGGATCCTTCGTCCGGAAGCTGAGCGTCAGGCCAGGCTGCGGTGTGCCCCCGTCCTCCGCCTCGCTGATCATCATGATATTCAAGCTCTTCGTGGATTGAGCCTTGCCGATGTGTCTGTCGACCAGAAATGCCGCGAGGTGAGCTGTGCTCGTACCGCCCGAGCAGGTCAGGCGGTCGCGATCGACCACGAAGATCTGGTCGGATATCGGCTTGAGCCCGTCGAACTGCGAGAGAAAATCCTGATGGTGGAACCAGCTCACACAGCCGCGATAGCCCTCCATTAAACCGGCACGATGGAGGATGAACGTGCCGGTGCAGAGGCCAACCAGCGGAACGCCGGCCGCGGCGGCCTGCCGCAAGTAACGTTCCACCCGGTCATCGGGCCGGTCCATTTCGTCGATGAGGCCGCCAACCACCACGAGATAATCGAAGAGTTTGGGACTGCCGAACACCTCGTGAGGTTGTACGGAGACACCGCAGCTGGCCGTGATCGGCTTCATGTCCGGGGCAACGACTTTCCATCGACACTGAATCGGCCGGCTACGGTCGCCTTCATCGGCAGCGAGGCGCAAAACGTCCACGAAGTTGGCGAAGGCGCAGAGCGTAAATCGCTGCACCAGAACGAACCCCACCGTCAGGCGCGCATCCTGCTCGCGCCGCACGCTCCTCTGGGAAACGTCGTTTACAGCCATACTGTCTCATTTCTACTGCCGATATGACGCGATCATTCTTTTCAGATCTCCAACGCAAGTCAATATTTCGGGATATGTCGCGGATCGAGCCATTCGGCCGTCGGGGGAGAATCTTGGATGAGACTAGTGAGCGCAGAACAGCGTCTGTTTGCCTTCTACCTTGTGCCGGAATTCACGTTGCTGGCGTTCTCTTCCGCGGTCGAGGCCCTGCGGTTGGCAAACGCAGTCGTCGGTTACGAAGCCTACGCCTGGCGAGTGGTCTCTTCCGACGGGGCCAAGGTCCGCGCGAGCTGCGGCCTCACGCTTGAAGCTGACGACTCGGTAGCGGTTGAACGCCAGCATCTCAGCAGCCGACTGCGCCCCTCGGTATCCGTCATTTGCGGAGGAAAGCACGTGGAGCGCCACGTCGACCGTGCGGCCGATGCATGGCTGCGCGAATGTCGCAATCGCGGCGTCGCCGTCGCGGGCCTGTGCACCGGCGCCCATGTCCTGGCGAGAGCCGGACTGCTCGACGAGCGGAAATGCGCGATCCACTGGGAGAATCAACCCGGATTTGTCGAGCGCTTTGGGGCGGCTAACGCCAGCACTGGGATCTACGAAGTCGACGGTAACATCTATACCTGCGCCGGCGGGTCCGCTTCCTTCGATATGATGCTGCACATCATTGGCCGCGATTTCGACGAGAGCGTTGTGAGTGGCATATGCGAACTCGCGCTTGTCGACCGCGTGCGAGAGCCCGGGGAGCGGCAGCGCCTTCCCTTCGCCCAACGCATTGGGGTTCGAGATCCCATCGTGTTGAAGCTGGTCGAGAAGATGGAGAAGAGCCTTACCGAGCCGATGCAAGTGGAAGAGCTTACCGCTTCAATCGGCCTTTCACGGCGCCAGGTCGAGCGACTGTTCCGCAACGAGCTGCGCTGTTCGCCGGCGCGGTATTATTTGAAGCTCCGTCTCGAGCGCGCCCAACTGCTGCTGGTGCAGTCAACGATGCCTGTCGTGGAAGTCGCCATCGCCTGTGGCTTCGTGTCAGCTTCCCATTTTTCCAAGTGCTACCGTGAGACGTTTGGGTGTTCACCGCAGGAAGCGCGAGGCCGCCTCATGAGAATGCCGGCGGCGCGTCCGGCCGCATGTGCGTCCGCCGCGTGACGCATCCTTCACGTCGCGGATCACGCCACGGCAAGTAGTCCAACGGGGCCGACAAACCCCGCAATCTCTTCGCGTTTCAATTGGAGTCCCTCTTTGCACCGTCGGTCCCGGACCGACGGTGCAGCTGAACGATCTCAACTCACGACACGGCTTCAGGTACAAGCCCGGGAGCCTCGTCTGTTCCCGTGCCCGGCATTGCGGATGTTGGCACGGGACGCTGCGCCCTTCCCTCTTCGAGCTCATCGAGAAGGGCATGCCATAGCGAAATGCAAAGCCCGACCATCACCAGTAGGAACGGTGCGGCCGCGATGATCGACGCGGTCTGGAGGCCCTGAAGCCCGCCCATGACCAGAAGCACCGCGGCCGAGGCACCGGCAAGCACGCCCCAAAGGACGACAACACCACGCTTTGGCTCCAGTGCCCCGCGTGATGAAAGCATTCCCATCACGACCGCGCCTGCGTCCGCGCCCGAGATGAAGAAGATCGCGACCAGAAAGATGGCGATCAACGATGTCAGCCAGGCGAATGGATATTGCGCCAGAAGGGCAAAGAGCGAGACCGCTGCGCCTTGGTTGTTGACGGCATCGACGATCCCGCCGGCACCGAAGAGCTCGGAATGAAGTGCCGTGCCGCCCAGGATCGTGAACCAGATGAAAGTGACGCCGCTCGGGATCAGGATCACGCCGGTCACGAACTCCTTGATCGTGCGACCGCGCGAGATCCGCGCGATGAACACGCCGACGAAGGGCGCCCAGGATATCCACCAGGCCCAATAGAAAATGGTCCAGCTGCCCAGCCATTTGCCGTCGCTGAAGGCTGCCGTGCGCAACGACATGGACACGAGGTCGCTCAGATAGAATCCTAGCGATTCGGTGAACGTGTTGAACATGAAGATCGTTGGTCCGATGCACACCAGGAACACCAGCAGCAGCATTGCGATGATCATGTTCATGTTGGAGAGGAACTGGATCCCCTTGCCCACGCCAGACACCGCCGAGAGTATGAACAGCACCGTCATGACCCCGATGATCGTCAGCGCGATGGCGTTGGAAACGCCCGTACCCCAGAGAAAGTTCATACCGCTGTTGATCTGCTGTGCGCCAAGACCGAGCGAGGTGGCGGTTCCGAACAGTGTTGCAATCAGCGCAAGCACGTCGATCGCCTTGCCGATCGGCCCGCTTGCGGCCTCGCCGAGGATCGGCGTGAAGGCAGCGGAAATCAGGTTCGGCTTTCCCTTGCGGAAGGTGAAATAGGCGATGGCAAGACCAACCACCGCGTAGATGGCCCAGGGATGAAGCGCCCAATGGAAATAGGAATACTTCATCGCAACAAGAGCCGCCTCGAGGGTCCTTGGCTCGGCCTGCCCATGGGGCGGACCTGCAAAGTGGTAGATTGGCTCCGCGACGCCCCAGAACATCAGCCCAATGCCCATGCCGACGCTGAACATCATGCAGATCCACGAGGCGGTGCGAAATTCCGGGCGCTCGTCGTCCTGTCCCAGGCGGATCTTGCCGAAGCGGCTCACGGCCAGGAACAGAGCAAAAACCAGGAAGCCGGCAGAAGAGACGACGAAACCCCAGCCAAAGTCGGCGATGATGGCATCGAGTACCACCTTCGAGACCGAGGACAGGCTTTCAGGGAATACGGTCCCCCAGCCGACAAATCCAAGGATGATGAACATGGCCGGCCAGAATACAGCCGGGTCGATCCCACTCGGTCGTGATCGCTCCATTTTTGCTCCTCCCACAGCGCCGCGCGTCCTGTCAGACGCGCAAAAGGACGCTGTAATACTTTGAATTGCTGCATGTTTTCCCCCTGAACCGGCTGCGATTTAGGGAAAACATGCGGTAGTTAACCTCCAGGCCGCCGATGGCCATTCATAAGATCCCGTCCCGTGGATCGCGGCTCGATATGCGGCAGAACAACGACGTTTTTGACATCCGTCAGTGGAACCCGCCGCCGACGAGCGTCCCTGTCGAAGCGCACGGCAGGCGCGCGCTCCGCTTCTCCCGCTCAGGGACGCGTCACCAGCAGGCGGGGCTTTGCAATCAGGCAGCCTTAGTCATGGCCGCCAATACATCCGCCACCGTCTCGCCGAACGAGGACGGCGTCGGCACGATCGTGACGCCCGCGCCCTTGAGGATCTCGACCTTTTCCTGGGCCGATTCCCCGAAGGCGGAGATGATCGCGCCGGCATGACCCATGCGGCGGCCCTTCGGTGCTGAAAGGCCGGCGATATAGGCGATCAGCGGCTTCTTCATGTGGTCCCGCGCCCAAAGCGCGGCCTCCGCCTCCTGAGGGCCGCCGATCTCGCCGATCATTAGAACCGCATCGGTGTCGGGATCCTTCTCGAAGAGTTCGAGCATGTCCTTGAAAGAGGATCCGTTGACCGGGTCGCCGCCGATGCCGACCGAGGTGGACACGCCGATGCCGAGCGCCTTCATCTGGCTTGCCGCTTCATAGCCGAGCGTGCCGGATCGGCCGACGATGCCGATACGGCCAGGCAGGTAAATCGACCCCGGCATGATGCCCATCAGCGCCTCGCCGGGCGTGATCATGCCGGCGCAGTTCGGGCCGATCAGCGTCATGCGATCCTCGAAGCGGTAACGCCGCATATATCGTTTGACCCTGGTCATGTCCTGGGAGGGAATGCCGTCGGTGATGCAGACGCAGAGCCGGATACCGGCGTCCGCCGCCTCCATGATCGAGTCGGCAGCAAAGGGCGGCGGCACGAACACGATCGAGGCCTCCGCGCCGGTCTCCTGCACCGCGCCCTTCACCGTATTGAAGACCGGCAAGCCGAGATGGGTATGGCCGCCCTTTCCGGGGGTCACGCCGCCCACGACATTGGTGCCGTAACGCTTCATGTCTTCCGCGTGGAAGCTGCCGATCTTGCCGGTGAAGCCCTGCACGATGACGCGGGTGTTCCTGTCGAGTAGGATGGACATGTCTCGGACTCCCTCAAGCAGCTTTGGTAGCGGTGTAGGAACGCCATGCGCCGACCGCCTTTTCGGCGGCCTCCGCCAGCGTTTCCGCGATGATGATGTTCTCGCCGGATTCGGCGAGGATGCGCCGCCCCTCTTCCATGTTGGTGCCGGAGAGGCGCACCACGAGCGGAACCGGTACGCCGACTTCGCGCAATGCCTTGATCACGCCCTCTGCCACCCAGTCGCAGCGGTTGATGCCGGCAAAGATGTTGACGAGGATCGTCTCGACTTGCCTGTCCCTGAGTACGGCGCGGAACGATTTCGCCACGCGCTCGGGCGAAGCACCACCTCCGATGTCGAGGAAGTTCGCGGGCTCACCGCCGGCGATCTTGATCATGTCCATGGTCGCCATCGCCAGGCCCGCACCGTTGATGATGCAGCCGATATTGCCGTCGAGGCCGACATAGGAAAGGCCGCGGTCGGATGCGTAGGTCTCGCGCGGATCCTCCTGGCTCTTGTCGCGCATCTCCGCGATTTGAGGCCGGCGGAAGAGCGCGTTCTCGTCGAAGCTCATCTTCGCGTCGAGGGCCACGAGATCACCCCGGCGGGTCACGACCAGCGGGTTGATCTCCAGCATCGAGGCATCGTAGTCGACGAAGGCGCGGTAGCAGCCCATGAGCGTCTGCGTGGCGCGGCCGACGAGCGCATTGTCGATACCCAGGCCGAAGGCGATCTCGCGGGCCTGGAAATCCTGCATGCCCACGCCCGGATCGACGGTGGCGCGGATGATGGAGTCGGGTTCGGCCTCGGCGATCTCTTCGATCTCCATACCGCCGGAGGACGACGCGACGATCATGATCCGTTCGGATTTGCGGTCGAGCACGAAGCCGAGATAGATCTCACGTTCGATGTCCATCGCCTCCTCGACGTAGAGACGACTGACCAGCTTGCCCTGCGGGCCGGTCTGGTGCGTCACCAGCTTGGCGCCGAGCATGGCGTCGGCAGCCGCGGCGATCTCATGGTCGGACGAGCAGAGCTTGATGCCGCCCGCCTTGCCGCGCGCGCCGGAATGAATCTGCGCCTTCACGACCCAGCGGTCGCCGCCAATCTCGCTTGCGCGATAGGCCGCCTGTTCGGGGCTGTAGGCCAGCCCGCCGCGTGGAATGTGGATCTGGTAGCGGGATAGAAGTTCCTTGGCCTGGTATTCGTGAATGTCCATATCTGCCTCCCTCAGCGGCTGGCGATGATTGCTTCGTGGGTGGCGAGCACGTTGCGCGCCATGCGCTCGGATGCGGCGTCGATCATCTTGCCGTCGAGCGATGCGGCACCCTTGCCCTGGCTCTCGGCAAGCTTCAGCGCGTCGATGATGCGGCGGGCACGATCGACCTCCTTCTCGGGTGGGGAGAAGATGTCGTTGGCAAGCGCGATCTGGCTCGGGTGGATCGCCCATTTGCCCTCGATCCCGAGCGCGGCGGCACGACGGGCGGCGGCCTTGTAGCCCTCGGGATCGGAGAAGTCGCCGAAGGGTCCGTCGATGGCGCGCAGTCCATAGGCACGGCACGCGACCGTCATGCGCGACAGCCCGAAATGCCACTGGTCGCCGGGATAATCCGGGTTGAGCCCGCCGATGTTGACCGTGCGGGCCTTGAGGCTCGCGGCATAGTCGGCGACGCCGAAATGCAGCGCCTCGAGCCGCCCGCCGAAGGAAGCGATGGCTTCGACATTGGCCATGCCGAGCGCGGTCTCGATCAGCGCCTCGAGCCCGACGCGGGTCTTGTAGCCCTTGGCGATCTCAATCTGGTTGACCATGGCTTCGACCATGTAGAGATCTGCCGGCACGCCGACCTTTGGCACGAGCAGCGTGTCGATCCGGTCGCCGGCCTGCTCCATGAGATCAACGACGTCACGATACATATAGTGGGTGTCGAGGCCATTGATGCGGACGGAGATGGTCTTGCCGCGGCCGTGCCAGTCGATCTGATTGAGCGCGGCGACAATGTTGGCGCGGGCACGCTCCTTGTCCGGCGGCGCCACCGCGTCCTCGATATCGAGGAAAATGTAGTCGGCCTCCGAATTGGCCGCCTTCTCGATCATCTCCGGATTCGAGCCCGGAACCGCGAGTTCGCTGCGCTGTAAGCGGAGGCGGCGGAGATGGTTTATCGTGTGGCTCATGAATGTCTCCCCTCTTCTGTTCAGGCCGCCTTGGCGGTTGCCGTCGCGGCAGCGGAACGGAACTGCTTGATCGCGGCACCGACGCCGGAACCGGGCTCAATCGCTACGCCGCAATCGAGCAGCGTCAGTTCGGCGGCCGAGAGCGCGGCGAGCACCATCACCTCGTTCAGCGATCCCAGATGGCCGATGCGGAAGACCTTGCCCGCCACCTTGCTGAGCCCGCTGCCGAGCGAGGTATTGTAGGTTCGATAGGCGTGGCGGATGACCTCGGCGCCATCGATCCCTTCCGGCAACTGGATCGCCGACACCGTGTCGGAATGCCACTTCGGCTCGGTCGCGCAGAGCCTGAGGCCCCAGGCGGAAACCGCGGCCCGCACGCCGTTGGCGAGATGGTGGTGACGCGCGAAGATATTTTCGAGGCCTTCCTCGAAGATCAGGTCGAGCGCAGCGCGTAGGCCCCGCAGGAGCTGAGTCGGCGGCGTGTAGGGAAAGTAGCCGGTATCGTTGGTCTTGATCATGTCCTCGAAGGAGAAGTAGCAGCGCATGTGACGCGCGGTCTTGGCCGCTTCCAGCGCCTTCTGGCTGACCGAAAGGAAGCCGAGCCCGGCGGGCAGCATGAAACCCTTCTGCGAGCCGGAGACGGCGCAATCGACACCCCATTCGTCCTGGCGGAAATCGATGGAGCCGATCGAGGAGACACCGTCGACGAAGAGCAGCGCCGGGTGGCCGCAAGCATCGAGCGCCGCGCGAACAGCCGCGACATCCGAGGTCACGCCGGTCGCGGTTTCGTTATGCGTGACGAAGACGGCCTTGATCCTGTGCGCCTTGTCGGCGGCGAGCCGCTCGGCATAGAGCTCGACCGGCACGCCCGTTCCCCATTCCCTGTCGATGCAATCGACCTCGAAGCCGAGGCGCTCGGCCATGTCGACCCAGAGATGGGAGAACTGACCGAAGCGGCTCATCAGTACCCGGTCGCCCGGGGAGAGCACGTTGGTCATCGCCGCTTCCCAGGCGCCAGTGCCCGATGAAGGATAGATGAAGACGCGGCCGTCGTGGTTCTTGAAAACCTTCTTGACGTCGGCAAGGAGCGGCAATGTCAACAAGGGATATCGAGGGGAGCGCATGTCTTCCATCGGCAGGTTCATGGCCTGGCGAACCTGCTCGGGAATGTTGGTGGGGCCGGGAATGAAGAGATGATTGTAGCCTGGCATGGTTCCTCCAAGTGACCGCGGACGAGATTTGATTGCGGTGCTCAGGCTGCCTTTCGGGCGACCACCACACAACACTCGCTCTGGCAGAAAGGAATGCCGGACGGGCAGCGCAATTTCGGCCCGGGCGGGTGGCGGTTTCGGAAAACGGGTAGGCAATCCCTACCCGGACAGCCAACCCTGACGAAAGCTGGCCCAACCCTCGAGACGAAGCGGTGCTGCCACCTAGTCGGGGCAAAGCTTTTGCTGATGACGGGTGCAGCACGCGTGGCGCACAGGGATTGTCGCTACCCGTCGCCGGGTTCTGGATGGAGATTGCGCGCTTATGTTTGAATGCGCCGCCGTTCCTTGGCGTAGATCGCGACCGCCATCGCCCGGTTTCGGACCTGGAGCTTGTCGTACAGATTCTTGAGGTGATATTTCACGGTGTTTTCGGATATGCCGGTCCGCGCTGCAATCTGAGTATTGCTCCAGCCGTCGGCCAGCATGGACAACAGCTCGTTCTCACGGGACGTGAGCTGCGAAAACGGTGAATGCGGCACCTTCGCGAGAACGGTATAAGGGATACAAATGCGCCCTTTCATCACCGCCGTTAGCGTGGCGAAAAGGATCTCCGGATCTTCGAACTGGTAACAAAGCCCATTTACGCCGAGCCGGATTGTTTCGCTTACGACGGCCGGGTTATGGCTTTCAGCGAAGAGCACGATCCTCGGGTCGAAACCGAGCCGCTCCAGATCGGCGAGCACATCTGGCGCCTCCGCATCGATAAGTTGCCAGCTCAGCAACACGCAATCCGCTTCGATCGACCCAAGCTTCTCGCATAACTCCGCAGACGAGCTGGCGGTGCCGACGATCGAGAACTTGGTGTTCTCCGAAAAGAGCCCGCGCAGTGCGGCAATGACAAGTGGATTGCGTTCTGCAATCAACACGCGTCCTCCGGCTTCCTGCGGTGTCAGTATCACCATGCGCCATATCCTCATTTGACGCTGACAGACCCGATTTCAGCGGCTGAAACCTATCACTCCCATCCGCTTTGGTTTTTTCGACAAGCGACGAAACTTGGCTTATTCGCCCCCCAGGGCCAGGCCGCCCTCTGTTATCGAGAGCGTATCAGTCACCGCTTTCAGGTTCTTTGACTATACTTCAGGCTCTCTTGACCATTTTGTATTGCCTAACTTGAAATCAGCTTGTTCGGGCCATGCCGAAACGCTGACGCGCGAGCTGGAAATGCCTGTCCGCAACCATATGTTTGGTCGTATAACTGATCTGCACTGCACTCGTCCCTCTTTCAGACCTTGTCCGAGCCCGGAGAGTTCAATGGCACAATCCCAAGACAACACCGTCAAGCTTCAGGTCGCAAATACCCGTCCCGAAGACTCCGGAGGACCATTCGCGAGAATTACGCCGAGGATCATGTCCGCGCTCGGAGTCGAAGAAGGCGACATAATCGAGATTGTCGGGAAACGTCATACGGGTGCGATCGCTTTCCGGGGCTACGCTGAGGACGAGGGCCTCAACATCATTAGATTGGACGGCCTGCAGCGTGTGAACGCCGGCGCAACCAGCGGCGACTATGTGGAGGTTCACAAGGTGGATGCGCGACCTGCCCAGCGGGTCGTTCTCGCCCCTGCCCAGAAGAACCTTCGGCTGCAGGGATCGGGCGAAGCGCTTCAGCGTACGTTCTTTCGCCGCCCGATGGCTGCCGGGGATGTGATCTCGACGTCCGTACACCAACGCATCAGTCGCAACGTCCGCACGGAGCATGACATCATGCGCGGCTTGGTCGAGCTTCCAGCCTATGGTCTCCAGGAGATCCGTCTGGTCGTCGTGTCGACCCAGCCGCGCGGCATCGTCACGATGGGAGAAAATACCGTCGTCGAACTGCGACCGGAATACGAAGAGCCCAAGGAGGCCAGACGGGCCGACGTCACCTATGATGACATCGGCGGCCTCGGAAACGCAGTCGATCAAGTGCGGGAAATGGTGGAGCTGCCGCTTCGACATCCGGAGCTGTTCCAGCGCCTTGGCATCGATCCCCCGAAGGGCGTGCTGCTTCACGGCCCTCCGGGAACGGGCAAGACACTTCTGGCGCGGGCGGTTGCAAACGAAACCGAAGCTCATTTCTATCATATCGCCGGGCCGGAAATCATGGGGAGCCAATATGGTGAATCCGAACAACGGTTGCGCCAGGTGTTCGAGGAGGCGGCCAAGAACGCTCCTTCCATCATCTTTCTCGACGAGATCGACTCGATCGCGCCGAAACGGGAGAAAGTGACCGGCGAAGTGGAACGCCGGATCGTGGCACAGCTCTTGACTTTGATGGACGGTCTCGAGCCCAGGCAGAACATCGTCGTCATCGGTGCCACCAATCGCCGTGATTCAATTGACGAAGCGCTGAGACGTCCAGGCCGCTTCGATCGCGAGATCGTCATCGGAGTGCCGGATCAGAAAGGCAGGCGCGAGGTTCTTGCAATCCACACGCGCGGCATGCCTCTGGCGGAAGACGTCGACCTCGACGAAATTGCAAGAACCACCTACGGTTTTGTCGGCGCCGATGTCGGCGCGCTCGCGCGCGAAGCGGCGATGGATTCGCTTCGCAGGATATTGCCCGACATCAATCTCAGAGAGGGCATCCCGAGCGAGGTCCTCGAAAATCTGAGCGTCAACCAGGCTGACTTCTTGACCGCCCTGAAGCGGATACAGCCGTCAGCACTCCGCGAAATCATGATTCAAGCGCCCGACGTTCGGTGGGCTGACATCGGGGGGCTGGACGACGCGCAGATGCGGCTTCGCGAAGGGGTCGAATTGCCGTTGCGATCTCCGCAATCATTCAAGCGAATGGGCATTCGTCCGGCGAAGGGATTCCTGCTGTTCGGTCCGCCGGGGACCGGGAAGACCTTGCTGGCGAAGGCCGTCGCGCGGGAAGCGGAGGCGAATTTCGTGGCGACCAAGTCGTCCGACCTGCTTTCGAAATGGTACGGGGAGTCCGAGCAGCAGGTATCGCAGCTCTTCGAACGGGCAAGGCAGGTCGCGCCGACAGTGATCTTTATTGACGAAATCGATTCCCTTGCCCCGGCTCGGGGTGGCGGCATCGGCGAGCCCGCCGTGACCGAACGCGTGGTAAACACGTTGCTAGCGGAAATGGACGGGTTGGAAGATATGCAAGGCGTGGTCGTCATGGCGGCGACCAATCGGCCGAACCTCCTCGACCCCGCCCTGCTTCGACCTGGCCGTTTCGACGAGCTTGTCTATGTTCCGGTTCCGGATGAAAAGGGCCGGCGCAAGATTCTTGGCGTACACACGCGCAAGATGCCGCTGGCCAAGGACGTTGACCTCGACGATCTCGCGCAAAGGACCGAGCGGTTCACGGGTGCCGACCTTGAAGATCTCACCAGGCGCGCGGGTCTTATCGCGCTCAGGGAAAATCTCGACGCCCAGGACGTCACGCTGGAGCATTTCAACAAGGCGTTCGATGAAATTCGCCCGTCAGTGACGCCCGAACTCGAGCGGGAATACGAGGCGATGCTCCGTACGCTGAAACAAGAAGACCCGCAGCGACAGCAGATCGGATTCTTGCCTAGAAAAGGCGGCTGAACCTGCCTGTCTGGAGCGCCGCGCGTCGTGTCGGACGCACAAAGGACGCCCTTGCCGCGATCGAAACCGGCTCAGCGGGCGCCCCAGGTGTCGGTCAGCCGGTAACCCTCGGGCCAGGGATCGGAAGGGTCGAGCATGTGCTGATGAACGCCGGTGATCCAGGCGCGGCCCGAGATTTCCGGCAGGATCGCCGGCCGACTGCCGACCTCGGTAGTGCCCACGATCCGGCCTGTAAAGGTCGAGCCTATCAGCGATACCGCCGTCAGCCTGTCCTCCGGGCCCATCTCGCCGCGGGCGTGCAACACCGCCATGCGTGCCGAAAGCGCCGTGCCGGTGGGCGAGCGGTCGACCTTGCCCGGCTGGATGGCGACGGCCGCTCCGGCGCGCAGGCCCTCCGCAGTGCGCTCCACGGGACCCGCGAAGAGGCAGAAGGAGAAATGCCGCCAGCCAGGATTTTCGGGGTGGTGAAAACCGAACTGCGCATTGGCGGCATTGGTGATCCTTACGCCGAGGCGAGCGATATCATAGGCCTCGCCCGGCTTGAGGCTGAAGCCCATTGCGGCAGCATCGACGATAACGAAGCTGTCGCCGCCATAGGCGGTGTCGACGGTCAGCGTACCGAGGCCCTCGACCTCAAGCTTTGCGTCCAGCCGCTCCGCAAAGCTCGGCAGGTTCTGCACGAAGATGCGCTCGGCCTTGCCGTTGCGGCATTCGGCTCGGACGCGCACGAGACCGCCCGGTGCTTCGAGCGTGATCTCCGTCACCGGCTCCTGCATAGGGAGGATGCCGCTGTCGAGGAGCACCGTAGAGACGCAGATCGAATTCGAACCGGACATGGGCGGCGTGTCTTCCGGTTCCATGATGATGAAGGCGGCATCGGCGTCCGGGTGCTTTGGCGGAACCAGCAGATTGACGTGGCGGAAGACACCGCCGCGCGGTTCGTTGAGGACGAATTTGCGCAACGTCTGGTCGCGGGCGATCCAGCGGCTCTGTTCCCAGATCGTCTCGCCCGGCGGAGGCGCAACGCCGCCGACGATCACATCGCCCACCTCGCCTTCGGCGTGGGCGGAGATGACATGAATGGTTTTCGTGCTGCGCATCGCGAACTCCTTTCAGGATAACCAGTCGCTCAGGATAACCAGTCGGGCAGCCGTGCCGGGACGCGCCCGGTCAGAGCCGCGGTGATGCAATCGGCGAGGCTGCCGAAGCGCACAGTGCGGCCGGAGAGACCGGGACCGTAATGGGCGTATTTGCCCGAATTGGTGATCAGCGCGCGGGTTTTGGTCGGGAACACCGGTTCGGAAATCGAGCACCAGCAGAGATCCGGCAGAACCTGCACGCCGCTCATCTCGAGCCGGGCGAGCGTACCGTCGCTGCGCGCCACGGCGATGACCTGGTGCGCGGCGGTGACGATCACCACCACCTCGGGATGCCGCATGCGCCCGCCAAGCGCATCCGCCAGGGCGCGACATTCCCCAAGCGAGGCATGCGGGCTGCCGATGGCGACGAGTTCCACCTCGTCCGGTCCGTCGTTCAAGCTCGACCAGGCGGCGGCCATTTCGGCACGGGTGATGGTCGCGTGGTCGGCGTCTTCGGCCGCTGCGCCATCCGCCTCGGGCGTGACGCCATCCACATGCAGCATCGGCGCGGCGGAGGTGGTGCCGAAAGCGGCGCAGAGCGCCTTGAGGTCGTCGCGCGTGGGCTGCCCCGCGGCGAGCCCGCGCAGGAGCGGTATACGATCCGGCGCGGCGCGACCGGCGAGATAACCAACCAGCGGCCAGAAAGCATCGTCTACGCCTCCGGGCAGGTCGACGTCGATCACGCGTCGGGCCTTCCTATGTTCGTCCAGGTAGACGCCGGAGCGTGGCGCGCGCCCGGTCAGCGCGATGCAAAGGTCGAGAAAATCCGGATGCTTCGCCGTCCGTGCGCCGATAACGCTATTGGCGAAGATCACGGCGTTGGATTCCGCCCAGGCGATCAATTCGCCGGCGCGCGGTGCGCTGTCGAGCAGATAGGGCGAGCAGGTGAAGGTCGGACGACAGCCCATGCGGACATAGGCGTCGGCCAGTCGCGCCGCCGGGTCGCCGAAGGCGGCCGGCACGCCCTGCGCCTGCCAGTTGGCGCGGTCGACCGAAATGGCGTTCATGGTCGTCGGCACGCGGACTTTCGCCCCCATCGCCGCCATCTTCTCGGCAAAGGTCAGGTTCGCCGGGCCCGCATAAATGCACCCGTCGATGTGGCCCTGCACCACGTCCACGAGCCCTTCTGCTCCCTGCTGCGCCGCCATGGCGCAGATAATGCGCATGGCCTGCTGGACCGCGACGCCGTCGCGGCCATCCAGCATGGCGCGATCGCTCTCGGAAAGGTCGAGCGCGGCCGTGGCCGGCGGCTCGACCGTGATCGCCAGGCCATCGGTCTCGATCGCTGTGTTGCTGATCCGTGCTGTCTTTACTTGCGAAAGCGCTTCAAAGGCCGGGCGCGAGACCCGTAATACCGGCAGCGGCTTGCCGAACATTTCAGCGGCGATCAGCGCGCCGAGGGTCAGGACGTCCTCGGCTTCGCAGAATACCAGCGCGGCTGGGGCGCGACCCGTCAGCGCGAGTTCGAGCAGGACGCCCGAGCCAGTGCAGGAGCCGCGGCTCGACGGCATCAGCAGGATTGCGCCGGTCAGACAGTTGCCGTGCAGCGGATGGCGCACATCAATTACCCGGCCCGTCGCCGGGTCGACCCCGCCCCAGAAGCTCAGCGCCTCCACGGCGGCGACGATGGGGCCATGGGCGGTGCCGCCCAGAATGCTGCGAGCGGAGATCGATTGGGTCATTTTACGACAAAGCCGTGAGCAAAGGGATCGCGGTCGTCGATGAAGATCGTGTTTATGCCGGTCATCCGCGCCCATCCAGCGATGGAAGGAATGATGGCGTCGCGATCCGCAACCTTGGTCTCAGCCTCGATCCGGCCCTTGAACAGCGAGCCGATGATCGATTCATGCACGAACTCGTCGGCAACCTTGAGCTTGCCTTTGGCGGCGAGCTGCGCCATGCGCGCCGAGGTGCCGGTACCGCAGGGCGAACGGTCGATGGCCTTTTCGCCGTAGAACACGGCGTTGCGCCCATGCGCCTCCGCCTGCGTCGGCTTGCCTGTCCATTGAATGTGGCTGAGGCCCCGGATCTCCGGATGCCCGGGGTGGACGAATTCATATTTGGCGTTCAATGCGGCGCGCAGCTTCGGGCTCCAGCCGACAAGTTCGCCAGCCGTATGGTCGGCCATGTCCCGAAAATTCTTTTGCGGCTCGACGATGGCATAAAAGTTGCCGCCATAGGCAACGTCGACGACGATTTCACCCAGGCCTTCGACTTCGGCGGTCAATCCCTCGGCATAGAGAAACCCGGGCACGTTGGTCAGGCGTACCTCCTCGACGAAGCGGCCCTCCTGGCGATAGGTGATGTCCACCTTGCCGGCCGGCGCGTCGATCGACAGCTTGCCGGGCTCGCGCGGGGTGATCAGCCCGTTCTCGATCGCCATGGTGATGGTGCCGATCGTGCCGTGACCGCACATCGGCAGGCAGCCGGAGGTCTCGATGAAGAGCACCGCGACGTCGCAGTCCGGTCGCGTCGGTGGATAGAGGATCGAACCCGACATCATGTCGTGCCCGCGCGGCTCGAACATCAGGCCCGTGCGGATCCAGTCGAATTCCTTAAGGAAGTGGGCGCGCTTCTCCAGCATGTTGGCCCCCTCCAGTCTTGGCCCGCCGCCGGAAACGAGGCGGACCGGATTGCCGCAGGTGTGGCCGTCGATGCAGGAGAAGGTGTAGGTGGCCATGGTCGCTGTCCTGTCAGAATCTCTGAGGCGAGAAGGATTGGATGTCGATGGCCGGCCTCTGGCCGGTCAAGAGATCGGCGACGAGCCGGGCGGTCCCTGCCGATTGCGTCAGGCCGAGGTGACCGTGGCCGAAGGCGTAGATCACCTGCGGCGTGGCGCGGGCGCGGCCGATCGCCGGCAGGCTGTCGGGCAGCGACGGGCGAAAGCCCATCCATTGCACGCCGCCCTCGCCTTTCAGCCCCGGCAGGAAGGTCTGCGCCTTCTTCAGCATGGCTTCCGCGCGACGATAGTTCGGCGGCAACTTCAAGCCACCGAGTTCCACGGCGCCGCCGACCCTGATGCCCGTCGAAAGCCGCGTGACGACGAAGCCGTGGCCGCCGAAGGTGACCTGGGTGCGCAGGTCGAAGGCGTTCGAGGGAAGCGTGGTATTGTAACCGCGCTCGGTCTCGAGCGGAATGCGCTCGCCAAGGGTGCGGGTGATACGGTGCGAGAAGGCGCCGGCCGCAAGCACCACGTGGCGGGCGCGTCGCGTCTTGCCGTCCGCCGCCGTCAGTTCGACCCCGCCCTCGACCGGCTTCAGTGCCGCGATCTCGGCGCGTTCGATCGCACCGCCCCCGGCGCGGAAATGGTCCGCAAGCGCCAGCGTGTAGAGCTTCGGATCGGCGATCGAGTACCAGCCAGGCGTGAAGGTGCCGTGGGCGAAGCGCGGCGCAAGGCCGGGCTGAACCTCGCGCATGGCCGAGGCGTCGAGGTGACGGAACTCGATGCCGTGCTCCGCCCGCGCCTTCCAGCCCGGCAGCGAAGCCTTCAGCTCCGCCTCGCTTTCATAGACCTGAAGATTGCCTTCCTTGCGCAGCATCGGCAAGGTGCCGGTCGCCGCAAGGAAGGGCTCCAGCTCCGCCTTTGACAGGTCCATCATCGCCGTTTGTGCTGCCGTCGAATGCGCCACCCGCTTCGGCGAGCAGGCGCGCCAGAAGCGGAACGTCCACGGTGCGATCTGTGCGGCGTAGGCAGGCGGAATGGTCAGCGGCCCGAGCGGGTCGAGCAGCCATCTCGGCGCCTTCTTGAGGATACCGGGCGAGGCGAGCGGCAGGATGTCGGTGAAGGCGAAAGCCCCGGCATTGCCGGCCGAGGCTCCGGCAGCGGGGCCTTCCCGGTCGAGCACGGTGACCGAAAGCCCCCGTGCCTGGACCGCGATTGCGGCGGAAAGGCCGACAACGCCGGCGCCGATAACGATGACGTCAGGCTGGGCTGCATCCTTCATGATCGCCTCAATGCGTTGCTGCCAAGAACTTCTGCAGTTCGGGATCCTTCGGCGCACCGAAGAGCGCATCCGGCGGCGCAATCTCTGCCATCACGCCCTTGTGGAAGAAGGCCACCCGGTCGGAAACCTCGCGGGCGAATTTCATCTCGTGCGTAACGCAGATCATCGTCATGCCCTCGGAGGCGAGCATGCGCAGCGTATCGAGCACTTCGCCGACAAGCTGGGGATCGAGCGCCGAAGTCACTTCGTCGAACAGCATGTATTCCGGTGACATGGCGAGCGCGCGGGCGATTGCCATGCGCTGCTGCTGGCCGCCCGACATGCGGTTCGGATACACCAAGAGCTTCTCGCCGAGGCCGACATGGGTGAGCTGCTTGACGGCAATCTCCTCGGCCTTGTCCTTGGAAAGGCCAAGCACCTTGCGCGGCGCCAGCATGACGTTCTCGAGAACGGTCAGGTGCGGGAAGGCGTTCCACTGCTGAAAGACGATGCCGATCTTGCGGCGCAGTTTGTTGAGGTCGGTCGTCTTGGCGTGGACCTCGGTACCATCGACCATGATGCGGCCCGCATCGATCGGCTCGAGGCCGTTGATGCAGGTGAGCAGCGTCGATTTGCCGGAGCCGGAGCCGCCGATGACCGTCACGACTTCACCCTTCTCGACGGTGAGGTCGATGCCTTTGAGAACCTCCAGCGAGCCGAAGGATTTGCGGACGTTCTGGATCTCAATCATTGGACCACCGTTTTTCAAGATAACCGCCGAGCCGGGCGATTGGGAAGCTGATGAGGAAGTAGATGGCACCGCAGATCATGAGGATGAGCAGCGGTTCCTGCAGGCGGGTGACAAGCACCTGCGAGGCGCGCAGCAGTTCGATCAGCCCGAGCCAGAGCACGAGCGCGGAATCCTTCATGACACCGAGCGTCAAGCCGATCCAGGACGGCAGCGAAACGCGGGTGGCGAGCGGCGCCACGATGTAGCGCATGTCCTGCCACCAGGTCATGCCGAGCGATCGGGCGGAGCGCCGTATCGTCGGCGGCACCGAGGCGATGCCGCCGCGCACGATCTCGGTGCAATAGGCGGCCGTATAGAGTGACAGCACCACGCAGGACGTCGTGAACGGAGGCCAGCCGAGCTTGGCGATCGACTGGAAGGCGTTGCCGAGGACGAGCTGGATCAGCAGCGGCACCGAGCGGAAGACGTCGAGCAGGAAGGTGAGCGGCGCCGACCAGTAAGGACCGACCTGGTTGCGCACGACGCCGAAGATGACACCGAGCACGGTGCCGGCAGCGACCGAGACGGTCGTGACCGCGAGCGTCATCAACGCACCCTGTGCGAGAAAGCCGAGGTCACTTAGGGTGAGGGCGGTATTGAACATCTCTCACCTCTCTCAGTAGCGGTACATGCGGGAGGCGAGCACACGCGCCGCCAGCGTCACGGCCTTGGCGATGACATAGTAGATCACGGCGGCAAGGGCGAAGAATTCGAAGGTGCGGAACGACCGCGCGTTCAGCTCCTGGGTGACGCCGGCGAGATCGGAATTCATGCCGACCGTGACGCCGAGCGACGTCATCAGGATCGCCCAGACCATCTGATTGGTGGTGGGCAGGAATGCAACGCGCAGCATCTGCGGCAGGACGATGTAGCGAAAGGCCTGCACCGGGGTCATCCCGAGCGAGCGCCCGGCGCGCGTCTGGGTGTCCGGAATGGCTTTCAGCGCACCGCGGAAATTCTCGGCAAGGTAGCCGGCATTGTTGAAGGCGATCCCGACGAGCAGCGCCGTATAGGGGCTCAGATGGATGCCGAAATTGCCGAGGCCGAAATGGGCCATGTAGATCTGGAACAGCGCCGGAGTGTTGCGGGCGATCTCGACCCAGGTGGTGGCAATGCCACCGAGGACGCGATTCCCGGACAGGCGGCAGGCCGTTAGCGCGAGCGCGAGTGCGAGGCCTATGACCATCGATAGCAGTGCCACCTGCAAGGTGATCAACGCGCCGTCGAGCATCTGCGGCAGGGCCTTCAGCGCCTGGTTCCAATGGAAGGTATAACTGAACATTTTTCGTCTCACCCCTTCGGAAACGAATAGCGGCGCGAGGCTACAGCGCCGCGCGTCTTATGAGACGCGCAAAGACCGCTGTAGCACTTTGAATTGCTGCATGTTTTTTGCTTAAATCGGCTACGATTCAAGGAAACATGCAGTAGGCCTCGCGCCGCAGAGAAGCGGCGTGATCAGCGATAGACGCCGTTGACCGTCAGTTCCGGCACCTCGCCGCCAACCCACTTTTCGTAGAGTTCCTTGTAGCGGCCGGTGCGTACCTGCTGATTGATGAACAGGTTGAGGTAGTTGATGAGGCCGTATTCTTCGCGGTTGGTGAAGAGCGCCACATAGTCGGTGTCGAACGGTGCCTTGCCAACCACGGAGATGCCGGGGAACTTGCCGGTCTTCACATTGGCCTGGGCGACGGTAGAGGTCGACACGGTGGCGTCGATCTGTCCCTGGCTCAGTGCAAGGAAGACATCAGCCTGCGTCTGGTACGGACGGAACTCACCGGCGCCCCAGGCCTTGACCTGATTTTCCAGCGCGATCGCTTCGAACGTGCCTGCCGTCGCACCGACGACCTTGCCCTTCATGTCTTCGAAGGACTTGATGCCCGACTTGTCGTTGGCAGTGACGGCCATTTCGAAGGCAAAGTACGGCATCGTCATGCCAACGGTCTTGGCGCGCTCCAGCGTGTCCGAGGTCGAGGCAACGCCGACGTCAACACGGCCCGACATGAGAGCGGGAATGCGCTCCGGGAACGGGGTTTCCACGATCTCTGCCGTTACACCGAGTGCCTTGGCAAGGTCGTTGCAATAGTCGACGTCGAAGCCGATCGGATTGTTGTTCTCGTCGCGAGAACCCATCGGCGGGAAGTCGAGCACGACGGCACAGCGCAGCGTGCCCGAGCCAATGATGTCATCAAGTTTGTCGGCATGGGCCGGGCTGGTCAGAGCCGTGGCCGCAACGAGGCCGAACGCGAGCACCGAAGTCTTCATTATCTCTCTCTCCCTGAAATGGTGTCTTACGGCGGCGCACTATTCCGCATTGGAGAGCACAAATCAATTGTAAAAATACAAGAAAAATACAAAAAGTATATAGCCTGGTGTCCAGACGCAATTAAACGGAGCTTTCCCTTGTGGAAAAGCCCCGTTTATTGCTTGCACGCCCCTTGGATCAGCCGAGGAAGTCTTCCGGCAGCAGGCCTTCCGGCATGTTCTGGTAGGCCACCGGACGCAGGAAACGTCGAATCGACAGGGTACCGACGCTGGTTGCCCCGAAATTGGTCGAGGCCGGATAGGGTCCGCCATGCACCATCGAATCGACGACTTCGACCCCAGTCGGAAAGCCGTTGACCAGCACCCGCCCCGCCTTGCGCTCAAGTACCGGGCGCAGGCGCCGGGCCGCGTCCAGGTCGGCGGAGTCCATGTGGATGGTCGCCGTCAGTTGTCCCTCGAACCCACGCGCGAGTTGCTCCATCTCGTCGAGCGAGCCCACCCGGACCACGAGACCGAGCGGTCCGAACACCTCCTCGCCGAGCGCATGATCTGAGAGGAACTGCGCGCCGGTCGTCTCGAAGAGGTTGGGCGAGGCGGCGCGATCTGTCGACCGGGTGACGAGCAGCGGCTTGACTGCGTTGCGGCTGGCAAAGCGCGCCTGCCCGTCATGATAGGCTTTCGCGATGCCGTCGGTCAGCATCGTCTGCGGCGCTACCGTGGCGAGCGCCTCTACGGTCGCGGCCGTGAAGCGGTCCGCGGCAGCACCATCGACGACCACGGCGATGCCGGGATTGGTGCAGAACTGGCCGGCGCCCATGGTCAGCGAACCGGCCCAGCCTTGGCCGAGCGTCTCCGCCCGGGCGTTCAGCGCTTCCGGCAGCAGGAACATCGGATTGACCGAACCGAGCTCACCGAAGAACGGGATCGGCTCGGGCCGTGCGGCGCAGAGGTCGAAGAGCGCGCGGCCACCAGCCAGCGAACCGGTGAAGCCGACGGCCTTGATCAGTGGGTGCTGCACCAGGGCGTGGCCGACTTCGCGGCAACCGCCTTGGATCAGCGAGAAAACCCCGGGGTGGACGCCGGTCTTGCGGATGGCTGCTTCGATCGCTTGGGCGACGATTTCACCGGTGCCAGGATGCGCCGAATGGCCCTTTACGACCACGGGGCAGCCTGCGGCAAGCGCCGCGGCGGTATCGCCGCCGGCTGTCGAGAAGGCGAGCGGGAAGTTCGAGGCGCCGAAGACGGCAACCGGACCGATCGGCCGCTGGATGAGCCGGATCTCCGGGCGCGGCGCCGGCTTGCGGTCCGGCATTGCCGCGTCGAAGCGGCGGTCCAGGTGCTCGCCCTTTTCGATGTGGTCGGCGAACAACCGGAGTTGCCCGGTGGTGCGGCCGCGTTCACCCTGCAGACGGGCCTCGGGCAGACCGGTTTCCTGGCTGCCGATCTCGGTGATGGCATCGGCACGGGCGTCGATCTCGTCCGCAATGGTGCGCAGGAAGGCCGCGCGCTCCGCCCGCGAGGAATAGCCAAAGCTCCAGAAGGCTTCCTCGGCCGCCTCGCAGGCCCGGTTCACCAGTTCGACGGTGCCTATGGCAAAGTGATACACCGGGCCGTGGGCCGGGGCGGAGCCGAAGGTGCCCTCCCCGTCGAGCCATTCGCCGGCGACGAGGTGTTTTCCTTTTGGGGTAAAGACCATCTGACGTTCCTTTCTCAAAAAATCGGTGCTTCGGCAAAGATCAACCCGCGAACGAATTGCACTTGTCGAAACTTTGTATACTGTTTGTATGCACGATATCAACCGCCCGCCGGCGGTAGCGACAAGAGGCCATACGATGAGTGAGACCACAACCCTTTCGATCAGTGCGCTTTACGAGCGCGTCGAGGCAATCTTCCGCAAGGTGGGGCTCAATAGCGTTCAGGCCGGGGCGCTCGCCCGCGTGATCGTCGCCGGCGAGCGTGACGCCTGCAAATCCCACGGTATCTATCGCATCGAAGGGGCTCTGCGAACAGTGAAGGCGGGCAAGGTGCAGCCGGACGCCGTACCGGATCTCGATCGCCGGGAGGGCTCGGCCATCGTCAAGGTGAACGCCAAGGGCGGCTTCGCCAATCCTGCCTTCGAGCTCGGCCTGCCGGCCCTAGCCGACCGTGCCAAGGCGCTCGGCCTTGCCGCACTCGTCATCAATGATTGCGCGCATTTCTCGGCGCTTTGGCCTGAAGTCGAAGCACTGACGGAAGAGGGGCTCGCCGGCCTCGTCATGTGCCCGAGCTATGCGACCGTGGCGCCCACGGGCGGCAACAAGCCGCTGCTCGGCACCAATCCCTTCGCCTTCGGCTGGCCGCGCGAAGGCAAGCCGCCCTACGTCTTCGACTTCGCGACTTCGGTTGCAGCGCGCGGCGAGATCGAACTGCACCGGCAGGCGGGCAAGCCCCTGCCGGAGGGTTGGGCGATCGATGCCGAAGGCAAGCCCACGACCGATCCTGAAGCTGCGCTCGCCGGCGCCATGCTGCCGTTCGGTGGGCACAAGGGCTCGGCGATTGGAACGATGATCGAGCTTCTCGCGGGCATTATGATCGGCGACCTGACGAGCCCCGAAGTGCTTGATTACCTCGGCACGACCACCTTGGCGCCGTTCCACGGCGAGCTCATCGTCGCCTTCTCGCCGGAGGCCTTCGCGGCCGGACGGCCGGGCAATCCCTTTGCCCGCGCGGAGGTTCTGTTCGAGGCGATCGTCGGCCAGGGGGCCCGCCTTCCCTCGCAGCGGCGCTTCGTGGCGCGCGCCAAGTCCGAGGCAGAGGGGGTCGCCTTGACACAGGCCGAGATCGACCAGCTCGATCGGCTCCTCGCCCTTGGCTTGGACGCCGTCGCGTAGTGGAGCATTGGTCCCAGCGCATGTGAGGCCAACAAATCGAAGCCGCCAAACGAAAAAGGTCCTCCAACCGGAGGACCTTCTGTTTTGTGGGCCTTACAGCGATCAGGCTTTGTACTTCTGTACGGCGCCCGGAAGCTTGCTCCACTCGGCATACCAGGTGTTGAAGAGCTTGAACTGCGCTTCGACGTAGCCGCGTTGGCTTTCCGACAGCGCGTCGGTCTCGTTGAAGTGCAACGTGTATTCCTTGTCGCCCTTCAGCACCATCATGTACTTGAAGTAGAGAACCAGATCCGGGCCTTCGTCGAAGGAGGACAGCACGGCGAGCGCCTGCTCCAGTTCCAGGGCGCGCTGGCGTGCATCGACGTCGCCTTCGGCGGCTGCCTGCGACAGGTTGCACATATGGATGACTTCCTTCGGCAGCACGCAGCCGATGCCGGTGATGGCGCCGGTTGCGCCGCAGTTGACGAAGCCGTGGAACACGGCTGTGTCGACACCGATCATCAGCGAAACGTCATCGTCACGGCTGGTAATGTTCTCGGCCGCATAGCGCATGTCGGCGGCGCCCCCGAACTCCTTGAAACCGACGAGGTTCGGATGTTCGGCGCGCAGGGCGAAGAACAGGTCGGCGCGGGTGGCGAAACCATAATAGGGGCTGTTGTAGATGACCGCCGGCAGATCCGGAGCGGCCGAGAGAATGGCCTTGAAGTGGTTCTTCTGGGCGACGACGACCGAGCCACGCGAAAGCACGCGCGGGATGACCATCAGGCCCTTCGCACCGACCTTCTGGGCGTGGGCCGCATGGGCGACGGCGGAAGCGGTGTTGACGGCGCCGGTGCCGACGATGACCGGGATGCCGGCCTTGATCAGACGCTCGACGCCTTCCATGCGCTGTGCGTCGGTTAGGAGCGGCCAGTCACCCATCGAGCCGCAATAGACGACGGCGGACATGCCCTGGGCGATCAGTTCCTTGCCCTTGCGAACGAGGGCGTCGAAATCGGGGGTGCGGTCGTCCTTGCAAGGGGTCATCAGCGCGGGGATGACGCCGGAGAAAATCTTCGCCTTCATTTGAAACTCCTCTTGTCTTGTTGCGGGGCACGGGCGTGCGCACAGTCACTGGTGCCGCCTCCGTGCCTTTGAAGCAGACAATAGCGTCTTGTATTTTATTTGTCGACAAGAAAAATACAAGGTTGCTACAGGTCAATGTCGAGCTTGTTGGTTCGGGTGAACAGTTTCTGCACCTGCTCGACGATCTGCTCGGCATGCGCCTTGCCGAGACGATCGGCCGCCTCGACGTCGCGCGCTTCGATCGCCGCAATGATTTCCGCGTGCTCGTCGACGAAGCGCTGGGGGAACTGCTCCTCGTAGGACTGGTAGTAGAGGCGAAGAATCCGCCGCCCTTCATCAAGCAACCGGCGGAACAGCCCAGTGAAATAGGGGTTGCGGCCGGCTTCCGCGATTGCCGCGTGAAAAGCTGCATTGGTGGCGATCATGGCCAGCGCGTCGCGCGACTGGACGGCGGCCGCATAGTCTTCGTGGAAGCCGCGGATGACCGGCAGGTCTTCCGGACGGTGGTTCTGCGCCGCAAGCCGGGTCGTCACCCGATACATCAGCACCAGTGCCTCGAAGAAAGTATGCAGATTGAGGAAATCGATGTTCGACACCATCGTCGATCGATTCGGCAAGGTATCGATCAGCCCCTCGCCTGCCAGCCGCACCAGAGCCTCACGGATCGGCGTGCGCGAGAGCTTGAAGCGCTCGGCGAGTTGCACCTCGTCGATCGGGCTACCGGGCGGCAGGACCAGATCAAGGATCTCGTCGCGGAGAAGGTCGTAGACCATCTTCACGCCGGAGCCCCGCTTGCGTTCTGGGAGGGAATTGTTGTCGGTGTCGGTCATTTGCAAATCCTCTTGTCGACAAAAGGAATACTTTCCCGCGACAACGGGATCAACAATTTCCGGGCGGCGCAGTGGTGCAGCTTACCAGGAAGTATTCGGTTTGCTGCTCTGCTTCTACACTGCCCGCGCCATAATGTTCCGGGAAGCGGTGTCCCGACGACGAGCGCTATGTCGGTCGTCTGACGGCAGAGGAGTTGGACACCAACCGGACACAGAAAGAGCGCTTCGACGCTTGTGCGGAGGAGCGCTTGGGAAGGCGCCATCCGCGGGGTTTTGTGCCGGACGGCAAAAAGCCCCCGCGAAGGGGGCTCATTGGGATCGCAGGGATCGTTGGTTGCGGGGGCACGCAACCATCTCAAATTGCTTTTCCAAGCGGCGGCCTAGGGTATTGAAACTAATGCGCTTTCTCACTTGCAACGCAATAGCGGACGCTATTGGACGGCTTGCGCACTGGCGGCCAATGCTCCCCGAACTCACTGCGCCTCAACTCTAGCTGAATGGACAATACGAGCGCTCGCTCCGGCGACCGGCATCTCAACACCCCACGGGTACCGGAGGTTCTGCGCGCGCTCGAACTGGTACACGGTGACTTTCGGGAGGTTCCTTTTATCGTAGCGCCTGCCGAGATTGAAGGCGACGCTGTTTTGTGCAGCCAGGACGAGATGAATTCGGTCGGCTCCCATCGCGTCGAGTTGCTTTAAGACACCGAGAAACTGATCCGCCATCGCCGCCTGCTTGGCTTGAGACCAATGCGACGACTGAAAGTCAGGCAACGTCATCCGAACAACCGGATATGTGAAGGTGGTCGCAAGATCTTCCGACTTCACCATGTACGAGGCCGAAACGGCGAGCACGACTTCGCGGGCGCCGCGCGCTGCCTCGATATCAGTCACATCGAATCGTACATTGTCGTCGGGACCATCAAGCAACTTCCACCGACCGGCGATACGATCCCAATCCATGACCACAACGTTGCTCTCGTCGTCCAAAAGCACGCCCGTCAAGAAGGTCAGGGGAACAGCTGTCAGCCCTCCGTAGACAGTCGTCAGATCGCTTCGGTCATGTCCCTTCTGGACTTGGTGGAACCAAGTTTTCATGGCGCCGATAGGCTGGAGCAGTTCCTCCGGCTCAACGATGACACCGTCCTTCCGCTGACGGAGGTCCAAGAGATAATCCACCCGGGTACCAACAATGTTGTCGGGGATCGCAGCCTTCAATGGCGAACCATCATCGTCGCGCAAGCCTCTGCCCTCGATGACGAAGACCTTTCTACGCGAGAGCCTCTCCTGCTCGTTCGCGTATCGCTTCCATGCCCAGCCTGCCGACGCCATCATCAGCAGGGCGCAAATGACCGTCAGGCCCCAGAGAATTCCATCGGGGATCGTCCCGGCGGTGCCGATCTCGACGGAGCCGGGACTGCCCGATATAGGGCCGGAATATTTGAAGACCCAGTTTGCTCCGCATAGTGCAACGAGGACCGCGATGGCGCCGCGAAAAATCCAGCTTTCAGCGTTGCGAGCGCGAAAGAACCAGGCCGCGGCAGATCGAATGACAAAGTCGATGGTATCCCAGCTCATCGGCGGCTCTCTTCAATTGGTTTCCAGTTTGACAGGCTCCGGCCTCTGGCTGCGCATGTGAAGGCTCGCCGACGAAACGAAGCGGCGGAAGAATCCCAGTTTCACGATCAGAAGTACCGCGAACTCGATCCCTCTTTCTCCATCGACCAGATCCTGCATCGAGCAAAGATCTGGGACGCTCGGCCGTGCCGGAAAACTCGGATGCGAATGCCATTCGCCCAAATAGTTGAACGATTGATAGTTGTGCCCCGTCCGATCGAAAAATTCTTCGAGTGCTTTCCGGTGATGTTCGACATCGCGCACGAAGTGGGCGCGCGCGCCTGAAATTTCGTCCAGAGAGAAGTCGACGACCGCAAAATGACCGACCGCGAGTTCCTGCCCCATCAGGACGCCGCCAATCTCGCGCGATCCAGCTCGTCGAAGAGCCTGTTTCATACGATCTCGCGTGCCCGAAGAGATTCTCACCCGGATCACGCTGCGGCCTCCGGGAAGAGAGTGGTCAGAAGATCCTTCAGGTCCTCCACGGATGCAGCCTCCTGGGATTCGCCCCACTCTCCTTCTGGCCGCAGATCGATCGGCCACGTATCGAACGGCGCCTGGAAAATCCACTCCGCCGCCAGGCCGATCGCATAAGCCGAGGACGGGAAGATGCTTTGCTCGCGCGTCAGGATATCCAACGCCAATCTGGACGCATGGCCCGCAATAACGCTGACATCGGCGTCGTCGGCAACTAACGGGGAGCCATCACTCGACTGTACCCCATAATCCGCATCGTTTGTTCCCGCCGCCCAGGGCACGCCATGGCCGTCACACCAGGCCCGGATCTGGCTCCGGGCAAGCGTCGGGATCGGGTCGAGGTCCGGCCTCATCCTCGCGACGACGCCTCCGATGCCTCCGGCAAACACCTCACACCAGACCATCGGTTTACGATGCCGACGCGCGACCGCCGCGACCAAGTTGAACGCGCGCGGATCGGCAGTCGCATCGATCAACAGGTCGGCCTGCGCCAGCTCCTCCATGACCGACTCGGTTGTCCCGGCACTCTCCTGTTGGCCGAGGGCTACGCGCCGGCAGTCAACCTCAGCATTTGCAACGATATCCTTGATACGCACCGTCAAGGCATCGACCTTGTGTCGGCCGATCGCTCGCGCATCGAGGTCATTCCTGACGAGGTTCGCCTGGAAGAAGATATCGTCGTCGACCAGGGTGAACTTACGGACGCCGGATCGCGCGAGCGTGGCGGCTATCTTTGATCCGACTGAACCGCATCCAATGATCGCGATCCGCTTCCCGACGAGCGCACCATAGTCGGCGGAAAGCCGCCCGGAGGCTTCAGGTTCGACTATTGTCTTGTAGTGAAATACGGTCTGCTTGTCGTCGTGAGCGAACAGGTTCAGCGCAGTCCACCGGTCCGCTCCACCCAGCAAGACGAACCCGTTGAAGGGGTTTTCAGGAAGCCGCTCGGCAAGTTCGGGAAACTCGGCGGGCAGCGCTTCGACGAAACTGCGAGGGTCAGTGCGGAAACGCTCGACATCGCGCGTCGTTCGTAGCGCAAACCCCTTCGCCATCGAGGACCCCGAAGGCTGCGGAGCGCTTTGCGACCAGATCATCGAGCCCTCGTCCCCGACACTCACGAGAGATGCGATCCATGTCGGCTTTTCAAGTCTGTCCCAGGCTGTGATGGGTACGGGAACGTCCATCGGAAGACCAGCCAAGGATTCGATGGCGTCTCCAGCAATCACGAACCTGACGAGCTCGCCGCGGACCTCGCGGCCAATCGATGTCTGATGAGCCGACCGGACGACGCCGTCTTCATCTCCCGTCGGCCTTTCACCCGAGAGAAGACGATATGCGCTCTCGACCATCATCGCGCCGGTGATGGACGGATCCCAGTTGTCCGGCCGGTGCTCGAGGCAGAGTTCTCCTTCTGCCCCGTACTGGTGCCAGGAGAGCCGTTTGCCATCCCGCGAGCGCACCATCGGCGGCGTATCCGGGAAGGTCGACGGATAGGCCATGAAAAGGCTGAAGGTCTCACCGTTATGCTGGATGTCGAAGTCAACGATCAAGTGAAGGTCATCGCCGATCCTCCAGCTGACGCCCGACAGCCATCCAGACCCCTCCGCTAACTGAGCGAGAGCGACCTGCTCGGACTTTGCACGAGAGGCGTTCGTCAACCACCAGCTCATGCAAAGCCCTTGGGTGTCGTGGGCACGCGTGGCGCGTTTCCGAAAGTCGGAATAGCGGCCGCAGGAGCAACCGAGGCCTTGCGCAAGAGCCCGCCGCCGTTTCCGCTGATCTTCCTCACCGCGCGGTCCGCCAGCGCCGTTCCCATTCGCGCCGAGACGGCCTCGTTCATGCCCTGGAACGTCGTGGCGCGAGCGGCGCGACCGAAGTCCTCGCGCGCCTGTTCGAGCCAATTGAAGAAGGCCTGCGCCTTTTGCGGCTCTTTCTCCCATTTGTCTGCGAAATTCTCGAACGGGTCGGTCGGGTTCGGAATTACAAATCTGCTGCCGTCATGACGGATGTGCTGGTCCATGCGCCCGAGGATCGAGAAGAGCGCGCCGGCAATCGTGTCCTCCTCGCCATAGGCGTGGCCTGCCAAAGTGGTGATGATCACGGAGATGGGCTTAAGATCGGGATCGCGGGCGAACATGTTGTCCCGATGCCTCTTCAAGAGCATTACCGCCGCCTGCAACGGCGTCCGCACGCGATAGTCCGGCAATTTCTCGACACTCGCGGTAACGCCGCGCCTCTTCAGAGACTCGGCGAGCATCTGCTTTCGCCGGGCCAGGACCACCGCCATCCGCGACTTGAACCACTCACCATATCCCTTGGGATTGGAGCGCGGCCAATCTGGCGTCCGAACCATATAGGTCGGCACCTCACGGTCCGTGATCGCGATCGCAGTGTCTGCCCACCGCGCATCAAATTGCGCCTTTTCGAGAAGAAGCCTCTGTTCCGCGCCATTCGGTAGCGCAGGGACGATGTCCATGTGGAACTGGGCACCATTGGCGTACTCGAGAATCCAGCAGCGCCGCCCTTCGCGGACGGGCTTCGTCATCCCTTTGGCGTCGTGATAGGCCTTGATCTCGCCGCCCAGCAACAGCTTCAGCTCGAACTGGCTGAGATCTCTTTTTGCAAGCCTTTTCAGCTCGCACACCGAGTCGACATCATACTCCTCGGCATCATTGATCGGTCGAATCGCTGTTCCGAGACGAAAGGATCCCTGCACATAGACCGCCGGATCAAAGTCCCGGACCTTGCTCTCGTCCCTGTGAAACCAGTCCCCAAGGGATTTATAGCTGGTCTCGGCCTGTTCGTAGCGAGACTCGGGTATGGCGAGTTCGTCCACCAGCGCCTGAAGAAATTGCTCAACTTGCATATCTGCGTCCGCCATCACCGACTCCGCTGCTTGCCCGACACCGTTCTGCTCGTCGCCGAAGCCCCGAAGGGACTCCCCTGCGATACGCCATGCCTGGTCGGTTTACAAAGCCGGGTTCAGAAACAGCGCCAGGCGCATGTGGGAACCGTTTTACCGACTTTCAAGGCTTTTCGGTTTACAATCTTCTCCCCATATCCTAATATTGGAAACTGAAAATCGCAAGGAGGCCACCATGATCGGAAACAAGCTCAAAGTTGCCCGATCGGCGTCGGGCCTGTCGCTACGCGCGCTCTCCGATGCCATCGATGGCATCGTTACGGCCCAGGCCATCGGCAAGTATGAGAGAAACGAGGACATGCCGAGTTCGCGCGTGCTGATCGCGCTCGCAAAGGCTCTCGACGTCACGGAGGAATATCTCCTCAACGAGGATGAGATCGCCCTGGAAGGCGTGGATTTCAGGAAGAAGGTCGGAGCCTCATCCAAAGAGGAGGCCCTCCTTGAGGCTCGCGCGATTCACATGCTTGAGCGCTATCTCGCCGTCGAGGATCTCTTGCAGATGCGCAGCGTGGAGTGGGAACAGCCACGAAGCGCTCCGCATCCCGTTGCCGACATGCGCGACGCTGAGGATGCCGCACGCTCGGTGCGTGATGATTGGGGACTCGGCAATGATCCAATCCCGCAGCTCGCAGAGCTGCTTGAAGAGCGTGGCATAAAAGTCCTGTCGCTCGATCTTAACGATATCGACGGCCTTGCTGCCAAGGTTAGGCGCAAGGACCGGACGGCCGCGCGCGTCATCGTTATCAAGCGCAGCACGTGGTCGGAGCGAAAGCGCTTCAACCTCGCCCACGAGCTCGGCCATATGGTGATCGCACCATCCGGCGACGTCGATGAGGAAAAAGCCGCCCATCGGTTTGCCGGCGCGTTCCTGATGCCTGCCGACGTGCTTCGTGCGGAGGTCGGCGCCCATCGCTCGTCGATCAGTATCGGTGAGCTCGTCGCACTGAAGAAACGCTTCGGTGTGAGCATTCAGGCTCTCGCCTATCGCTGCAAGGATCTGGGCATTATCAGCCCGGCTGCCCTTGCGCGGCTGTTCAAGGTGTTCGCCGAGCGGGGATGGAGAACGGCGCCCTTCGAAGAGCCGGAAACGATGGAGCCAGCGCTGGAAGAGCCCAAGCGTTTCGAGCGGCTATGCTACCGAGCACTTGCCGAAGGGATGATCGGAGAATCCCGCGCCGCGGAACTGCTTGGCATTTCCGTCCGCGAACTCGACGCCAGATTGGACCAGGTGGCGGCTTGATAAGTGCCGATTCTCGTCTCCGACACATCAGTTCTGATTGATCTCGAGCGGGCACAGCTCCTTGAAGAGATGTTCCGTCTGCCCTTCGAGTTCGCCGTACCCGACTTACTCTATGCTCGGGAACTGGCAGGCGAGCTCGGTGACAAGCTGGTGGGGTTGGGGCTTCGCGTCGAAGCCCTGACCCCAACCGAGCTCAGCCGCGCGACGATTGTCCGACGGCAGAACGTGCGTCTCTCCGTGCCAGACACATTCGCCTTTTCGATCGCTGAGTCCCGCCAATGGAGCTTGCTTACCGGCGATGGCACATTGCGGGAGCTTGCCGTCGCCGAGCAAATCGAAATGCACGGTGTGCTATGGCTCTTCGACCAGTTCGCTGACGGCAACCACGTCCCCTTCAACCGGCTGCACGACGGTCTGAACACTCTCTTCGCCCATCCAAGATGCCGACTGCCCGCAGCTGAGGTCCGGCGCAGATTGGTGCGTTTTGCAGGTTAGGCCTTTGGCCTCAATCAATATCGTTGAGCGGAGAAGAATTTCGACTTTTCGTTGATGTGCACAAGCAGAGGTTCAAGGAAAGCACACGCACGCGGACTTGCTCCGTGCAGGCGAATAGCTGGCCCAACAGCACTGAACCCGGTCCGATCGGGAGGTTCGCGAGCAGTACGTGTCATGGAGCCCTCACTGTGGCGAGCTAGCTGTTATCCATCGAATGACACCATTCGTCATGTAGATCACGGCACCCCGCGGTGCTCCGGTCGCGCGGAGATAGTCACTCAGCTGAATGGTATGGTCGCGCATATCGTGCTCGGTCGGTGCGACATCGCTCTTCCAGTCGAGCACGACGGCAGGTTGCCCGTCTTGAAGCGCCATCGCGTCGATCCGTCCGGTGAGCGCGGTCGGCTCCGGCCGGTCCGAAAGCACCGCGTAGATCGGCCATTCGGGGACAAGATTCGGCCTGAGCGCGGCGATTTCGGGCAGCGCGAGGGTACGCAAAACGGTCGCCGCGATCTCGTCTGGGTCGGGAGCCTGCGCGCCACCCTCGGCGTCGATCACGAGCTCGCTCATTAGCACACGCGCCCGCGCGGCGAAGGCCGATGGGCCCTCGGGGAGTTCGCCGGTGAACACCTCCTCCATCAACTTGTGTAGGATCAGGCCACGCACGCGCCCTGCGCCAACCGGCAATTCGGTTTCGGGAGCATCGCCGAGTTCGATCGCGATCGTCTCGCCCATCGGCACACGATCCTGGTCACTATCGCTCGGCCTCAGCCAATGGAGCGGCTTCGAGGCGGTGGCAATGACGGCGCGCTCCCTATCAAATACCTCCTCTGTCTGCCCGTTCGGGAGCTCAACGTCGATCGTGCGGACCGCTGGCGTGAGCCGCGAAAGGTTAAGCTGCGGGAGGTCCTGATGAGCGAGATCGACGATCCGCGCCCACGACCGCTGCTCGGCCTGCGGCAATTCGGGAACGATCAGAAGCTCGCGGGCCCGCGTGCAGGCGACATACCAGAGGCGCTCACGCTCACGCGCCAGGCTGTCGTCTTCGGTTTCAAGCGCGCGAAGCAGATCGGGCGGAACGACGTCGCCGATCAGCCAATGCAGCGTCTCGTCAGCGGTGCGATAGACGAACGGCTGACGAGAGCGGAGCAAGGTGCCGGTGTTGATCGGGATCACGACCGGCCATTCGAGGCCCTTAGCGCTGTGAATGGTGATGATCTCGATCGCATCGCCTTCCGCGTCGACCCGTCCCTCACTGTGGGAAGCGCCGTCGCGCCATTCCCGAGCGAGATCGCGGACGAACTTCTTGAGACCCCGCACACCATAGGGCCGCGCGCGTTCCAGAAATGCTTCGACGTTGGCGGCGGCGCGGCCGCTGCGATCGCCCTCGCGTGCAGCGAGAATCGGCCGGACCGCGAGACGTTCGGCCGCTTCGGCGAGGAGAAACGCTGGCGTGGTCGCCCGCACGCGTCGCCTGAGCTCCTGCAGGATCGCGAGCGTTCGACGCGCGATCGGATGGGTGACGTGATTGAGATCGGTCAGAAGCGAAAAGTGCGGCGGCGCATCAGGGCGATCGGGATGCGGGGGAAGCGCCGCGGTGATGTCGAGCAGCTCCTCCTCGGCTAGCCCGACCAGCGGGCCGCGCATCAGCGCGCCGAACGCCAGCGTGTCGCCGGCATTGGCGAGCACTCGGGCCAGCGCGAGCAGATCCTGCACCTCCTGTCTACGGAACAGGCTTTTCCCGGCCTGCGACGCTATCGGAAGGCCGCGCTGCTCGAGCGCGCGCTCGTAGCGCCAGAGCTCGGCGCCGGTCGGGGCAAGCAAGGCGATGTCGCCGGCGGTGAGCGGCACGATCGTCCCGTCCTCGTCGGGAACGCGCAGATTGCCGACGAGGCGCGCACAGAGGTCGGCGACCGCTTCGGCCTCGGCGTCCCGGATCTGGGCGGGCCGAGAGTCGGGCGGCACGTCCACCGTTATCCGCGCCGCACAAGGCATATCATGGTCGGGGCCATCGAGCGTCGGCGCGAGCGGTACGTAGCCGGGCTGGCCGTCGCCCGACAGCGGACGCGCGAAGCAGCGGTTGATGTGCGCGAGGATGTCAGGACGCGAGCGGAAGTTGGCGGTGACCTGGACGATTTTGTCCGGCCATTGGCGCTCAATGGCGGCGCGCGCCTGCGCATAGGAGCCGATGTCGGCGCCGCGAAAGCGATAGATCGCCTGCTTCGGGTCGCCGACCATGAACAGCGCTCCCGCGCGCAGGTTGCTGTCCTGCCAGCGTTCGGCACGATCCTCCGCCGCGATCCGGAAGAGAATCTCCGTCTGGGTCGGATCGGTGTCCTGGAATTCGTCGACGAAGATGTGACGATAGCGTTGCCCAAGCGCGCGCCGCACATCGTCATGTTGGCCTACCAGCGCCCGCGCCTTCTCGAGCAGGTCGTCGAAATCGAGGACCGCGGCGGCGCGCTTGAAGGCGGCATAGTCGTCGAGCACTTCGTCAAGCTCGGCGGAGAGCTGGGCAACCAGCGCGGTCGCGATACGCCCCAGCAGTATCCGGTAGCAGCGATTGACACGCTCGAAGCACGCGTTCGCTTCCTCGTCGAGGCGCGCGCCGAGCTCCCTGCCTGCGACTCGCTCCCAGGCCGATTTCCGCCTCGGCGTGAGCAGATCGAAGCTGTTTCGACGCATGCAGCGCAGGTGCGGCGGATGCGCTAGGCGCCAGAGCGCCGCAAAACCGGGCGGAGGATCAAAGCTGCCGGCATAGAAATTGGCGAGCGTCTCGAGCTCGCTGACCAGTTCCAGGGTCTTGGGCTCGCCCGGCTGCGACGAGATCCAGCGCCGGAAATCCGCGACAGCATCGACCAGATCGATATCGGGCCGACCGCCGAGGTTGGCGGGCAGCGTGTGCGCGCCGCGATATCTCAAGCGGAATCGTGCGAGCTCCTGGAGGGTCCCGACGATGCGGCGCGGATCGTCGCGCGAGAGCGTCGCAATGGGATCGCCGGGCCGCTCCTCCCCATTCAATCGCCGCTTCAGCCACTGCTCGAACACCGAGTCGAAACCGGCCGCCGCCTGGACCGCGTCGAGGATGCGCGCGCCCGGATCGATGTCGGCCTCGACCGCGTAGCTGGAGATGATCGTCTGGCAGAAGGCGTGGATTGTAGCGGTGGTGAGCTCGTCTAGCTTGACCGCAGCGGCCGAGAGCGCACGCTGTTGGTCTTCGTCGAGTCCGTTGGGCAAGGCAAGCCGCAGCGGTTGAGGTACGCGGCCCGCTAGCAGCTCCTCGATATAGCGATGCACGCGCGCCGAAAGCGCGCTCGCGGCAAGCTCCGTGAAGGTGATGGCGGCGATCGCACCGGGCTCGGCGCCACGTGCGAGCAGCATGGTCAAGCGTCCGGCCATCAGCGCCGTCTTGCCGGTGCCGGCGGCGGCCTCGACGAGCAAGGTGGAGCCGAGATCGGTGAGAATGCGCAGCCGCGCGGGGCTGTCAGCGAGTATCATCGGCACCCCCATATCCGCGCGAACTCACCGAAGGCGCGCGTGAAGGCGGCATTCTTGGTCTGGAGATAGGTGGTGGCCGATGCCGGCAGCGCGATGCGGAAGTCATTGTGCTCTTCCCGCGCGTCGGGCCCAGGCAAGGCGTGTCCGTTTCGCAAGAGCACGAGGGCCGCCGTGACATGCTCGGCGAGTTCGGCGATCGCCTGGTCGACGTCCGGCAGGCGATAGGGCTTCGGCTCTTGGTCGGCGAGAAATACGAGCCGTGCGATCACCCGCTGACTCTCGGGGAGCAACTGGCGGGCCGCGATTGCGTAGATGACGCGCTGAAGCTCCGTGCCGCGGCCGAGCACGATCTCGTCCGCCCGGCGCGGCTCGGCGCCGGTCTTGTAGTCCGACACGCGCACGGCACGACCGTCGCCGGTGAGATCGAGCCGATCGATGCTGCCGCGGATCCGCACCTCAGTGCCCGGAATCGTCACCTCGGCGTCGGGACGCCACGGCAGATCGGTTGCGGTAGCGCCATCCCCGGCGCTGCCGAAGGCAAGCTCGGTCCAGCTGCGTGTGCCAGATTGGAACGTTTCGTCGAGCGTCAGCGCCTTAAGCGCGAGCTGCGCGGCCGCGGTGAGCGTGTGTTGCCAGAGCAAGGTGGGCGGCGCCGCTCGCTCGAGCGGCCAGTGCACGCGCACCGTTTCGGTCGACGCCGCGAGCGCAGCCTCGATTTCCTGGCGCGACGCGCGCGCATAGCCTGGCACGGGTTCGAGGGCATTAACGGTACGCTTCAGCAGGTCATGGACCAGTTCGCCATAGGCGCGTGCGTCGAGCGTAAGGGGCTGATCGTCTTCGGGAACCGCACGCCAGCCCAGCGCGTAGCGCCACACGAAGGCCAGCGGGTCACGAAGCATCAGCCGCAGGGAGGTCGCGGATTGGACCTCGCCGATCGCACGGGCGATCTGCGGATGGTCCGCGCGCACTTGGCCATCGTGCGCGGTGACCCCCGGGCGTCGCCAATCGCGCCAGCAGAGATCGGCGGCGGCGAGCGCCGGCGATGCCGCCGCCTCGTCGGGCCGTGCGAGAAGCCGATCGACTTCGCTGAACGCGTGCTGCGGAATGCGCGCGCCTTTTAGGATCTGCGGCTGCATGTCCTGCGGGAGCAGAGGGCTGGCGGACAGCTGCCCGCCCTGGGCGTTGCGCCGGCTTCGGGAGAGCACGCAGCCGCGCGCGGCGTGGCCAGTGATCACGACGAAGGCGCGCCGGTCGTGCTCGGTGACGGGGTCGGGATCGAGCACAGGACGCGGCAGGACGTGTGCCGGTATTAGTGGGTCTTCCGCGGCGCGGCGCGGCCAGGAGCGCGAGGTCATCCCGAGCAGGCGCACCCAGGGACGCGGCGCGCCCACGAGGTGGCTAGCCGGGCACCAGACTGCGGACGTGCCCGGATCGCGTCCATCGGGCAGGCACAAGTCATGCAGCGAGAATTCGAGCGCTTCGGCGGGCGCGCGCCTGAGCGCCTCGGTCCAGAGCGCCCGAGCCGCCGTACCCAGCAGCACTGCACCGGCCTGTGCGGCCGCTCCAGGCCCCTGCGCAAGCAGCTCGAGAACGGGCATGACAATCGGGCGCGGATCGATTCCGTCGGTCGGGCGCCCGGCCGCCTCATCGAGCGCGCGACGCCATTGGTCGAGCTCGAACAGCGCGGCGCCGGGCTGGAGGCTGAGCGACCAGGTCGCAGGCAGCTCTGCGAGCGCACGGCTTCGGCTCGCGGCATGGCCGAACAGCCGGCGGATTCGATCCTGCCTGAGGCCGTTGAGCAGGACGTCAGCAAGCGCCGCGCACGCTTGCCCGTCCCGCGACGCGAGGACCGGCACTCCGTGTGAGAAATGGAGTGGCAGGTCCGCATCGGCGACTAGCACGAGGAAATGCTCGTCCCATTCCTCTGTGGCAGTGGCGCAGATCGCGATCTCTTCGGGACGCGCGCGGCCGGACGCAATGAGCTCGCGCATCCAGCGCAGCGCCTCGACGGCTTCCGCGCGAGGGTTAGCGCAGGTAACGATTGACATGGCAGCGGCCGGCTGTCGCTCGCCGCTGACGACCTGTCCAGCGAACCAGCTCACGTCCGCAGTGCCGGGATTGCGCCAGGTGAGGGTAACGGTCGTGGCGAGCTTCGCAAGCAACGGGCGCCAGACGGGGGCGATGGCCGTCAGCCGATCGATTTCGATGGCTCCGAGCATTGCAGGTGCATGCGCGACGCGCGCAAGCGCGACATCACGCAGATCGCGCGGCGTCAGCACGCCGGGTGGCAGGCTGGCGCGAACGCGGCGTTCAACCTCGGCGAACTCGGCAAGTCGCGCGCTGCGGCTAGTGAGGGTGTCAAGAGCGAGATCGGCTTGCCAAACCTTTGCTAGCGTGCGGGCGATCGAGCGTGTGGTCCCGGGAAGATGGCGGACTCGTTCGAGTTCCGTGAAGCCGCCTTCCTGGAGTGCAGTGCGAATGGCGGGGTCCAGATCCTGCGACCGAGCGGGCCGACTAAAGCCCCCCGCGAGACGCGCGGCAAGTAGCGGCAATGTGAAAATCTGTAGCCCAGATTCCGCCCGCTGCGCGGCGCCGATCCGCGCCATGCGGAACGCAAGCGGCCCTTCGACAACTATCGATCGCCGCCTCATGGCTTCTCCCGCCATCGGTGGCCACAGTGCACGGCGTGATCACAGATGGACAGAAGAGACATTCGGATCATTGTTCCCCTGGGTGCGTCGGAGGAACGCCCGACCACTCCTGCGAAATCGCACCCCAATCGACGCTTCGCTGTTCGGCCAATGTCCATACCTTCCAGAAATCGGGGTCTGCCGACTGCGGCCGCTGCGCATCAGGCAACTCGTCGATCTCCACCAGAACTGGGATCGGCGTTGCCCAACCGAGAAGAACTGCCTGCCTCGACGGCAAACTCGGCAGCTCCCGCAAGAGCCCACCCACATTGTCAGGTACCAAGCGAGCGACGAGGTTCTGATCCGTGTCGTTGACGATGCGGTGCAATAGGAACGTATTGCATTGGGCAAGAA
This sequence comes from Sinorhizobium garamanticum, assembly GCF_029892065.1. Classification (NCBI taxonomy): domain Bacteria; kingdom Pseudomonadati; phylum Pseudomonadota; class Alphaproteobacteria; order Hyphomicrobiales; family Rhizobiaceae; genus Sinorhizobium; species Sinorhizobium garamanticum. The sequence continues at coordinate 2,202,354 of NZ_CP120373.1, read as the reverse complement.
CTGTCGGAGAAAGCTCCGACGGCCGCTGCGACGAAAGGACAAGCCCAAGCCCGAACTTGCGTCCCTCCCGGGCTATGCGCTCGAATACCTCGCGACAGAGTTGGGTCGGAGATGAAGCGGGGCCGTCGTCATCCTTGCCGCGCCGAACGAACGTGTGGGCTTCCTCAAGCACCAGCACGGTCGGCAGCTGGAGGAGAGGCCTCCGGCGCCCGTCGCGGAGAACCGCGATGTCCAGAAACTCCACCAACGGCCGCTCCGGCACGGACCGGGCGAGCCTCTATGACGAAATCACCGACAAGATCATCGCTGAGCTTGAGGCCGGCCGCGTCCCATGGGTTCAGCCTTGGGGAAGCGCGGCGGCGAAGGCGCCGCTCGCGATGCCAAAGAATGCCGCGACCGGCCGGCAATATTCCGGGATCAATGTGCTGATCCTCTGGGGCGCCGTCATCGAATACGGCTTCCCGAGCCAGACCTGGCTCACGTTCCGCCAGGCGCTCTCGCTCGGCGGCAATGTGCGAAAGGGCGAGCGCGGCACGACCGTCGTCTATGCCGACCGGTTCATTCCCGAAGATGAAAAGCAGCGCGCACGCGAGACTGGCGAGGAGGCCCAGGCGATCCCGTTCCTGAAGCGCTTCACCGTCTTCAATGCTGCTCAATGCGACAACCTTCCGGACGATATCGCCACCGTCGCACCACCGCCGCCCGAGGGGCTTGTCGAGCCCAAGGTCGAGGCGCTGATCAAGGCAACCAGCATCGACTTCCGGATCGGCGGCAACAGGGCCTTCTACGTGCCGGCCCTCGACTACGTACAAGTCCCGCCTCCGCAGACTTATTACGATCCGATCAACTGGCACCGCACGGCCCTGCATGAGCTCGGTCATGCCACAGGCCATCTCTCGCGCCTTAATCGTGACCTGACGGGATCCTTCGGCTCGAAGAGGTACGCATTCGAGGAATTGGTGGCTGAGATGAACGCGGCTTTCTGCTGCGCGTCACTCGGCATCGTCCCGACCGTCCGCCATGCCGACTATATCGGCTCCTGGCTCGAGGTGCTGCGCGAAGACAATCGCGCGATCGTGCGCGCCGCTTCGCAGGCAAGCAAGGCGGCAGCATATCTCCTCGGCTTCCTGCCTGAGGACGACCACCTGGAGAGCGGCGACGAACCCTCGGACGAGAGGAGGGCAGCATGATCCTCCTCACACCAGAGCTGCGGGAGCGGCTGCTCGCCAACGGCAGCAATCCCGACACCGACCACATCCCCGTCGTCAAATTCTTCAACCCGCTCGGGGCCGCGACATGGCTCGCCACCGAGCTCGACGCTGATAATGATACGCTGTTCGGTCTGGCCGACCTCGGCTTCGGCTGCCCGGAGCTCGGATCCTTCAGCTTCTCCGAGATCGCATCGTTGCGCCTGTCGCTCGGCATGGGCATCGAGCGCGACATCCTCTTCGAGGGGAAATTCCCGATCTCTGCCTGGGCGGAGGCAGCACGCGAAACCGGAAGCATAAGCGCTGCTGAGCGGGTGCTATACGCCGCCGCTCGTCACGGGCCGGAGGAGGGCACGTGACGCGCTTCGGCTGCTGACTTAGACCGACCGCCAATCAGGACATCTCACGCAAACGCGGGCCGTTTCTGCGCAGGCAGCGCCTCAAATCGGGAGGCGCTGCCGTTCGCCCACCGATCACGACTCATCAGCAAAAGATCGATGAGGAAATGGCTCACCTGGCCGTCTCGTGTGACGAAGCTCAGCGAGAGCGGCGAGCAGGAGAATTTCACCCACTCTCTTCACGTGCATCCATTCGTTAATCATCTTTAACAACACGTAACGCTATAACGTACCAGATATTTTCACTACTTCGGAGCAAGACCGAGTCAATACGAAAGGGAGTAAGCATGCTTCTTCGAGGTCTATATCGCCTCGCTCAATCCAGACCTCACCCGTTGCGCTGGCCCACAGCAGCCCTCCGCAACAATAGCTGGTCACAGGCGAGGTAACGCCAAATGACTTTCGATCTCAGGCAGCTTCGCTACGCCATCGCCACCGCCGATCATCATAGTTTCCACCGCGCGGCAGAGGTCCTCAAGATCGAACGATCCACGCTGAGCCGAGCAATCCTCGCCCTCGAGCGCTGCACTAAGGTCAAATTGTTCGTGCGAAGCCATGCCGGCGTCACGATGACTCCCCTCGGCCGGGAGTTCATCCGCGATGCGCGCGAGATCATCACCAGAGTCGACCGCCTCGAACGCTCGATGCTTGCGGTCGATCGCGGACGCGGCGGTAAGATCATGATCGGCCATAATGGTCCGATCTCCGCCGGCCATCTCCGCGCGACGCTATTTGCATGGGGAGAACATAGCCCCGACATTGAAGTCGATGGCGTCGAGGCGCCGCGATGCGAACTCATATCCGAGCTCAACTCCGGACGCATCGACGTCGCCATCATGATGGGCGAGGCGAATTATCCCGGCGTCAACAGAGCCGCCTTCTGGAGCGAACGCATGCTGCTCGCCATGCCCGCTGACCACCCCTTGGCCATACACGAAAGCCTGCAGTGGGTTGAACTTCGCAACGAGACCTTTCTCCTGACAGAACGCGATCCAGGTCCAGAATTGCGCGACATGCTGCTCGGGCGTCTCGGTACAGTGAGTTCTCGCCCCACGATCAAGATGCACGCGGTCTCGCGCGAATCCATCATGAGTGTGCTCGGTGGCGGGCTTGGTGTCACAATCACCTGCGAAGGCGCGAGCGGAGCAACCTACCCCAATGTCGTGCTACGCGAGATCCATGGCCCCCACGGCCAGGCCTATTTGGGCTTCTCCGGATATTGGCGAACCGACAACTCCAATCCGGCCCTTCGCCATTTCCTGACCTTCGTCAAAAATCGCTATTCGCTGTCGTTCGACATCCCGTAACGCTGACTGAGACAATGTTTGGTCGATAGCGGTCAGCGCCGCGGCTCGCGCGCAGATCAGACATGTTGGCCCAGAGGCAGACACATCGCGCAGCAAAGTGCGCGACTGACCCTGGTTGCGTACAAGTCTACAGATTCCAGAAACCACCTGGGTAAGTGCGCTGTTCCTACGCTTCGCGCATGGAGACGTTGCTACCAAAACTGCGTATCACTTCGAACCGCCTAGTTTTTTCTTTGCTGGCCGTCATCACATCGATTTCGGTCGCGGTACCGGTTGTGTCGATCGCAACGGCGCTCGCATTCATCCGCGGGCTACCGCCCCACGCCTATTGGGGCATCCTATCTCTCGCGGCGATCATCCCGCTGTTGATTGCACCACCGATCGCCATCGGAGCTTTGAGCGTCCTCAGGCTGCTCACGATCACGATTGATCGTCTCGACAATTGCGTCCGCTACGATCCGCTCACCGGCTTGCTCACGCGCCTCTACCTGCTGAATCAAATCCGCGAGCAACTGGCGATCGGCGGCACATTCCTGATGATCGACGCGGACCATTTCAAGTCGGTCAACGACACTTACGGACACGACATCGGCGACGAAGCTCTGAAGTGCCTCGCCAACGTGCTCAGAGCAGCGCTGCCGCCCGATGCGTTGGCGGGACGACTGGGCGGCGAGGAGTTTGGTGTCTTCCTCCCCGCGAAAGCCAATGTCGAAGCGGCGCACCTTGCCGACGCGCTCTGCAATGCCATGCGGCGATCCGGGAAGATCATCGCAGGACACAGGATCAATCTCACGATCAGTATTGGCGTTGCCCAGCATCGGCCATCAAACACGCTTGAGCAGACCATGAAGCTCGCCGATGAGGCACTCTACCACGCCAAGCGAACCGGGCGTGACCGTTATCACATTGCCGCCGACAATGAATCCGACGCAACCCCTGCGACGGCGTCGATCCGCGCGCACCGCGAGCGGCGCCTGCAGCAACTTGCGGCAGCCAACAGCTAGCCGGCGGCGCCGGTTACAATGCAGAACTGCGAACTGGTTATTCCCCGGCATGGCTTCCCGGGTCGCGGGTTATCCGCCTCGGGTTGCGTCCGCGACGAGCGCGTCCCTGAGGGACCGTTTCTCTCCACCACGACCAATCGCTACAAGCCTCCTGCGCGGCGCGAGGGGGTCACGCCCGCGCAGGAGGGAAGGCGAGCCTCTTAGAGGTGGCGGCCCGAAGGGCGGCTCGCCAGCGACACGTCCTTCGGGCCAGGGAAGCCAAGCCGGGAGGCCATGCCTGCTCACCCTAGCGAAATCGGCACTGCAAATATCTCAGATTGGTGTCACGGGTGTCGGATTTGTGTGGCGCTCCGTCAGAGCGATCATCGAACGCGCGGTTCAGGAATCTCCCGGAAACAGGACGTCGAAATGCTCGGCCGACCCGACGCGGCCTGCATGCGAAATACAGGGCAAAAGGGTAGACCTCCCGTGCGACGCAATATGGCGGTCGCGCCGCACAGGAGGAGACCGGCTTCGGCGCGAAGGTCGGCGCGCCCGCATTGCAACCTGCAGGCTTGGGCGGGAAGCCTTGCCTGTTCATGCTACCTTTCTCAACGCCGCCGGTATCCCGAATTAATGTCGCGGCTCTCAGATTCAGACGGCAGCAGACTGGATTGAGACGCTCACTCTTGGTCTCCCCCGCCGACAGGCGACGGTTCCGTGCCGCGCTTCAAGTCTTGCGGCGGATCAACTCCGTCGGGAAAATTCCGTAGGCCGCCTTGAAATAGCGGCTGAACCGTCCGGCATTGGTGAAGCCCCAACGCAATGCGATCTCCTCGACCGATGTCCCTGGCTCACGCAGAAGATCAGCGCGCGCCCGCTCCAATCGGACCTGACGTTGGTACGCGCCAACAGAGACGCCCACGAACCGTCGAAAGCCCTGTTGTAGCGCGCGAAGACTAACCCCCGACAGAGCTGCAAGCTCAGTGCCGCTTGGAATCATCTGCGCGTGCTCATGGACGAAATCCACGGCGAGCTTCACATGCTGAGGCGCGATCATCGGCGCCGGTCGGCGCAGGATCTCCGAGTAGCTGTTCGGCCACGTTTCGAGCACCAGGTCGACCAAAGTCTCGCGAATCCGCTCTGCTGTCAGACTCATCCGGTTAAGCTGCGGCCCGAATTCCGGACCCGTGATGCACATCACCAAAGCCCTCAGCGCGCTGGCGCCGCCGGATGCCATATCAAACGCCGGTTGGAAGACCGGCTTCTCGACGACCGGATGGCCGAGCAGGGCAGACAGCCGCCCGGCAAACACGGGCCGATCGATCACCACGCCGCAAAACGAGCTGTCGGCGAGAAATTCCATTGATCTGCAAGCCAGGCCTTCGGCCGCGACCGCGGTCGTCGGCGAGCTCATGACATTCTCGCGGCTCTGCTGGAAAACGATGCTGCCGGCACCTGGGAACATGAAGAACACGCCGTCATAGAGCCGCTTTGGGAATATCCTGAATTCGCCCTGGACCCGGCTTCGGCTAAAATCGATGCCGGCGACCTGACCATAGGTGCCGGACATGGTGAATCGATCCGCAGCCCGAATGGGCTCGATCCTGACCGGCGCAAACCGCTGACCGATGTGCTCCGCTAGACCGTCCGCGTCTTGCAGCTCAAAATTCACTACCGACTGGACCGAGCGAGCGAGTGCCCGTTCCGGCATAGTGTCTCCTCACAAGTCTTGGCAAAATCAAAAAGGCGCCTGGCCAGCCAGCCGGCTGATCCAGGCGCCTCATGCGCTGATCGACCTCCTGCCCGAAGGACCGGTTACAACCTCACGGTCATCTCAAACCCGCAATCGCCCGAACGCATGCGCAGGATACGGACAAATCGCGCAAGATTCTTTCGAATTGGTGCCGCAAATGTCCAATTCGTCCGTATGGAGGCGGAAACCGGCACGTTTGTCGCGCTCGTTTCGAGGACGCCCATGCCCCCGCACTAGGCGATCGAGCGTCGGTAGCCAGCGGGCGATTTTCCAGTGAAGCGCCTGAAGACCGCGCCGAAATGCGATTGGTTCGAAAAACCGCACATCAGGGCGATTGATACGATCTCAAGCTTTGGATCGGCCAAGTAGGCCTTGGCCTGCTCGATGCGAACCATCATTACATATCGGTAGGGAGTCATCCCGAGCGACGCTCTGAAGCGGCGGAAGAACTGCTCGCGGCTGAGACCGGTGATCGCGGCAAGCTCGTTGACGCTGATCTCGCTGGAGAGATTGGCTTCGATATAGTCGACCACTGCCCGGAACTGGTTCGATCCAAGCCTGTCAGGAACCCTGTTCCGCACAACTCCGTCGGTGGAGTGGATCTGCAAAACATGCGCCGCCATCGCCCTGGAGAGGAACTCCGCCTTCAGGAGATTGCTCCGGGGAGGGTCGTCTAGCGATACGCGGATCGCGTGAAGAAGGAAATACAGCGCCCGATCTTCGATCGCGAACGCCGGTATGATGGCCCGATCCGAGCGGTGCCTCGCAAAGAGATCATCGGCGACCTCCTGCATCAGGTCGCCTCTGAGAAAAACGTGAACGGCATTGACGGGCACAGCGATCTCGTCACGCACCGCCATGCCTGCCGGCGTTATCGTAACAAGGTCGGACGACAGCACCGCATGGTGCTGCTCTTCGCCCACCGTGCGGCGCAGTTCGATTCCCGTAAGGGTCGATGCGAACCAGATATCTGGAATTGCCCTGCGGATTGCGAGATGAGGCCGCTCGTCGGTCACCGCGGCGTAGAGATCGGACCAGCCGAAGCCTTCGCTAGATTTGACGACGGTAACATCCGGATGCACGTGCAACGAGGTTTCCGCTCGGCTGTATTCACCCGTGGCGCCGATCACCGCCAGTTGTCGACCGGCCCCATTGTTTCCATTGGGATCGAGTGTCGAGTGCTGATCTGTCCGCCCCAAATTGCGATACCCCCCGCAAACCTCCTTTTCACCATCACGGATCGCAGCCCCGACCACGTGATCGAGAGAGGTGCAAATCGCGGCAATCCGTCTGATATCTCCCTTATACGTAATGTTATATCATTGCAATCGGCGCAAGAATTAGTCCGAAATTGGCCCAAAGTATCGACGCGTTCAGTTTGCTGGCAGCCGCTACAAGCGACCAGCGCGCGCAGAATCTCCAAGGCTGTCTCCATCCAAAATCCGCTCATCGGCCTCAACAGGCCCAGCTTATCTTGTCTCTCGCTCATTCCTGCGAGGGCGCTTCAGACGAAACGCGCAAAAATAGACGCTTCGCGCAAAAAAACATCGCCCGGTTGCTGTGCGAGACCAATTCCGCGGATCGCACGAACATGCGCGTGACTATCTTGTTATTCAGGAGTTTGCGGTTGGGGATTTGAGAAACTGAACAACGACAAGGTTAATCTCGCGCTGTATTTAGGATCGCGCCATGCTATCCGCGACCGAGCAGAGCTCTCTGTCCTGACACGTGAGCGCTCCCCTCAGCATCAATCACTTGCACAAGCACGACAGCGGGCCAAGCTGGCGCGCGCTTTTCAATCTCAATCAGGAGGAAAGCAGCCGATGAACGTTGAAGCGCACCTTGAAACCTTGCAGCGCAAGCATGGCGAGCTCGAGCGCGAGATCCAGGAGGCACTCGCTCATCCGTCGGTCGACGAGATGGAGCTCCATGGCCTCAAGCGTCGCAAACTCCATCTCAAAGACGAGATCGAGCGGCTCAAGGCGACAGGGATCAACGCGTCATCCTGACTTTGGACGCCGCGGGGAATGCCGCTCCGCGCGCTAGACCGCGCCGTCAAGGTTGACCGCGCGGCGGACCCTTTCTTGCAGCATCAGCGGTTACCGGCGGTGCTGCTTTGGAGCGCTTGTCGATGCGGTCGCGTCGCCTTGCTTCCCCAGCGCGGCTTCTCGCTGGCAACCGCAATTCCGTCATCGGCGTCCCGAAGGGTCAAGTGACTAAAGGCCGCCGCCGGAGCTGGCGCACCCAGATGGTAGCCTTGGCCGACCTCGCAGCGCTCCGCCTCAAGGAACAGGAGCTCATCTTTCGTCTCGATTCCTTCCGCAAGAACGGGCAGGCCAAGTCCGCGCCCAAGCCCAAGCACGGCCCTGATGATCGCAGCCGACTTTTCGTTCTGCTCAACCGCACGCACGAACGATCCGTCGATCTTGATCAGATCGAAGGGGAAAGAGCGCAGATGCGACAGCGATGAGAATCCGACGCCGAAATCGTCCATCGCGATGCGCACGCCGAGCGCCTTGACCTGGCGTAGGGTCGCAAGCGCGCGGTTCATGTCCTTGATCAAAGCGGTCTCGGTCACCTCGAGCTCCAGCCGGCTTGGCGACAGGCCAGTGTTGAGCAGCACCTCGTGGACGGTTCGCGCGAAATGCACGCTGTGCAACTGCACGGCCGAGACATTGACCGCAATTCGGAGCGGATTCCTCCAGCGGACCGCTTCGGCGCAGGCCTCGAGCAGCACCCAATTCCCGATTTCCAGAATAGCGCTTGTCTCTTCGGCGATCGGGATGAAAACCGCCGGAGCGATGTCACCGCGTTCTGCATGTTCCCAGCGCAAGAGCGCTTCAAATCCGACGACTTCGCCCGAACTGATCCTGCTCTGGGGCTGGTATTCGACGCGCAGTTCCCCGCGCGTGATCGCTTGACGCAGATCGCGCTCAAGCAGGCGCCGTTCTCGCGCTTCGACACCCATAGCGGCTTCGAAAAAGCGATAGTTGTCGCGCCCTTCTGCCTTCCCACGATAGAGAGCGATGTCAGCATGGCTAAGCAGCGTTTCGCGATCCTCGCCATCGGTCGGAAAAAGGGCAATGCCGATGCTCGTCGTGATCGGTGGCTTGTCGGGCGAAGAAGCATTCTCCGCACGAAGCGCGGCGAGAATGTCCTCGGCAATCCTGCCCGCCGCCATCGGATCCGGCAGATCCGGCGCAATCACTGCGAATTCATCGCCGCCCAGCCGGGCCAGCATCTGCCCGTCCCAAAGGACACCTTGGATTGCGCGGGCGACCCTCTGCAAATGCTCGTCACCGGCAGCATGTCCGAGCAGATCATTCACCTCCTTGAAGCGATCGAGATCGAGGCAGAGGACCGCGAGCGCTTTGCCGTTATGGACACAGCTCGCTGTCGCAAGCTCCTGATCGAGCCGCGCGACGAAGCTGCCGCGGTTGGCCAATCCCGTCAGCGAGTCGTGATGCGCGAGATGATAGAGGTCCGCCTCCGCCTGCATGCGGTCCCGCGCATCGCGTATTGAAAGGCCGCTCAGCCCAGCACTAACTGCGACGAGAGCGAATGGCGCGAGCGATGCCCATTCGATGCTCGTTGGGACCATTGTCGAACGAACGCCCAAATAGTGCATCACCGCGAAACCGGCTCCAAACAATGCCCCGCTCAGCGCAACATTGGCAAAGAGCATCCTCCAGGGCCTGTCCTTCACGCCGCCACTCGTCCTCGCCGAAGTCAAACAACATGCCGTGCATGCCACGACTGCAAGAGCCGACACAATATTCCCGCATCCAAAGGAAGAACACGCGTACTCAAACACAACTAATACCCCGAACCTTCCGGCGCACTGACCGCCGAGACCAATTCAAACGATCTGTCGTTTTGTCACGACAGTGCTCTTTGACTTCAACGACTCACGCGCGGCCTGTTAAGGCGCGCTAAATTCGAAGGACGTCCTGTGAATGGGGCGTCACTTATTTTGCGTGTTGTGTCTGAGAATTCGCGCGCTGTCCGGTGGGAGCGGCGCCTGCTCGCATTCCGCAACGATGTTCCGTCCATTTCGAGCAGATGTTGCAAACGCCCGCCGCGCACGTCGGCGGACCGACCGCACTTGTCGGTTCTGCGTTTCAATCCTCGACCTCCACGATCGCGAGTTCAGTCAGCGAACGTCGAGCCACACCGTGTCCGGCAAAGAGAGTGAGAGGGCTGCGCCCGGTTTCGCGACGGGTTGGAGGTCGAGAGAGAGGCTCTCTGCCGCCCGTCGCGGAGACTGACATCATGGCCACTGCCGTTCAGAAGATCACCCTCAGCGCCTCGCGCGACATCCCCTTCAACAAGCTGGTGCTCTCCCAGTCGAACGTCCGGAAGATCAAAGCCGGCGTCTCGGTCGAGGAGCTTGCCGAGGACATCGCCCGCCGCGGCTTGCTCCAGAGTCTCAACGTGCGTCCCGTGTTCGACGCCGAGAGCAATGAGACGGGCATGTTCGAGATCCCTGCTGGCGGACGGCGCTACCAGGCCCTTGCGCTTCTGGTGAAGCAGAAGCGCCTCGCCAAGACCGCCCCCGTACCCTGCATCGTGCGCGATCCCGCCGTCGGCATCCTCCCGGAAGACGACTCGCTTGCAGAAAACACCCAGCGCGTCGCCCTGCACCCGCTCGACCAGTTCCGTGCCTTCGTGGCGCTGCGCGAGAAGGGGCAGTCCGAGGAGGAGGTCGCGGCGGCCTTCTTCGTAACCGTCAATGTCGTGAAGCAGCGTCTGCGCCTCGCCTCGGTGTCGCCCGCCCTGCTCGACATCTATGCCGAGGACGGCATGTCGCTCGAGCAACTGATGGCCTTCACCGTGTCCTCCGACCATGCGCGTCAGGAACAGGTCTGGGAGGCGCTCCAGAAGTCCTGGTCGAAAGAGCCCTACCAGATCCGGCGCATGATGACGGAGAGCACCGTGCGCGCCTCCGACAAGCGCGCGCAGTTCGTCGGTCTCGATGCTTATGAAGCGGCCGGTGGCGCCATCCTCCGCGATCTCTTTCAGTCGGACGACGGTGGATGGCTGCAAGATGTTGCGCTGCTCGACCGCATGGTGACCGACAAGCTCAAGGCGGCTGCCGATGAGGTTGCGAAGGAAGGCTGGAAGTGGATCGAAGCGGCGGTGAACCTGCCTTACGGCATCGCCTACGGGCTGCGCGAACTCGCCGGCACTCCGACCGATCTCTCGCCCGAGGAACAGGCGACGATCGAGGCGCTCAACGCCGAATATGCCAAGCTTGAGGCACAGTATGAGGGCGCGGACGAAATCCCCGACGAGATCGATGAACGTCTTGGCGAGATCGAGAAGGCCCTCGCTTCCTTCGACGACCGCCCTGTCATCTACGATCCCGCCGAGATCGCCCGTGCCGGCGTCTTCGTCAGCATCGAGGCTGACGGCTCTCTCTCGATCGACCGCGGCTATGTGCGCCCGGAAGACGAAGCGCCGCTGACCGTCGACGGCGAAACGGGTGAGGTCGAGCAGAACGGCGCCGATCCCTCTGATCCGTCCGCACCGGCCGTCCAGCGCACCGTCGTCACGATCGGCGGCCAGAGCACCGAGGCAGAGGAGGAAGACGACGAAATCCTCAAGCCGCTGCCGGACCGACTGGTGACCGAGCTCACCGCGGAGCGGACTTTGGCCCTGCGCGACAAGCTGGCAAACACCCCATCGGTCGCGTTTCTCGCGGTCCTTCACAAGTTCTGCCTCGACGCCTTCTCCCGCTATTCATCGCACGGCGTCGCCATAGAGGTTTCCGTGCGCAGCGCCGTCTTCCCGGTGCACGCATCCGGCCTCAAGGCCACGCTGGCGGCGCGCGCAATCGAAGCGCGGCACAAGGCATGGGAAGAACGGCTCCCCAAAGACCGTGCCGAGCTTTGGGACTGGCTCAGCGCGCTTGAGGGCAACGAGCAGGCGGCCCTGTTCGCCCACTGCGCCTCGTTCGGCGTCAACGCCCTCTACGAGCGGGCGGATCGCTACGGGAGCGGTGCGATCACGGCGCACGGCGTCGAGCAGCGTCTCGCAGAGGCTGACCGGCTCGCGCGCGCCGTCGAGCTCGACATGGTCGAGGCCGGCTGGCGGCCCACGGCCGACAACTATCTCGGCCGCGTCACCAAGGCCCGTATCCTCGAGGCAGTCCGCGAGGCAAAGGGCGAACGGGCGGTGCAGCTCATCGAGCACCTCAAGAAGGGCGACATGGCCAAAGAGGCTGAACGCCTGCTGGCCGACAGCGGATGGCTGCCCGAACCCCTCCGGCTGGCGGATATCGAGGCGGATGACGCCCTCGAAACCTCTGACGAAGAGGAGGCGTTGCCCGCCTTCCTCGCCAATGACGATGAGCAGACCGCCGCGGACGACGCTGCCGAGCAGATGATCGCCGCCGAGTGATCCACCCCTGACCATCGCGGCAACTGCCGCCTCCCCCTTCCAAGCCCGGCCTTAGCGCCGGGCTCTTTTACTTCAGGAGACCATCATGGCGGACTATTTCACGCGCTTTTCATGTCTGCTCGACGTCGGGACACCCGACAACGGAGATCGCGCGCTCGACCTTTACAATCAACTCTGCGAGGAAGGCGTAGCCGAGGATCCACCCTCGGACGGCTTCCTCCTTTCGATCCAACCGGAGCATGGCGGCACGCGCCTCTGGATGCATGACGGCGGTTCGGGCGACCCACAGCGCGTGATCGATTTCGTGCTGATCTGCGCGAAGGAGTTCAAGCTCACCGGGCTCTGGGGCTTCCAGTACGCCAACACCTGCTCGAACGCCCGCGTCAATGCCTTCGGTGGTGGCGCGCATGTACTCGATCTCGGCACACGCGAGACCATCGCCTGGATCTCGACGCATGCCTGGCTCGAGGACACGCTTGCGGGGACCGGAGGGGCGTCATGAGTATTCCGGATTACGCGCGCGCAAATTTCCAGACCCTGCTCCGCGCCGCAGAAGCCGGCGATCTCGCGCTCATGGAATGTACGGATGCCCAAACCCGCGAGTCGCGCTATGTGATCTGCGCCGTTGGATGGGAAAACGGAGACTATCTCTTCACGCCCTTGGGCCATCTCGCCGACGGTAATCCCTACGAGGCCTACGTTCCGCCTGCGAGTGAGCCCGATCGCACGTAAGCTCCCACCGATTAGCTTCGCATAGCCGCACCGACCGCAATCGGTGCGGCTATTTTTCTGCAGCAGAGGGCAACCTGCACCAGTGCCGGGCGCGCGCCTCCCACGCGTCGTGCCCTCGCTGCCACTGCACGGCTAGCCCCTCCGCTACGAGGACGGCGCCAACATCGCGTCCATCAACCATCAAACGTCCCAGCGTGCGACCGTAACGATCCCGACCACCGCTTCGATCAAGATCGATTGCGCGCGCCGATCTCAGTAAGGAACGCAGGCGCTCCTTCGCCTCCAGCCCGCGCACCATTTCTGCTTCGCATCGCGGTTCTTTCGTCTCCGGCGCATCGATGTCGAGCAGGCGAATTCGCTCGCTCCCAATGGCGACCGTATCGCCGTCGATGATGATGACCTGCTCGTTTTCGATCGGCGCGCCAAAGGCGAGCGTCGATGACACTCCAATGATCACAGCGATCGCTAGCAACGGTCCTCGGCTCATAGGGCTCCTCTGACAATGGCGCGTCTTCAATCGCAATCGGGCGCGCAACAGCAGCGAACCCCCACGACACCCATCGCCCAGCTCTGCGAGCAGATCAATCACTCGCGCTCCAAGAGGGAGAGGCGGCCGGGACGGGTTTGAGCCGCAGGGGTCGAGAGAGAGCACCCGGCGGTTCGCTCCGTCCCGCTCTCCTCGAGGTTCCCATCATGACCAGTTCTTCCGTTTCCACGGCCGCTGTTGCGGCTGCGCCGCTACCGCTCGCGCCCGCGACTGACCCGGGCTTTGCCTTGATCCAAGCCGCGCGTCTCCTTCTGCCCCATCTCGAACGCGGCGAGCGCGTCGACGCCGTCGCGCTGCGCGATGCCATGCAGACCGCCTTCGGTGCCTCCGACGCGTCCGGCACCTGGGACTGGAAGACCGCTTATGACGCCTGCGAGGCGGCCACGGTCCTGTTCCTGCGCAAATACGGAAAGGCGCTTTTCAGCCGTTCCGGCTCTTCGGCTGCGCGCCTTTCCGCACTCGGCAAGATCGCGGGCCTTCTCCCGACCCACACCCGCCGTTCGGAAGAATCCCAGGCCTTCCAGCAATTCTCGACGCCGGTCACGCTCGGCTATGCCGCGCTCGCCGCTGCCGCCATCACGCCGGCAGATCGTGTGCTCGAACCATCCGCCGGCACCGGACTCCTCGCCGTCCTCGCCGAGATCGCCGGCGGCGTGCTCGCGCTCAACGAGCTCGCAGAGACTCGGGCAAGCCTGCTCGCCTCTCTCTTTCCGACTATCCCCGTCACCCGCTTCGACGCCGCGCAGATCGACGATTATCTTGATCCAGCGCTCGTCGCGAGCGTCGTCCTGATGAACCCGCCCTTTTCGGTCATGGCGCATGTCGACGGGCGCGTCGCAGACGCTGGCTACCGCCACATCGCCTCAGCACTCGCGCGCCTCGCCGATGGCGGCCGGCTCGTCACGATTACCGGGGCGAATTTCTCGCCAGAGGCGCCCGCCTGGCGTGACGCATTCGTCCGCCTGCAGGAACGCGGTAGCGTCGTTTTCACCGCGGCGATCGCCGGCTCTGTCTACGCCCGCCACGGCACCACGATCGAGACCCGCCTGACCGTCATCGACAAGATGCCGGGTGAGAACCCGACGGCATTTCCATCGTCGCCCGGCATGGCTCCCGACGTCGCGACGCTGCTCGACTGGGTCACAAGGCTCGTGCCACCGCGCCCGGCTGTGACCTCACCCGTCGTCGTGCCCGCGGCTATGCGCGCGGCTCGGCCGCAACCGGCCCGCTCCGTCCTGACGCGGCTGGTGGTGCCGCCGACGATCGCCGAGCCCGAAGGCATCGAGCTCGCCTATGAGACGATCGACTGGACGCCGGGCGAGAGCGACCGCCTCACCGATGCGCTTTATGAGGGATACGCTCTTCAGTCGATCCGTATTCCCCGCTCTCAGGCGCATCCAACGAAGCTCGTGCAATCGGCTGCGATGGCGTCGGTCGCGCCGCCCAAGCCGAGCTATCGGCCGCATCTGCCGGCGAACATCATGTCGGGCGGCATCCTCTCCGACGCGCAGCTCGAGAGCGTCGTTTATGCCGGCGAGGCGCACACCGACTTCCTCGCCGGATCCTGGACTGTCGACGAAACCTTCGACGTCGTCGCAGCGGCGCGCGATGACGCCCCGAACGCCGTCCGCTTCCGCCGCGGTTGGTTCCTTGGCGACGGCACCGGCGCGGGCAAGGGCCGGCAGGTTGCCGGCATCCTGCTCGACAACTGGCTGAAGGGCCGCCGCCGCGCGGTCTGGGTATCGAAATCTGACAAGCTGATCGAGGACGCGCAGCGCGACTGGTCGGCGCTCGGTATGGAGCGTCTGCTTGTGACGCCGCTCTCCCGCTTTCGCCAAGGCACGCCCGTCCGACTCTCGGAAGGCATCCTATTCACCACCTATGCCACGCTACGCTCCGACGAGCGCGGTGAGAAGGTTTCGCGCGTGCGCCAGATCGTCGAATGGTTGGGCTCCGACTTCGATGGAGTGATAATTTTCGACGAGAGCCACGCCATGCAGAACGCCGCCGGCGGCAAAGGAGAACGCGGCGAACAGGCCGGGTCGCAGCAGGGTCGCGCGGGCCTCAGGCTCCAGCATGCCCTGCCGAACGCTCGCGTCGTCTATGTCTCGGCGACCGGCGCTACCACGGTGCATAACCTCGCCTATGCGCAACGGCTCGGGCTCTGGGGCGGCGAGGATTTTCCGTTCGCCACCCGCGCCGAATTCGTCGAGGCGATCGAGGCGGGCGGCGTTGCGGCCATGGAAGTGCTTGCGCGCGACCTGAAGGCGCTCGGCCTCTATGCCGCGCGCTCGCTCTCCTATGAAGGCGTCGAATATGAGCTTGTCGAGCACGAGCTGACGCCCGAGCAAATCCGCATCTACGACGCCTATGCCGGCGCCTTTTCGATCATTCACAACAATCTCGACGCGGCGATGCAGGCCGCCAACATCACCGGCGAGACGGGCACGCTCAATGCCCAGGCCATGTCTGCGGCGCGCAGCGCGTTCGAGAGCGCCAAACAGCGTTTCTTCTCGCACCTCATCACGAGCATGAAGACGCCGTCGCTGATCGCCTCGATCGATCGCGATCTCGCCGCGGGCCACTCGGCCGTGATCCAGATCGTCTCGACCGGCGAGGCGCTGATGGAACGTCGCCTGGCGGAAATACCGACCGAGGAATGGAACGACGTCCAGGTCGACATCACGCCGCGCGAATATGTGCTCGACTACCTCGCCCACTCCTTTCCGGTGCAGCTCTACGAGCCCTTCACCGACAGCGAGGGCAATCTCTCCTCACGCCCCGTCTATCGCGACGGCCAACCGGTCGAGAGCCGTGAGGCCGTGGCGCGCCGTGACCGCCTGATCGAGAAACTCGCCTCGTTGCAGCCGGTCCCCGGCGCACTTGACCAGATCATCCAGCGCTTTGGGACTGAGATGGTCGCCGAGGTGACGGGCCGCTCGCGGCGCATCGTGCGCAAGGGTGACCGTCTCGCGGTCGAGAACCGCGCCGGCTCCGCCAACCTCGCCGAGACGCAGGCCTTCATGGATGACGAGAAGCGCATTCTGGTCTTCTCCGACGCCGGCGGCACCGGCCGCAGCTATCACGCCGAGCTCTCCGCGAAGAACCGGCGTCTGCGCGTGCACTACCTGCTCGAGCCGGGCTGGAAGGCCGACACCGCCATCCAGGGACTCGGGCGCACCAACCGCACGAACCAGCAGCAGCCGCCGCTCTTCCGGCCGATCGCCACCAACGTGAAGGCGGAGAAGCGCTTCCTCTCCACCATCGCCCGCCGGCTGGACACGCTCGGCGCCATCACCAAGGGCCAGCGCCAGACGGGCGGCCAGGGCCTGTTCCGGCCCGAGGACAATCTGGAGAGCCACTATGCCCATGACGCGCTGCGCCAGCTCTATCTGCTGCTGGTCAAGGGCAAGGTCGATGGCTGTTCCTTGCAGATGTTCGAGGAGACGACTGGGCTCAAGCTGACCGATGCGAATGGCATCAAGGACGAGCTTCCGCCGATCACCACCTTCCTCAACCGGCTGCTCGCGCTCACCATCGACCTCCAGAACATCCTGTTCACCGCCTTCGAGCAGCTGCTTACGAAGCGGATCGAAGGCGCAATCGCATCCGGCGTCTATGATGTCGGGCTGGAGACGCTGACAGCCGAGAGCTTTGTCGTCACCGACCAGCAGACGATCTACTCCCATCCCGGCACGTCGGCCGAGACCCGGCTTCTGACGATCACGCAGCGCGAACGCAACCGGCCTGCCACACTGTTCGATGCGCTGCGCCATCTCGACGATCCGCGCGCCGTCCTGCTCGTCAACGAGCGATCGGGGCGGGCAGCCGTGCAGATCCCGACCACGAGCATGATGCTCGACGATGGCGAGATCGAACGCCGCGTCCGGCTCATCCGGCCGATGGAGCAGCAGAACATTCCCGTTGCGTTGATGGGCGAGACCCGCTGGGTCGAGGCCGATCGTACCGCTTTTGCCTTGGCGTGGGAGCGCGAAGTGTCATCGGTGCCCGCATTCACCGACAGCACGATCCACATCGTCAGCGGCTTGCTCCTGCCGATCTGGAAGCGCCTGCCGAACGAGTCGACGCGGGTCTATCGCCTGCAGACCGACTCGGGCGAGCGCATCATCGGCCGCCGCGTCTCCCCGGCCTGGGCGGCGACCGCCTGCGTCACCGGCGGGTCCAGCCTCTCACCGGACGGGGCCTTCACGGCGCTGATGGAGGGGCGCACCGTCCTCGATCTCACCGAGGGCCTGCAGCTCCGCCGCGTCCGCGTCATGGGCGCCCACCGGATCGAGCTCTCCGGCTTTTCCGACACCATGCGCGAGCGCCTCAGCGCCTACGGCCTTTTCCACGAGATCATTTCGTGGAAGCTGCGCATGTTCGTGCCGACTGATGCGAGCGGCCCTGCGATCCTCGCGAAGGTGCTCGAGCGCTATCCGATCGAGCGCATCGGTGAGCGGGAGGCTGCATGATGGCTCGCCTCGACGCCTCCGAACTCGCACAGCGTCTCGGCCGGGAGGCCGAGGCGGTGTGCCGCCATTATCTCTCCGCCGGCCATCGCGAGGGCAATTACTGGCTCGTCGGCGACGTCCGCAACACGCCCGGCCGCTCGATGTTCGTGCGCCTGAAAGGCCCGGCATCCGGCAAGGGCGCGGCCGGCAAGTGGACCGACGCCGCCACGGCAGAACATGGCGACCTGCTCGACGTGATCCGCGAGAGCTGCGGCTTCGTCGATTTCAAGGATGTTGCCGAGGAGGCTCGCGCCTTCCTCAGCCTGCCGCGATCAGATCTGGACCCATCGCCCAGGCACCGATCGGCCCCGGCGCCGGGCCGGTCTCCCGAAGCAGCACGTCGGCTCTTCGCCATGTCACGACCGATTCCCGGCACGCTCGTCGAGACGTATTTGCGCACTCGCGGCATTACGGCTCTGCACGGAACCGGAAGCCTGCGCTACCACCCCCAATGCTACCATCGGGCCGATGAACACGCGCCGACCGAAACCTGGCCGGCAATGATCGCCGCGGTTACCGATCTCGATGCGCGCATCACCGGCGCGCATCGCACCTGGCTCGATCCCGACGGGTTCCACCCCCTCCGACTCGGCAAGGCGCCGATCGACACGCCACGCCGCGCTATGGGCGATCTTCTCGGGCACGCCGTCCGCTTTGATGTCGCCGGCAGCGTGATGGCGGCCGGCGAAGGTATCGAGACGATGCTCTCGCTGCGCATGGTGCTGCCGCACATGCCGATGACAGCCGCGCTCTCGGCCGCGCATCTCTCCGCGCTCCTGTTCGGCCCGCTGCTCCGCCGGCTCTACATCGCCCGCGATAACGATCCGGCCGGCGATGCGGCGCGTGACTGCCTGATCGAACGGGCCCAGGCGGTCGGGATCGACACGATCGTCCTGTCGCCCGCACGTGGCGACTTCAACGAGGATCTCCGGCAGCTTGGCGTCGATGCCCTGCGGGCGGGGATCCGGACGCAACTCGCAGCCGAGGACGTCGCCCGCTTCATGGCGCTGGCGGCATAGCCGGTAATGGGAACGAGGGGGCGCTGCGCTTCGCGTCCCCTTCATCGCCCGGTTGCCCAGTCTCGCCGGAGAGGGCTGCGACCCGGGCCTTCGAGAGGGCGAGCGGCCCACAAGCGGGCCGGCCAGGCAATGGCGGCGGCCGACTATTTTCCGCCGGCCCTCCCGGGCCTTTGCAGCGCGAAGCAAAATATTCGGCCTTAGCCATCATGGCCCTCGCTTCGCTCGGGCTGCCCGTCCGGCCCGCCCGTGGGCTTCCGTCGCCATGAAGGCCGCGAGGGTCGCGGTCACACCGACGAAGGAGCATCCCATGACGAGCGAGCAGGACGACAGCTATGAGCCGCATCACGCCTCATCCCCGACCGACCATGTCCTCAACGAACTCCAGCTCTACGGCTACCGTCCCTTCGAAGACGAGCCGGATCCACGGCCTCTCCCCGAAGGCAACATCGTCGCCGGCGCGGTGGCCGACATCTTCGACGCGCTGATCGTGAGCCTCAGCGACACCCGGCTCGAACCCGACCTCGAGGACCTGCTGTGGTCGACGGTCAATCTCTTCCACCGCGCCACCGAGCGGATCGAACGCGAGCTCGACGACAACGAGCAGGCGCAGCGCCGCAGCCAGCGGGAACAGGACGGCAGCGAAGTCAAATCCAACGACCTCGAGCGCCTCATTGCTGAGGGCCAGACTCTCCTCGAACGCCGCGACGCCTTCGAGCTCATGCGCGATCAGGCCGCCGAGCAGTTCGAGCGCCACACCGGCTCGAGCTGGCGCCCGCGCTCCGGATCGATGGTCAATCACCGGGCGATGACGGCCGCGATGATCGACAGCCGCGACTTCCTGGCCGCGAAGAAGCACGCCGAGACCCAGGTGATGCTGCCACCCGGTCCGAAGATCGCCTTCACCGGAGGCCTCGACTTCAACGATCATCAGCTGATCTGGGGCACGCTCGATCGGGTCCACGCGAAGCACCCGGACATGGTGCTGATGCATGGCGGATCCCCCAAGGGCGCCGAACGCATCGCTGCCCGCTGGGCCGATCATCGCAACGTCGCGCAGATCGCCTTCAAGCCCGACTGGACGAAGCACGCCAAGGCGGCGCCCTTCAAGCGCAACGACGCCATGCTCGACGTCCTCCCGATCGGCGTCATCATCTTCCCGGGCACCGGCATCCAGGACAATCTCGCCGACAAGGCGAGAAAGCTCGGCATCCGCTGCTTCGACTTCCGTAAGAAGGGCGGCGCGTGAGCGCCGCCCTTCGCTCGCGACGACTTCATCTGATTCGCTGAAGCCTCGGCTTCCCAGGCGAGTTTGACTCACGAGGCGCGCGCCGCCGCGGAACCGGGTGACATCGTGACCCCCGTGCCGGAAGACAGCGGCCATGATGTCCTACAGCACGCCCGACGGCGCGGAGCCCTGGAAGAGAAAGCTCGACGAGACTTTCTCCGTCACCCTCATCATTATGCCGATGGTCGGCGTCATCCCTGTGGCCACCACATTCGGCTCGACGGAACGCGGTTCACGAATTATCTATAAAATATGACGACAGCAAAGGACGACACCATCGCGGTGCGGATCAGCCGCACGCTCGCCGACCGCATTGTCTCGGGCGCAATTATGGCCGGCAGTAAACTAAGACAGGACCACATTGCCGAGGAGTTCGGCGCCAGCCACGTGCCCGTGCGCGAAGCGTTCCGTCGCCTCGAAGCGCAGGGTCTGGTGGTGAGTGAGCCCCGCAAGGGCGTGCGCGTCGCCGAATTCAGTCTTGAAGATGTTCGCGAGGTCGCAGAAATGCGCGCAGCGCTCGAAGTGCTCGCGCTACGCAATGCTGCCCCGCACCTGACAAAAGCCATTCTTGATCAGGCCGAGGAAGCCACAAGGGCCGGCGATCGTGCGGGCGATGTGCAGGCTTGGGAAGAGGCCAACCGCACCTTCCATCGTATCCTCCTCACCCCTTGCAAGATGCCTCGCCTCCTCAAGGCAATCGACGACCTGCATGCGGCCAGTGCGCGTTTCCTGTTCTCCGGTTGGCGAGCAGAATGGGACGCGCCGACCGACCGCGATCACCGGGCGATCCTTGCCGGCCTGCGTGCTGGAGACGTGGAAGCCGCCGCTTCGGTGCTAGCCCGCCATGTTCAATGGGTCGGCCAGAAGCCGCGGCACGCCCCGGCGGGAAAAGTCGTCGCTCGCGGCTGAATTATCTATTATCTGTCGGATGACTTGAACTCTCGATCCTTTTGTGGACTCTATCTAGCGATAGAATCGAATAATTATCTATAATTCAGGAGAGTTCACATGGTCGCCGCTGCCGCAAGGCTTGTCGAGCATCGGGCACAAATAGCCCGAACCTGTTTCATCGTTCTCGCCGGCGTCGCCCTGATGACGTTGGCCGCAAAAATCCAGGTTCCGTTCTGGCCGGTTCCCATGACGCTCCACACCTTGGCGGTCATGGCATTTACCGTCTATTTCGGTCCCCGTATCGCCGTGTCGATCTTCCTCGCTTATCTCGTCGCCGGCGCCCTTGGGTTTCCCGTTTTCTCCGGATCGCCGGAACGGGGCATCGGTCTTGCCTATATGGTTGGCCCGACGGGCGGTTATCTCGCTGGCTACCTCATTGCATCCTGGTTGGTGGGATGGCTGGCGTCCGGCAAGAGGCTACTCGGGCGTCTTGCTGCGATGCTGATCGGTATCTCCGTGGTCTATGCATTCGGCGTCGCGTGGCTCGCGCTCTATATCCCGGCCGCTCAACTTCTCGCCGTTGGCGTTCTGCCTTTCCTTCTCGGCGATCTGGTCAAGATCGTCGTTGTCGCTGTCGGATTCGGCCTGCTTCCTGCACCGCTGCGGGAGGCCTCGCAATGACCGACGACAGTAGCATCCGGCACGACTGGACCGTCGAGGAAATCGAAGCGTTGCATGAGCTGCCGCTCCTAGAGCTGATCGGCCGCGCCAGCACCGTCCACCGCCTCCACCACGATCCCAACAGGGTCCAAAAGGCGAGTCTGCTCTCGATCAAGACCGGGGGATGCCCTGAAGATTGCGCCTATTGCCCGCAATCGGCCCATCACCGCGAAGTCGAACTCACCCGCGACAGGCTGATGGACCCGCAAAAGGTCGTCGCTTTGGCGGCGACTGCCAAGGCGGCAGGGGCGGAGCGGTTCTGCATGGGAGCCGCCTGGCGTCAGGTGCGCGACGGCAAGGAATTCGATGCCGTCATCGAGATGGTCGAGGGCGTCAGAGCCCTCGGTATGGAAGCTTGCGTGACGCTCGGCATGCTCAAGCCCCACCAGGCCGCGCGCCTCGCGGCGGCGGGGCTGACAGCCTACAACCACAATCTCGACACCAGTCCCGAGTTCTACAGCCGCATCATCACAACCCGCACCTATCAGGACCGGCTTGAAACACTGGCGACGGTGCGCGCGGCCGGCATTGAGCTCTGCTGCGGGGGCATTATAGGGATGGGCGAGAGCGGGCGAGACCGCGCCGCCATGCTCCAGGTTCTCGCCAATTTCGATCCTCACCCGGAGAGCGTACCAATCAACGCGCTCGTGCCGGTGAGCGGTACGCCGCTCGCCGCGCGGCCGCGGATCGACCCGCTGGAACTTGTGCGCATGGTGGCAACAGCCCGGCTCGTTATGCCGGCTTCTGTCGTGAGGCTTTCGGCCGGACGCGCCGCCCTGAGCCGGGAAGCGCAGATCCTTTGCCTTGTCGCCGGGGCAAATTCGATCTTCTATGGCGATACACTGCTGACGACGCCCAACGCCGGTCTCGGCGAAGACGCAGGGCTGCTAGCGGCGATAGGTGTGCAGCGGCACGCGGACGTGTCGGTCTCCAGTGCGTGACAGGGACCAAAAGCGATCTATCTATCGGCGCGTGCTGCTACCCAGCATTCGCGCCGTTCTTCGGGATATCGACCACCACACGAGCACCATGCCCCGCCTCGACCCTAAGCGTCCCTCCAAACTGATCGACGATTGACCGGATCAGGCGCATGCCGAGTCCGGGGCTGTCTTCGTTGTTGAAGTCGCTCGGTAGGCCAACGCCATCATCGCTCACCGTCAGGCGAGCGATCGACCCCGTTGACCAGAGCTCGACTCTGATGCTGCCGTGGCGATCTGCCGGATAAGCGTGCTTCAAGCCGTTCATCACGAGCTCGGCGACGAGCATTCCCGTCTTCATCGCCCGCTTCGAACCAAATTCGATCGGTTGAGCACGGACTTCAATGCCATCGACATTGCTCGGCCGGTGAGCTGCGAGCGCTCCACAAATGCCCTCAAGGAACACCGACATGTCGACCCTGTCGCTGCCTGAGGCTCGATAGAGTTGGTCATGCGCGGCCGCGACGCTTGCAATTCGGCGCTGTGCTTCCTTGATCGCAAGCGCAGCCTCGATGTTGGTGAGCCGGCGTGCTTGCAGCGTCAGCATGCTCGACACCAATTGCAGCGAGTTCTTCACCCGGTGATCGACTTCCTGCATGAGCACATGGTTCTGCGCCAGCAGCCGATCCTTTTCCATCAAGAGCTGTTCCGCATCACGACGCGCCACGCGCTCGGCTTCAAGCGACCGCCGCAGCTCGAGCTCGGTGATCACACGGCGGGCCAACGCCTTCAACAGAGACCGCTGCTTGTCGCTCAGATCGCGCGGCTGCCGATCGAGCACGCAAAGGGCACCGACATAGGTCCCGTCCGGAGCAACAAGTGAAGCCGCCGCGTAAAAGCGCACCGAGCTTGCCGGGTGCGTTCGCAGATAGTTCCTGAACCGCGCATCCGTTACGAGGTCCCGAACGACGATGACCTCATCTGAGGGCTGCGCTAACGCGCAAATACTGCCTGGATCGGCGCTATCCTCGTCGCGCAGGCTGGTAGCCGCCTGAATCCACTGATCACCCTCATCGACAAAATGGATCGTGGCGACGGGCGCGTCGCACACTTCTGTCGCCAACCCGACGATTTCGTCGAATGCCGGCGCAGCCGAAGTAACCGCGACATCATAACGATCCGAAAGGCCGAGACGATTTTCTTTCAATTCTTGAGCTTGCCGCACGAAACCTGCCCCTCCAACGCGCGCACATCGCCGAAGGAAGGAGTGGCCGAACTCTACGCACCTCTCCTTGGGTGTCCGCAGTCGTTCACTACGGCTCTGCGGCCCTACGCCCTAGACCCGGTCAGATCATGCAGCATAGTACATTTGCATCATTCAGCGCGGCCCCGGCCGCACCGGGCCTGGTTTGTGGTTTCCAGTAAAGCCGCGCTCGCGCGCCCACACGACAGCGCCTGCCCTGTCATGCACATCGATCTTCACGTAGATTCGAGCGATGTGATTGCGTACGGTATTCTGCGTCACACCCAGTTTCTTCACGATCGCCGCATTGGTGAGCCCCTGACACATGAGCCCGAGTACCTCGAGTTCCCGCGGGGTCAAATCAGATAGACTTGCTTCCGGCTTGCCTGACGAGCCAGGGCGACGAAGAAGAGCGAGCTTCTCGATGATCGTCCGGCTGAACCAGGAGGTGTCCTGCATCACGGCCTCGATCGCCGCGATAAGCTCCTCTTCCGAGCGCTTGCGCTCGGTGATGTCCTGGATGACCGTCAGGACGCATTCCTCGTCCTGAATGCTGACCGTCTCTGCGGAGATGAGGCAGTCGAGCACTTCATCGTGGGGCGTGCGCAGTTGCACCTCGACCTTGCGTAAGCTGCCGGACGCCTGGATCTCACTTTCGAGGTGCTTGCGCGCGGCCTTGTCCACCCAGATCGGCAGTTCGGCGCTCGTTCGCCCGATCACCTCTGCCGGTTCATAGCCGAGCACAGTCTTGAAGGCGTCGTTGACATCCAAAATGCGCAAGCCGTCCCGTGTCGACAGCATCGTTGGAATCGGCGTCAGCCTGAACGACCGGGCGAAGCGCTCCTCGCTCTGGCGCAGAGCGTCCTCCATATGCTTGCGAGGCTCCATGTCGATGAAGGTGAAGAGCATGCATTTCTCTTCACCGATCTCGATCGGCTGGCCGGCAACGATGACGGCTTTGGTTTTTCCGTCGGGAAGTCGAACCGTCGATTCCATTTGCGGAATAGTCCGGCCGTCGCGAAGACTGGCGAGCGCGACATCCTTCTTTTCCGCGTTCTCCAAAACGTCGAACTCATAGGCGGACCGACCGATGAGGTCGTCCCGGCTATAGCTCGCCATCGCCAAAAAGCCCGCATTGACCCTGACATAACGCAGATCGGACAAGCGGCAGATGATCGCCGGCGCGGGATTGGCCGCAAATGTCCGCTCGAACCGGTCTTCGGCGCTGATCTTCTCAGTAACGTTCTCGATAACCAGAACGTATGACTCCGGGTTGCCCTTCGCGTCGGGAAGGGCAAAGCCGCGAAACTGCAAAACCCGTCGTCGATCTTCTGTCGCGCCTGAAGACGTCCGTCCCAGTTCGACAATCACGTCACGAAATTCCTCTCCCGCCTGGAGGCGATCGACGGGATACTGGTCCGCACCCAAAACGTGGTTGTTCCGGTATTTCAGCTCGAAACGCTCACGATAATCGGCCGCGGATACACCAAGCTCCAAGAGTTCCGAGACATTGTGAAGTGCAAGCGCACTCTCGTTCGCCCAGACGATACCGTCCTGGGGATCAATAAGAATGATGCCCTCGCCAAGCCCCGCAATAATCGTCTGCAGCTGACGCCGATTGACCTGGCTTTGCAACGCGACTCGATCTGGCGCCATTTGATTCATCCAGAGGGTTCCTCCTACCTACCGTCACGCGACGCACCTCATCCCGCAGGCAGAGCACGTGCTTCAAAAATGCCAATCGGTGCACCAGCGCCCAGGCAGCGCCTTCACTATTCTGCGCGATTGGTCTGTTTCTGCGCGAAATGTCCTTATCGGCAGTGCGCACCGCCTCACCATTCGGGCTAGTGAGGCGGTGTTACAAACGACGGCTGCTCACATGCGAGGCCGCCCTGTCATTGATTTACGGCCCGCGTAGCTTGCCAATTGCAATGTTATAACGTATCGCTGTTAAGATGACAATTTTTCGGGTTAGTTGTAATTTTGGAGCCGGTCCCCAAACCAATCCTGTCCGTACGAGAGTTGCGTGTTCTGATCGGAACTCAGCGCGTCGTCGACGGACTCTCATTCAACGTGTTCCCGGGCGAGCGTGTTTGCCTTCTCGGAGCTTCGGGTTCGGGCAAGTCCCTCACGGCAGGCGCCATCCTCGGGCTTCTTCCAGCCAGCGCATGCGCGCAAGGAAGCATCCGGGTCCAGGGACGCGAAGTTATTGACCTGCCCGCCGCGCGTCGCCCCATCGACGTGCGCGTCGGCATGGTGTTTCAGGACTCCTTTTCGGCACTCAATCCCCTGGTGTCGATCGGCTCTCAGCTCCAGGAGCCATTCCGCCGCCTGCACGATCTCTCGCCACGCGCAGCCCTCCAGGCCGCGATCGAACTTCTGGACGCGATGGCTCTTCCCGATCCAGGCCAGATCGTTCGCCGATCCCCTGCTGAGCTCTCCGGCGGTCAACGCCAAAGGGTCTGCATCGCGCTCGCGCTCGCCTGCAAGACGCCGCTGCTCGTCGCCGACGAACCGACGACCGCGCTCGATGTCGTCACGCAAGCGCAGGTGCTTCGCGTTCTGAAGGAAAGCACTGGGCGCACCGGCACGCCGGCTCTGCTCTTCATCACGCACGACCTTTGTGCGGCCTCAGAGCTCTGCGAGCGCGCGATCGTCATCGAACGGGGCACGCTCGTCGAAAGCAACCGCGTCGATGCGCTTATCGCCGACCCACAGCACAGCTTCACCAGGGAGCTTGTTGCTGCCGCCCGTGACGGCATTGGGCTCGCGCCACGTGCCACCGAACCGACGCTCGCTGCGGGGGCCTGAATGCAGAGCGCTTCTCCCCTCAACGATGACGGCTCCTTCCTCTCCGCTGACAAGCTCGCGAAGAGCGTTAGGCTGCCAAGGCACGCCTTCTGGAAGCCGGCAAAAAGCAAGCTGGTGATGAAGGACATTTGCCTTCGGCTTTATCCGGGCGAGCGTGTCGGACTGGTCGGGATGTCGGGATCCGGCAAGACCACGCTCCTGCGCTCGCTGCTCGCGATCGAGGAGCCGGATGCCGGCACCATCCTCTGCCAGCGGAAGCTGGTGCGGCCGAGCTCGGTTGCCGCCTTGCGCTGGTATCGAAAGGCCGTGCAGTACATTCCGCAGGATCCGGCGTCCTCACTCGATCCCGCAATGACAGTCCAGGCGCTCGTCGCCGAACCGCTGACACGGTTGCGGGTTGATTGCGATCCCTTCGAACGCGCTGCGAAGGTTCTCGAGGAGGTCGGCCTCGACCGCCGATTCCTCGACCGGCGCCCGCTTGAACTTTCCGGCGGGCAGGCTCAACGCGTCGCCATCGCCCGAGCCCTTGCAACCCGTCCTGGATATCTGCTCGCCGACGAGCCGCTGAGCGGCCTCGATCTTCCCATCCGGTCTCAGGTCGTGGACGTGCTCAGGCGCCTGTGCGAAACCAACGGGACGGGCCTTCTCATCGTTTCCCATGATCTGTCGGTTGTTGCGAAGTTCTGCCAGCGCACGCTCGTCATGGACGACGGCGAGATCGTTGAAGATCGTCCAACCGCGGAACTGCTCCGCGATCCGAGGCATCCGCGAACCGCGGATCTGATCAACGCCGTTCGCCCATTGCCGGACCCTGGCAAGCGGCGGCCAACGGTCGAAGCGGGAGCAGGACATCCCCAATGATCGCCTCAGCCCCGACCGGGGCTGGAAAGATCGTTGAGGTTCCGCCCAGCCCACAAATTCTTCTCGCAAACCGGCTCGTCTTCAACATCGGCTTTCCACCTCGCGATCGTGTCCCGGCAACGCCGTTGTCGGGCCTGCGCTCGATGCCGGCCGTTCCGCCGCCCGCCGCGCTCGCCGTCACTCTCCAGTTCACTCCCTTCAACCTCGCTTCCATCTCAAAGGAGTCCCTCCGGTGAAATCCCGCACCATCACGCTATCGCTGCCCGTCATCCTCGCAACCTCCGTCCTGCTCGCCGCGTGTTCCGACGACGACAAGGTCGCAGGAACATCCGCCCCCCAGTCAGATGCACGCGTCCGTGTCGCGATGCTCCAACCGCCCCGCTCCGGTTTGACGCCGCTGTCCGACGATGCCTTCAAGCTGTCCCGCTGGAGCACGGCCGAAACGCTGATCAGGCTTGATGCCTTGGGAGATCCCCAGCCTTTCCTCGCGACCGAATGGAAGCAGATCGATCCCAAGACGTGGCGTTTCGTCATTCGCAAGGGAGTCAAGTTCCACGACGGAACCGACCTTACCGTGGAGCGGGTTGTTCAGGCCCTCACCGCCGCGACCAAGGCGGCGCCTAAGCCGCGCATCCTCGACGGCATCGCCATGACCGTCGAGGCCGACGGCGAGAACGCAATCATCGTGCGCACTGCAAACGAGGATGCTCTGATCCCTAACCGCCTCTCGAGCCCGCAGCTCGCCATTCTCGCAGCGAGAGCGTATGGCCCCGACGGCCGCGTCATCCCAATCGAGGCGGGCACCGGCCCGTTCGTGCTGAAAGAGATCAAGGGAACAGAAAGCGCGAGGCTGGACCGTTTCGAGAATTATTGGGGCGAAAAGGCAAAGCTCGCCGGTATCGATGCCGATTATGTGCCCGATGGAACGGCCCGCGCTGCCGCCCTCAGAACCGGCGCGGCCGATGTCGTCGAGGCGGTTCCGGTCTCGCAGGTGGCCCTTCTCGATCCTGCGCTCGTGCACGAAGTGCCGATGCCGAGAACCAACACGCTTTATCTGAACACCAAGTCCGGCCCGCTCACCGATCCCGGTCTACGGGCCGCCATCCGTGAGGCGATCGACCGCGAAGCGATCGTCAAAACCGTCTACGAGGGCCGCGCGGACATCGCCGCGGGGCTGCTCGGGCCAGCGCTTCCCTGGGCCGCCGAACTGCGCCGTCCGATTCCGGATCGCACGCAGGTGTCGAACCCGAACGGTGTCGAGATCACCCTTGCGACATTCTCCGACCGCGCCGAGCTCCCGGAGGTCGCCGTTCTGCTTGAGCAACAGCTCACCAAGGCAGGGTTCAAGGTGAAACAGGAAGTGCGCCAATATGCGCATATCGAGGCGGATGCGCTCGCCGGAAAGTTCGACGCCTTCATCCTCTCTCGCGCGACCGTTCTCGATTCCGGCGATCCCGTCGCCTACATGTACAGCGATTTTGCCTGTGCCGGATCCTTCAACATCTCCCAACTCTGCAACGCGGACGTTGACGAGGTATTGCGTCGAGCCGCGGCGCTGTCCTCCGGTCCCGCACGCCGCCAGGCCATCATCGATGCAGAGAGTGCGATCCTCGCGACCGATGCTGCCATCCCGATGCTCCACGAGCGCGTCATCCAGGGCGAATCCAAGCGCGTCACCGCGGCTGAACGTGATCCGCGCGAACGGACGCTCATTACCGAACGGACGGCAATCGCATCCGGCCAGCAAGCGGACTAGCACGATGGCGCCAACCGATGTCATGGCCTCGTCCTCGCCGTCGCGCCTGCTGACGAGACGGTTGCTGCCCTTCGTTCCAGCCCTTTCACGGGCAACGACGCTCACCGCCGTTCTCATCCTCGTCGGATTGCTGCCCTGGCTTTCGGGGCGCGATCCGGCGCTCAGCATCCTGCGCGCCCGCTCCGGCGAACAGGAGGCAACGCCAGAGGCGCTCGCGGCGATCAGGAGACAGCTCGGCCTCGACCTCGGCCCTATCGAGAAACTCAGGACCTGGCTCCTCGGTCTGCTCGAGGGTGACGCGGGGA
Source organism: Sinorhizobium garamanticum (assembly GCF_029892065.1). Taxonomy (NCBI): domain Bacteria; kingdom Pseudomonadati; phylum Pseudomonadota; class Alphaproteobacteria; order Hyphomicrobiales; family Rhizobiaceae; genus Sinorhizobium; species Sinorhizobium garamanticum. Next base: position 2,172,699 of record NZ_CP120373.1, on the reverse strand, counting down.
CGTCCTGGATTTCGGGCGCTCCTGTTCTGCCGGGAATGCTGAATGCTGCGCAGGTCTCGCTGACGCTGATGGCATGCGCGATGCTGGTCGCGGCGACCACTGCGGCGCTTCTTTGTTCTCCGACAATGCACCAAGGTCTCCGCGGCAATCTCGGCCGCTCTTCAGGCGCCGCGGGAGCGGCCCTCACGGCATTACCCGAGTTCCTGCTCTCCTCGATCCTGCTTGTCGTCTTTGCCGCCTGGCTCAAATGGTTTCCACCCTATGGCTGGCGCGGCCCGGTTTACGCCGTGCTTCCAGCGCTTGCGCTTGGGTTGCCGGCCGGCGGCTTGCTCGGACGCCTCTTCAGCGATGGATTGTCGGCGACGTTTTCCGAGCGATGGGTCGCGACCTGGAGCGTCGCAGGCTTCCCTCGCTGGAGGATCGCACTCGCGGTCTTTCGTCGAACCCTTCCGAGCCTGATGCCGCAGGTGGGAATGGTGATGGTCGGGCTGACGGGCGGCGCGATCGCCGTCGAGCAAGTGTTCTCGATCCCAGGCCTCGGGCGCGCGACGCTCGGCGCTGCGTCGGCGCAGGATTTGCCGGCGCTCCAGACGGGCATTCTCATCCTGCTTGCGATTGCGGTCTTCCTTGGAAGCATGGCCAATATCGGCCGAGCACTGCTGCTCGGCCGCGCGCTCGAGCTTGGCGCATTGCCGGTGCCACGTGCTGACAGCAGCGCATACCGCCCCTCCTGGGTCGTGCCGGCGGTCGTTGGGGCCATGCTTCTCGTGCTGATCGCTGCCGGGCTCGGCCGGGACCCGTTCACCTCCGCTTTCGTGCGCCTGCAGCCGCCAAGCCTTGCCTTGCCACTCGGCGCCGACGGGATCGGTCGCGACATTCTTGCACGCGTCGGCCACGGAGCGCTTTCGACGATCGGTATGGCGCTGGTCGTCGTCTTCCTGTCACTGACCCTGGGGCTGGCTGTCGGCATGGCGCCACGCCTCGCCGCCGGTCCGATCGAAATCACAAAGGGCACGCCGCCTATCATCGCCGGCCTCGTCGTGGCGGGGATCATAGGACCGAGCGCGAGCGGCGCCATGATCGCGGTCACCGCTGTCGCTTGGGCACCGCTCGCGGCCCATACTGCCGCTCTCGTCTCCGAGGTAATGGCGCAGCCACATGTCAGGATCACGCCAATCCTGGGTGTGGGCCGTATGCGCCTAATGAGCCGATATGTCCTGCCGGCTGTCGCCGGTCCCGTGTTCCGGCACGCGATGCTTCGCCTGCCGGGTACGGCTCTCGCCCTTGCGGCTCTCGGATTCCTGGGGCTTGGCCCCCGTCCGCCCTCGCCGGAATGGGGCCTCGTGCTCGCCGAGGGGATGCCCTACCTTGAGCGCGCGCCTTGGGCCGTTCTGATACCGACGCTGGCTCTCGTGCTCCTGTCCGTACTGGCGGTATCGTTGTCTGGTTTCGTCGGTACCTTCCGACGCCGCCGTACAACGCGGTAAGCGTTCGACGATCGGCAGCAGCTCAGGCGGGCTTTCCCGTAACGGCAATATGCGCGGCGCGTGCATAGACTGGTGCGCGAGTTCGCCGACGACCGCTTGCTCCAGCTTTCAGGGGGAGGGCGCATCACGTCTTTCAGCTACTCGCCGGGGTTATCTTGGGACCGGCCTCAAGATGGCCATCGCTGGCGTTGTGGCGCGACGAACCACGTGGGCGAGGCCTCTGTGGGAGAGCGAACCTGCGAGCTCAGATCTCGTCAGCCCCTGACGGACAGAACACCACCCCCGCGTCCATCCGCTGATCCTTGGTCCGGCCGCCGGCCTGTCGCCATCAACCCGTAAAGGGTCCGCTCGCGAGCGTGCGGCCTTGAGGCTTCGCCTCCGCGGTGATTGCGGCCAACAGCCAGACACATCGGGCGCCTGTCGCGCGGGGGGTGGTCCCCCGCCCTGAAACAGGAGCCGAAACGATGTCCCTCAACGACGCTCACGCCTTCGCCTTCAGCCTCGCTTCCACCCTCATGGTCGCCATCGTGATCTTCCGCGCCGGCGATGGCAGCCTCTCAGTCCTGCCAGCTAACGAATACGACGGCGACAGCTCAGAGATCATCCGCGAGATCGATCCCTTCGCCTCATGACGAGGCGGAGGCATTGCTCAAGCGCCAGCGGGAATTGCGAGCAAATTCCCGCTCCCGCCGCTGATCTTCTTCGGCTATATTTCGAGTTGCGCCGTGGTGGTGGTGGTGGAGGCGCGCTTGTCGCTGCTTTCCATGGGAGACACCACCATGATTATTCTTGCCATCATCGCCAGCTTCGCCGCCATCGGCGTCATGTGCTGGCTGCTCTTCAATCTCGCCGTTTTTGCTCTTCCCCTTTTTGCGGGCATCACCGCCGGCACCTGGGCTTATCAGTCCGGCGCTGGCTGGCCCGGCGGGATCATCGTCGGCATCGTCGCCGCCGGACTGACGCTTGTCGTTGGTCAGCTCCCGCTCGCCTTTGTCCACGCGCTCTGGCTGCGCCTGCTGGTCGCAGCGGCATTCGTCGCGCCAGCCGTCCTCGCCGGCTACCACGCCACGCTTGGCATCGTGAAGCTCACCATGCCGTCGGAAGGCTGGCAGATCGCCTTCTCCATTGTCGGGGCGATCGCCGTTGGCGTCTGCGCGTTTGCGCGCCTCGTCGCGATGCCCCTGAGCGGAGACACTGCTCAATCGGCCAGATTGTCGTGATGCAATCCTATCAAAGCATCTCCTGTTCAGCATCGGTCGGAGGCTCCAACCCGAACGCAGTTGATGCAATTGGCCCCGCCCGGCGGTAACCGGGCCGGGGATGCGAAAGGCCCGTGGAGCCAATGGCAGCGAGAGGCGAGATCGGGAGGGAGAGGCACCCCGCGCGAGCGCCGTCATCCGAAGCCGGTGCGTTGGGCGGCTTGAGGCTCAGATCGACGCCCGGCGCATGAGGGGCACCGTCGCGAGTGCAGTCGACATGGGCGGCCGGTCTCGACGGCGCGCCGGAGGTCTCGATCGGTGGCGGCGCGGTCGCCGGCTCACCAGTCTGGGACAGGCGTTCGAGCCTGGCCGGGACGACGATAATGATGCCGCGAGCGATACCGGAGCCGTGAAGGCGAAGCCAGGTCGCCATGTTCGTCCTTGATCCCGAGCTGGTAGTCACCCGCTCCCCGGCGGCCTCCTCAATGGCCTGATCTGGCCGAAGACCGGCTAAAGCCTCGATCGCCTATGGCGCAACAGCGGCGTCGAAACTTTCTTCCCCTGGGCTGAAGCCCATTCCTCGCGAGACAAGAAAGTTCCTCCTTTGCTGTCGGGCCCCTCACGGGGTGCGCCGGCGCTCGTCTCCGGCCGGTCGATCGCCATCGAGGCCGCGATGGGCGCGGGCTCGAAACAGCAGATCAAGGAGAACTACCATGGCGACTATCGGCACCTTCAAGAAGTCCGGCAACGAATTCGTCGGCGAGATCGTCACCCTCTCGGTCCAGGCCAAGAACGTCCGCATCGTCCCCGAGATGGACCAGGCCAGCGAGAACGCCCCCAGCCACCGGGTCTTCGTCGGCCGCGCCGAGATCGGCGCCGCCTGGGCCAAGCGCTCGAACGAAGGCCGCGACTATCTCGGCCTCAAGCTCGACGATCCGAGCTTCACCGCCCCGATCTACGCCAACCTCTTCGACGACGAGGACGGCAAGGGCTACTCCCTCATCTGGTCCCGCCCGGCCCCACGCAACCGGGACTGACCACCCGCAACGCCCCGCCCGGTCACCACCGGGCGGGGGCTTCCTTATTCGCGAGCGACCGAATCAGTTCGCCGCAAATCGCCAAAATTCCTTCAAAGCCCGGCACAAATGACTGGCTTCGATGAGAGAGAGCGACTATTTTAGTCGTAGTTCTGGCGTATGGCGCTGTGTCGGTGGGAGGTGATCATGTATGATCACCGCCCGACAGTCGCGGGCCGCACGCGCGTTGCTCGGATGGACGCAGGAGACGCTCGCTGACAAGGCCCAGGTATCGCTGACCGCGTTGAAGCGCCTCGAGTCCGAAAGCGGCCTCGCGGTGTATGAGAGCACGCGCGATCAAGTCCGCCGCGCCTTCGAAAGCAATAACATCGTCTTCCTCTCATCCGAACAGGGTGAGGGAGTGATGCTTGTTCGTGGGAAAACCGAACGTCGCGGTTAAGGCGTCAAAACCCCTTCATCTGAGCAGTGTTTGCTTCTGGCGGCTTCAGTTATTGCCGCCCGGTAGGGTTAACAATCTCCAACTCGCCGCGTATGATTCAGGCAATGGGACGACAGCTTAGATGCCCGATTTTTTGAACGAACCACCACAGAGCCCGGTCCTCACTGCCTATGACCGGGAACATATGAAGCTCTACCTGCGCTTGCTCGATGCCGCGACCGATGGCGCCAGTTGGCGCGAAGCCGTTTCCATCCTGTTCGGGCTCGACCCCGACCGCGAACCCGAACGCGCACGGCGCGTCCACGACACGCATCTCGCGCGGGCCCGCTGGATGACGGAGCACGGCTACCGTCAACTTGTCCGAGAAGGACGCTAATCGTCCAGAAAACGTGCATTTGGCGCAACGCGCAGCGCCAACGCCGCGGCTTCCGCAAAGCGAATCGTGCCGGAATCATGACTGCCTCGTATCCACCATTGGATGCGCGTGGAGTGAAGGTCATGATTCCGGACACATCACGCTGGAGATCATCATCGACCTACGACTATGTTGATGATCTCTCTGGTCCCGACTTCGCCTGGGAATGGTTGCGCCGTAACAGCAATTACCAGGCGGACTACCAAGCGACTCAATTTTCAGACGCCGATCGCGAGCGCGTGACCAATACGCTTCGCTCGCGCTGGGGGCTACACTTTCGCCATTCCTCCCGATCTCAACGCAAAGCAAACCAACGTCTTCTGGTCACCCGACATCGACACCTCCATGGTGCTATTAGCGCCATCGCCGTCCTCGGTTCGCTCCAAACCCAGTCTCCTGAGCGTTTCCAATGTCACTGAGGGTCAGGCTTCCGAACGTGGAGTCTTCGTCCGCCACGCACTGGGCGGCGGCGAGACCGCCAATTTGCTTTTTTTGGCCGACGCCGTAGCGGACCAGCCGCTCGCTGCCCTCATCCCGCTCGATGTCGATGCTCCCGACCGCCTTCACTCCGTCTCTCGCCTCATGCGAGGACTGCTCGGCCGAACCATTCCAAGCGACGCGCGCCTGACGCCTCAGCGCCGGCGTCGTTTGCGCAATATGCTGCAAGCTGTCGACGGACGCGCTAACGGCGCAAGCTACCGCGAAATCGCCGAGGTCCTCTTCGGCAAAGACCGGGTCGCCACCGAGGCCTGGAAGACGTCGGCGCTCCGAGATGCAACGATGGATCTCGTCAAGGACGGCCTCGCCATGATTGCCGGCGGCTATCGCGCTCTCCTGCGGCATCGTCGTCGATCCTGACGAATTCATCCTCTTCGAGGGGGGTGATTTTTAGATTCTTATCTTCGCACTCCCTCCTGCCGGCCTTCCTTCGCCACCGTGGCCTTCGCTCACCGCTGACAACCAGCGGCCCCACCGAAACCACGGAGGCCCCGACCATGACACCCAGCCTATCCGGCATACCCCCACGTTATCTCCGAACCCCCGAAGCCGCTCGCTTTCTCGGTCTATCCGGCCGCACGCTCGAGAAGCACCGGACCTATGGGACCGGCCCGGCCTATCGCAAACTCGGCGGACGCGTCGTCTACGCGATCGAGGATCTGCAGGCCTGGGCCGACCGCGGCATGGTCACCTCGACCTCCGACCCGCGCGGTGAGGTCCTGCCGGCGAAACGCCACGATCCCGTACAGCTCGCCCACATCGGCCGCCACCTGCGCTGAGGCCGCCCATCATGAAGCGGCGGCGCCTCATCACCCCAAGCGAGCGCAGCAAGCTCGACCCCTTCGTTGTAGCCACAGGCGACGCCAGCCCGCGCGATCAGCGCGACCTGATGGAGCGACCCTTCTTCTCGCTCGCCAAGGCCAAGCGCGTGACGCCGATTCTATACAAATCAGGCGACGTGCAGGTGGAAGTCTTTGCGGTGCCCGAGCACGGGATGGCGAACATCTGGGACGCCGACGTCCTGATCTGGGCAGCGAGCCAGATCGTCGAGGCGGAAAACATCGGCCTCAAGACCTCGCGCTTCCTGCGCTTCACCCCCTATCAGCTCCTGACCGCCGTCGGTCGCGACACGGGCGCGCGCGAATACAAGTTGCTGAAGGGCGCACTCGCACGGCTTCAGTCGACCTCGATCCGCACGACCATTCGACACGGCGAGCATTGGCGCCGCCATCAGTTCTCCTGGATCAACGAATGGGAAGAATGCGCGACGCGTGACGGTCGCACCGAGGGCATGGAGTTCGTCCTGCCCGACTGGTTCTACCGAGGTGTCGTCGACCGCTCGCTCGTGCTCGCGATCGATCCCGCCTATTTCCGCCTAACTGGCGGAATCGAACGCTGGCTTTATCGCGTCGCCCGCAAGCACGCTGGCCGCCAACCGCGGGGTTGGCTCTTCGAGATCCCGCATCTGCACGAAAAGTCGGGAAGCCTCTCGAGGGTCTCCGACTTCGCCTTCGACCTTCGCCGCATCGTGCAGCGCCAGCCTCTCCCCGGCTATCGGCTGCAGATCGAGCGAGATGGGCAACGCGAACTACTGCGCATCCTGCCCGGCAACTTATCCACAGCCCCTGTGGATAAGGCTGTGGAACCACTCGGGACTTCGGGCGCAACGACTATCGGGATTTCGGGCGCAGCCCTATCGGGATTTCGGGCGCACGGATCGCAGCTAAGTCTCTGGCCTGAAACGGCGATCCCGGGCCTTAACTTAGAATCTAACAGAGAATCTAACTTTCTTATTGATGGCGGCGGCAAAAACCTCGCGCACCCGCCGTCAACGCCGCACCGTTCAGCGGCATCCGATCAGCCTGCACAGCTTCGCTTTCCGCGTCGCACCGGAGGCGCTCGATGATCATCGCGCTCCTCAACCAGAAGGGCGGCGTCGGCAAGACGACGTTGGCGCTGCATCTTGCCGGCGAATGGGCGCGGCTCGGACAACGTGTCACACTGATCGATGCCGATCCCCAGGGCTCGGCTCTCGACTGGTCCGAGCAACGCGCTCGCGAGCGCCACGCGCGCCTCTTTAGTGTCGTCGGCCTGGCGCGCGATACGCTCCATCGCGAGGCGCCCGAACTCGCCCGCAGTTGCGATCATGTCGTTATCGACGGGCCGCCCAGAGTGGCCGGCTTGATGCGCTCCGCGCTGCTCGCCGCCGAGCTGGTGCTGATCCCGGTCCAGCCGTCGCCCTTCGATGGATGGGCTTCGGCGGAGATGCTGGCACTGCTCGCCGAAGCCCGCATCTACCGTCCCGAGCTCGCCGCTCGGTTCGTTCTCAATCGCTGCGCCACGCGCACCATCCTCGCGCGCGATACCGCCGAGGCGCTCGCCGACCACGACCCACCAGTCTTGTCGGCGACAATTGGTCAGCGAGTCGCCTTCGCCGACGCCGCGCAGTCCGGGCGTCTCGTCTTCGAGCTCGACGACGAAAGCCCGGCGACGCGCGAGGTTCACGCGCTCGCTGCCGAGATCGATGCGCTTCGCGCGCGGAGGATCACGCCATGAGCGAGCGATCCTCCAGGCGCGGCTTTGCGGCTCGCCCCGCCGATCCTGAGCGGTGGATCAAAGCTGCCGATGCCGACGACAAGTGCTCCGGCGACACCTCGCCATTCAGCGCGCGCCTCACCATCGACGTCACGCCGGAGCTGCGCGGCCGCATCAAGATCACCGCGTTCCAGCGCGGGATGACCGTCGCGGACATGCTCCGCGACCTGCTGATCCGAGAATTCCCACCATCCGAAGGAGACCCATCATGACCGGCACCGCGGCCCCCCGCGTGCGCGGCGGCCCTGTGCCGGCCGCCAGTCCAACCGACAATCTCACGCGCGTCGAACTCACCTGGGTTGAGAAGAAAATCGAGAACTGGATCAGCTTCGGTGAGCCAGCCCACGAGCAGATCCTCGATCGGCGCCGGCGCGTGCTCTTTTTCCGCCCGGACACGATCTTCGCATTCGTCCGCTGGGCGTCGAACGACTTCGGCACGATCATCTCGCGCCTCGATATCGTGCGCGCCGTCGCGCCGGGTGAGGCTTACCAAACGCTGCCCTTCGTGCGCCCTGGCGGCGACATCCTCCTCAAGGTCGAAAGCTGGCCGAGAGTCGAGCAAGTGCTGCAGGCAATCGATGCGATCGAAGCGCTCGACATCGTAGCAGCAGACGTCTCGCCGGACCATTGGCGGCACGTCCACAACCGCCTGACTGCCGGGCAGCAACCGCGCGCTTACACGCCCGAACAGCACCAGGCGTACCTCCTGCGCCGGAGGACCACGTCATGAGCCGCTTCGCCTATCTCATGACGGCGTATTTCGCGACGATGGTGATCATCATCACCGCCTTCATCACGATGCCGCTCAGGCTCGTCTGGAATGCTTCCGCGAGCACGCCCATCGGCCTCTATGAAATCACTCCGGCAGACCGCCTCGAAGTGGCCGACCTCGTTGCCGTCACCGCACCTGAGCCGCTCGCAACTTTCATGCATGAGCGCGGATACCTGCCACGCGGCGTGCCGCTGATGAAGCGCGTGGTCGCACTTCCCGGGCAGACGGTCTGTCGCACCGGCCGCGACGTCCTGGTCGATGGCGCGTTCATCGCCGCCGCGCTCGATCGCGATCGCGAGGGGCGCGAACTGCCCGTTTGGCAGGGCTGCCGCATCATAGCAAAGGGCCAACTCTTTCTCATGAACTGGCAGGTCCAGGACAGCCTCGACGGCCGTTACTTCGGACCTCTCCCCGACAGTTCTGTCCTCGGTCGTGCGGTCCCCCTGTGGACCGACGAAGACGGCTCCGGCCGTTACGAATGGCGCGCCCCAACGCGCTGAAAACCTCCCTCAAACCCACCCATAAGGAGACTGGCCATGACCCAGATCGGTCAATTCACGCGCACCAAGACCGGCTATTCGGGAACGCTGCGCACGCTCGTGCTCAACGCCGACATCGTGCTCATTCCTGCCGAACCATCGGACGCCGAGAACGCGCCCGACTACCGCATCCACCTCGGCGACGACGATGGACCAGAGATCGGCGCCGGCTGGAAACGCACCGGCGAGAAGGCCGGCGACTATGTCTCGCTGCAGATCGACGATCCCGCTCTCGCATCGCCGATCCGCGCAAACCTGTTCCAGTCGGGCGACGACAAGACCGCCTGGGGTCTCTACTGGAACCGGCCGCAAAAGCGCGCCGAGCGGGACTGAAGCGATGCACGAGAACTGCACGCGTCGCTTCGCCATGATCGCGTTCGGGCTGCCTCGCGCAGCCCGGCTCGTTCCCTTCCTCCTCCTTTCCGGCCTGTTCGTCGCAGCATTGCCTCATGCCGGTGTCACCGCACAGACAGCGCCAACCGCGCGTCCCGCGCCTGCTGATTCCTATGCTGCCCACATCGCGGAGGCGGCGCAGCGCTTCGCCATTCCGCAGTCATGGATTCGCGCCGTCATGCGCGCCGAAAGCGCGGGGGATATGCACGCTCTCTCGCGCGCCGGCGCCATAGGTCTGATGCAGATCATGCCGGATACTTGGGCCGAACTGCGCGTCCGCTATCGTCTCGGCAATGATCCTTATGCTCCGCGTGACAACATTCTGGCGGGCGCGGCGTACCTGCGCGAAATGTACGATCGTTATGGCTCTCCGGGCTTTCTCGCGGCCTATAATGCGGGGCCGAAACGCTACGACGAACATCTCGCGTCTGGCCGCCAGCTGCCGGCCGAGACCCGCGCCTATGTCGCCTCCATCGCTCCTCTTCTCGGTCCGGGCTACCTCGCCGGTGTAGCGGTCGCGACGGCGCCCGAGCAGCCGTCCTGGATGCAAGCGCCGCTCTTCGTGACGCGCACGAGCGCAACGCCAACCGCACGGGAACCTGCGCAACCGCAGCGCACCGACGGTGCCGAAAAATCGTCGGTAGCGCGCAATTTTTCTGCACCCGAACCGCGCACAAACGCACTTTTCGTTGCACGCAATGAACCGCGTGGTGCGCCATGAGCACTCCCTTCGGAAAGCGCAGAGCAGCGAGCCCAAGCGCATCATGGAGAGCGTTGGGGCGGGAAGCTGGAAACACGACCGTACGATGGCAGGATAAAGAGCCGCGATGTGCGGCTGATGACGGTCGTGGTTTTTCAAGGGCTTGCGCCGCGAATTCGCGAGGTGCGCAAAATGCGCGCACCTCGCGAATTCTCCGATTTCTCTTTAATCCTCGCAGATTAGCTCGATGTGCGGGCTTCCGCTCATGAGCGAGGAAGACGACTTCCGCATTCGGCCTGGTCGCATCCGCTCCCCCAGCGCGCAGCGCGCCAGGCCCTTCATCGCCCAGGCGCTTGCCGCCGCCCAGCGCGCCGGCGGCTCAGTTTCACGACAGGGGAAGATTGGCCCTGGGAACCGCTCGCGCTTCGGGCGCGGACAGCGTGCCTCCCTCCAGGCCAATCGCCTCATCACTTCCCGATCGCGCGGCTGCGTCGTCAAGGCGCGCGTTGTCCGTCTCGGCGGCAAGAGCGCACCGCTCGCCACCCATCTCAACTATCTGCGGCGCGAGGGCGTCACCCGGGACGGGGAGAAGGCGCGGTTATTCGGTCCCGGAGTCGACGAGGCGGACCCGAAGGCCTTCGCCGAACGCTGCGACGGCGACCGGCATCATTTCCGCTTCATCGTCTCTCCCGACGACGCGTTGCAGATGTCCGACCTCAAGGCCTTCACGCGCGGGCTTGTCGGTCAGATGGAGAAGGACCTCGACACCCGGCTCGACTGGGTTGCCGTCGATCATTGGAACACCGAGCACCCACACGTCCATATCATTGTCCGCGGCGTCCGCGGTGACGGCGAGAACCTCGTCATCTCGCGCGACTACATCAAGGAAGGCATGCGCGATCGCGCGCGTGACCTCATCACCCAGGAGCTCGGCCCGCGCACAGATCAGGAGATCCGGCAGACGCTCGAACGTCAGATCGATAGCGAGCGCTGGACCAACCTCGACCGCCAGCTCGCGCGCGACAGCTATCGCACCGGCGTTATCGATCTCGCACCGCATCCCGATCGACAGCCCGACGAATTCCACGCCCTCAAGGTCGGCAGGCTGCGCAAACTCGAATCCCTCGGGCTTGCCGATCAGGTTGGCCCTGCCCAGTGGGTCATCGCCGAGAATGCGGAGGCGACGCTGCGCGAGCTCGGCGAGCGCGGTGACATCATCAAGCGAATCCACCGCGGCCTGTCGGAGCGCGGCATCGAACGGAGCACGGCGAGCTATGTTCTTGCAGGCGAGAGTCTCGACACGCCCGTCATCGGCCGCCTGGTCGACCGCGGTTTGGATGACGAACTCAAGGGCACGGCCTATGCCGTGGTCGACGGCGTCGATGGCCGCACCCATCACATCAAGCTGGCCGATCTCGATGCCGCCGGCGATGGCCCGACCGGATCCATCGTCGAACTGAGAAAGTTCGATGACGCGCAAGGGCGGCGCCGGGTCGCGCTCGCCGTACGGTCGGATCTTACGATCGAGCAGCAAATCACGGCGAACGGTGCTACTTGGCTCGACCGGCAGGCGATCGCGCCCGAACCGGTTGCCCTCGGCAGCGGCGGATTTGGCGCCGAGGTTCGGGACGCCATGGACCGAAGGGCCGAGGAGCTCATCGAACGCCGGCTTGCAGAGCGCCAAGGCCGCAGCGTGATTTTCGCGCGCAATCTGATCGAGACTCTGCGCCGGCAGGAGCTCGAAGCGCTTGGAGAGAAACTCGCCGCCGAGACAGGCAGGCCATTCAACAAGGCCGGGTCAGGCGAATACGTCGCCGGCACCTACCGCCAGCGTTTCGCTCTCGCCTCGGGGCGCTTCGCCATGATCGATGATGGTCTCGGCTTCCAGCTCGTACCGTGGTCGCCGTCGCTCGAAAAGCACATCGGGCGACATGTCTCCGGCGTCGCGCGCAACGACGGCGGGATCGAATGGGGCTTCGGGAAGAAGCGCGGCCTCGGCCTCTAACCGGCATGTAGCCGCTGCTTGTTCAGGTCGATCACCGAGTCGGTGCTCACGATGACGCTTCGGCGGTGGGTGATGGCGATGACCGTGACATCGCGGGCGAGCAGACGGATATGTTCCATGATGTCGCGCTCGGTGGCTTCATCGAGCGCCGAGCTCGCCTCGTCGAGGAACAGGATCGCCGGATCGCCATAGAGGGCACGGGCGATGGCAATCCGCTGACGCTCGCCACCGGAGAGCTTCAGGCCGCGCTCGCCCACCGTCGTCTCGAATGCAGCTGGCAGGTCGACGATGAAGGACAGGATCGCCGCCTTTTCGGCCGCGAGACGAAGGCGCACGTCATCCCGGGGCCGGCCGAGCAGGATGTTGTCGGCGAGGCTCTCGTTGAGCAGCACAACGTCCTGCGGTACGACGGCGACTGCGCTGTACCAGTCGGCCCGGTCGATGGTTGTAAGGTCGATCCCATCAACGAGGATGCGCCCCTGATCCGGTTCGACGGATTTGAGCGCCAGCTTGAAGATCGTCGACTTGCCAGAGCCTGTCTCGCCAACGAGGAAGGTGATGGAACCGCGTTCGGCTGTGAAGCAGATGTCCTTCACGCCGCGCCCGTTACCATAGGCGTAGTCCACATCTTCGAAGACGATCCGACCATCGCTCGGCACGAAGGCGGGAGCGTGCGAGACCTGCCGCTCCTCAGGTGCGGCCCACATCGTCGCCAGCGGCGCGAGCGCCGCGCGCGAGCGCACCACGTCATCGATAGCATGGGCAATCATTTCGAACGGCATGTTGAGCTGGAGCAGGAGTGTGTTGAACAACACGATATCACCGATCGTGAGGGTTCCGGCTTCGTAGCGCGGCAACAGCAGAAGGAACGTCACAGCAAACTGCACGGACAGGCCCAGCCCGAGCAAGGCGATGTAGCCGACGCGCTGCAGCACGTAGGCACGCCAGTTGTCGCGAACCTCCTCGGCCTTTGCCCTAAAGCGCCGGCTCATCCAGCCATGGCTGCCGAAATGCCGGAGCGTCTCCATGGCGTTCATGGCGTTGCCGACGAAGCGGGCGTTCTCCTGACCGGCCTCAATGGCCTTGTCGAGGAAGACGCGGGCACGGCGGGCCGATAATAGGGTCAGGGCGACCGCGGCGATGCCGTAGACGACGACGATCGCGGCCACCTCGAGATTGATCAGAGCGCCGAGGGTCACCAAAGTAAGCAGGATCTGCGTCGCGCCGGGGATGAAGACGATGAGCCCGAGTTGCACCAGCGTCGTCAGCGAACTGCGTCCGCGCGCGGCTGCATTCTGGATCTCGGCCGGATTGTGCTCGACGAAGAACGAAGCGGTCTTCCTCAGCAGGCGCTCGAAAAAGCGCGTGCCGGTGATGAAGCCCAGATTCTCCGCGCTCATGAAGGAGAGGTACTGCACCATGTGCTGCAGCGCCGACGCGACGCCAAGCAGCACGGCATAGATCACGAAGCCCCACGCCAAGGCCGAGGCCGCGCCGTCTTGGGGCAGCCGATCGACAAGACGCGAGAAGAGAAAGGGTGCGGCGACGCTCGCCACACTGGACAGGAAGACGACCACCGTGACGAGCAGCAACGTCCAGCGGTCGGACTTCCAGTAGGCGCGAAGGATTTCGGAGATCGGAGCGAATTGAGAAACAGGTCTCTTGCGAGCTGGTCTCAGATGCTGGGCCACGGATCTCTCCATCGTGTTGTGGCGAAACGGTACACTACTTGAATGCAACGTTATAACGTTGCATGATGGGCTGCAACTGTCTGACCGGAGAAATACGGCGGCGGGTTTGCTCATGGGCAGCGGCGACTCAATCAGACTATGGGACCGCTCAGCTTAACCCGATGAAGCGTCGGGAGTTTGTCCGACCACGATCCCGTAGATCGGAAACAGTCCTTTGTACCGCCGATACTATCCGTTTGTTCGACCGGCACCGCCATTAGCTTGAACTTCAAGACGATCTCTCGCCACCGTTGGGCATTTGCTCGGGCCGGTGAGTATGTCCGCTACGAAAATCTTGTGGGGTCAGATCCTCACTGTCTTCATGATCGTGCTGCTCACGACCTGGGCCGCCACGCAGTGGACGGCATGGCGGCTCGGCTTCCAGGCGCAGCTCGGACCGGCGTGGTTCGAACTTGCCGGCTGGCCGATCTACTATCCGCCAGCCTTCTTCTGGTGGTGGTACTTCTACGACGCGTATGCCCCCGATATTTTCTGGAAGGGCGGGGTCATTGCCGCCTCGGGCGGCTTTATCGCCATCGCCGTCGCCATCGGCATGTCGGTCTGGCGCGCGCGGGAGGCGAAGAACGTCGAGACTTATGGCTCCGCGCGTTGGGCCCGGCCCGAAGAGGTGAAATCGGCTGGCCTCCTTGGTCCCGACGGTGTCGTGCTCGGCAAGCTCAGTCGCGACTATCTCCGACATGACGGTCCCGAACATGTGCTGTGTTTCGCACCGACGCGATCCGGCAAGGGTGTGGGTTTGGTCGTTCCCACGCTGTTGACGTGGCCAGGTTCCGCGATCGTCCACGACATCAAGGGTGAAAACTGGCAGCTCACCTCGGGCTTCCGCGCAAAGCACGGCCGCGTGCTGCTGTTCGATCCAACCAATCCGAACTCGGCCGCCTATAATCCGCTGCTTGAGGTCCGACGCGGCGAATGGGAAGTCCGCGACGTTCAGAACATCGCGGACATCCTGGTCGATCCCGAAGGATCCCTCGAGAAACGCAATCACTGGGAAAAGACCAGCCACGCGCTCCTCGTCGGCGCGATCCTGCATGTGCTGTACGCCGAGAAGGAGAAGACGCTCGCCGGCGTCGCAGCCTTCCTCTCCGATCCGAAGCGGCCGATTGAATCAACGCTCGCCGCGATGATGAAGACACCGCATCTGGGCGAAGCAGGGCCGCATCCGGTCATCGCCAGTGCGGCGCGAGAGCTGCTCAACAAATCCGACAATGAACGGTCGGGCGTGCTTTCGACCGCCATGTCTTTCCTCGGCCTCTATCGCGATCCTGTCGTCGCCGAAGTCACGCGCCGTTGCGATTGGCGGATCACCGACATTGTTGGCGAAACTCGTCCGAGCACGCTCTACCTCGTGGTGCCGCCATCCGACATCAATCGCACCAAACCCCTGATCCGTCTCATCCTTAATCAGGTCGGCCGGCGCCTCACCGAAGATCTGAACGCCAGAACCCGCCGGCATCGCCTCCTGTTGATGCTTGACGAATTCCCTGCGCTGGGCCGCCTCGATTTCTTTGAAAGCGCGCTCGCCTTCATGGCCGGCTACGGTCTCAAGAGCTTCCTGATCGCGCAGTCGCTGAACCAGATCGAAAAGGCGTACGGGCCCAACAATTCGATCCTCGACAACTGCCATGTGCGTGTGAGCTTCGCCACCAACGACGAAAGGACCGCCAAGAGAGTGAGCGATGCCCTCGGCACCGCCACGGAAATGCGGGCGATGAAGAACTATGCGGGACACCGCCTATCGCCCTGGCTCGGACACTTGATGGTCTCGCGCTCAGAAACCGCGCGGCCGCTCCTCACGCCGGGCGAGGTGATGCAGCTCCCGCCCGCCGACGAAATCGTCATGGTGGCAGGCACGCCGCCCATCCGTGCAAAGAAGGCGCGCTATTTCGAAGACCCACGCTTTCAAGAGCGCATTCTGCGACCGCCTGCGGTGCAAAAGGCGGCTGGTGAAAACCGTGACGACTGGAGCGCGCTGCCGCTTCCGACATTGCCGGCCGTAGAGACGCCCGCATCGCAAGACAACGGCGACGACGAAGATACAACCGGCTCCGAGCGTCGCCAGCAACCCGAGCTCAACATCACAAAACCAATCGAGAAAAAGGAGCCGATCGCAAACGAGTTCGAATATGAGCCGCATGACGACGCCGACGAGGACGCAAACCGCAACCGTCGCATGACAGGGCTCATGCAAGGCGTCGCGCGTCAGGTCGCGCTCGATCCGGGCGACGGCATGGAGCTGTAGGCGATGAAGAAGCCGTCCAAAAAACAACGCCTCTCCGTTTATCTCGATCCTCCGGTGATGAAAGCGCTTAGTGACTATGCCGCGCGCCGCGATCAGTCGCGCTCGCTCGTCGCCGAAGCGTCGATCGCCTCCTTCCTGTCGCCGGACGCCGCGGAACGCCAGGAGGCCGCGACCACGAAACGCCTTGATCAGGTCGATCGGCGCATGGCGCGGCTCGAACGCGACCTCGGAATCGCAGTAGAGACCCTCGCTGTCTTCGTGCGCTTCTGGCTCACTACCAATCCGCCACTCCCCGAGCCGGCCCAGGCCGCGGCCCGCGCTAAGGCTGGCGAACGCTATGACGCTTTTGTCGCGGCGCTTGGCCGTCGACTCGCCAAGGGTCCGAAGCTCAAGCAGGAGATCTCCGAAGACATCCAACCAGAACCAAACCCCGAATAGGCTTGGAATTGCGGCACGCCAGATACCAAGCATTCCGCCGATCGCCTGTCTTTCTACGCCACGGCCCTACTACGCCCTCGACCTTGTTGCCGGAGCCCCATTTCTGGCTCTTTTAATCATCCCCGATCCAGGGCCGCGCGTCATGTGGCCCGCCAGAGAACGGGGACGACGTGGCGGTTTCTCATCCAAAATCCGAAGCGATGACGCGAGGCGTGCGCATGCTGCGCACGGCCCTCGGCCCCTCCATCGCCGGATATCTGGAAGACCCGTCGATCGTCGAAGTGATGCTCAACCCCGACGGGCGGCTCTGGATCGACCGGCTTTCTGAAGGTCTCTCGAATACCGGCGAGCACCTTTCTCCCGCCGACGGCGAGAGGATCATTCGTCTGGTCGCCCATCACGTCGGAGCCGAAGTTCACAGCGGCGCACCCCGACTTTCCGCCGAGCTTCCCGGAACGGGGGAGCGGTTCGAGGGGCTGCTGCCGCCGGTCGTCGCTGCGCCCGCCTTCGCGATCCGAAAGCCGGCCGTCGCGGTCTTTACGCTCGACGACTATGTCGCCGCCAGGATCATGTCTGCCGGCCAGGCCGAGGCCCTGCGACACGCCGTCGCGACACGAGCGAACATTCTCGTCGCCGGCGGCACATCGACCGGCAAGACGACGCTCACCAACGCACTCCTTGCCGAGGTCGCAAAGACCTCCGACCGCGTCGTCATCATCGAGGATACGCGCGAGCTGCAATGCGCGGCTCCCAACCTCGTCGCCATGCGCACCAAGGACGGTGTCGCCTCGCTCTCCGATCTCGTTCGCTCGTCCTTGCGCCTACGTCCTGATCGCATCCCGATCGGCGAGGTGCGCGGCGCCGAGGCCCTCGATCTCCTGAAGGCCTGGGGCACCGGCCATCCCGGCGGCATCGGCACCATCCATGCCGGCAGCGCCATCGGCGCCCTGCGCCGCCTCGAGCAGCTCATCCAGGAAGCCGTCCTCACCGTCCCGCGCGCCCTGATCGCCGAGACGATCGATCTCGTCGCGGTCCTCGCCGGTCGCGGCTCCTCGCGCCGTCTCGCCGAACTCGCCCGCATCGAAGGGCTCGGTCCGTCCGGCGACTACGCCATCACCCCCGCATCTCAGCCAAACCCAACAGGAGCTCCTGCATGATCCGCCAATTCCTGCGCGTCCGTCGTCACCTCGCGACGGTAGCATCCGTCACGTTCCTCTCGCTCGCACTTGCCCCTGCGGCGCATGCCTCCGGTTCGTCGATGCCGTGGGAGCAGCCGCTCCAGCAGATTCTCCAGTCGGTCGAGGGCCCTGTCGCCAAGATCATCGCCGTGATCATCATCATCGTCACCGGCCTGACGCTGGCCTTCGGTGACACTTCCGGCGGATTCCGCCGGCTGATCCAGATCGTCTTCGGTCTCTCGATCGCCTTCGCCGCGAGCTCCTTCTTCCTGTCCTTCTTCTCCTTTGGTGGCGGGGCGCTCGTCTGATGGCCGCTTCCGCATCCCACGCCGAGGAGGTCCCGGGCTACTCCGTTCCAGTGCACCGGGCGCTGACCGAGCAGATCCTGCTCGGCGGCGCCCCGCGCGCGATCGCCATCCTGAACGGCACGCTCGCCGCCGCGCTCGGTCTGGGCCTTCGCCTCTGGCTGGTTGGCCTTGGCCTCTGGGCACTCGGGCACCTGGCGGCCGTGTGGGCAGCAAAGCGTGACCCGCAGTTCGTCGACGTGGTGCGCCGGCATCTGCGCATCCCCGGTCACCTGTCGGTCTGAGGGGCTGCCTGCCATGATGAATCTCGCCGAATACCGCAATCGCAACACCAGGCTCGCCGACTTCCTGCCCTGGGCAGCGTTGGTCGGCGAAGGCGTCGTCCTCAACAAGGACGGCTCCTTCCAGCGCACCGCGCGCTTCCGCGGTCCCGATCTCGACTCCGCTGTGCCGGCCGAACTCGTCGCCGTCGCCGGTCGCCTCAACAACGCCTTCCGCCGTCTCGGATCAGGCTGGGCAATCTTCGTGGAAGCGCAGCGGCACGCAGCCGCGACCTATCCCAGTAGCAGGTTTCCCGACGCCGCCTCGGCCCTCATCGATGCCGAGCGCAAGGCCGACTTCGAGGAAGCCGGCTCGCATTTCGAGTCGAGCTATTTCCTGACCTTTCTTTATTTGCCGCCGGCAGAAGATGCCGCGCGCGCCGAAACCTGGCTCTACGAGGGCAAGGCCGAAGCCGGCGTCAGTCCACACGAGATCCTGCAGGGGTTCATCGACCGCACCAACCGCGTGCTGCAACTGGTCGACGGCTTCATGCCGGAATGCGCCTGGCTTGATGACGCCGAAACGCTGACCTATCTGCACGCGACCGTCTCGACCAAGCGCCATCGCGTGCGCGTCCCCGAGACGCCGATCTACCTGGACGCGCTGCTCGCCGATCAACCGCTCACCGGCGGGCTCGAACCGCGCCTCGGCAACACACATCTGCGCGTGCTGACCATTGTCGGGTTTCCGACCGCGACCACGCCCGGCATACTCGACGATCTCAACCGTCTCGCCTTTCCCTATCGCTGGTCGACACGGGCGATCATGCTCGACAAGACCGACGCGACAAAGCTGCTGACCAAGATTCGGCGGCAATGGTTCGCCAAGCGCAAGTCGATCGCGGCCATCCTCAAGGAGGTGATGACCAACGAGGCCTCGGCCCTTGTCGACACCGACGCCGCCAACAAGGCCGCTGACGCCGATCTCGCCCTGCAGGAACTCGGCGCCGACTATGCCGGACAGGCCTATGTAACGGCCACCGTCACCGTCTGGGACGCGGATCCGCGCGTTGCCAGCGAAAAGCTACGCCTTGTCGAAAAGGTCATCCAGGGTCGCGACTTCACGGCGATGGCTGAGACCATCAATGCGGTCGACGCCTGGCTCGGCAGCTTGCCCGGGCACACCTATGCCAATGTCCGGCAACCGCCGATCTCCACCCTGAACCTCGCCCACATGATCCCGCTTTCGGCGGTGTGGGCAGGGCCGGAACGGGACGAGCACTTCGGTGCACCCCCCTTGCTGCTCGGCAAGACCGAGGGCTCGACCCCGTTCCGGTTTTCCATCCATGTCGGCGATGTCGGCCACACGCTCGTGGTCGGCCCAACCGGCGCCGGCAAATCCGTGCTGCTCGCGCTCATAGCGCTGCAGTTCCGCCGGTATGAGCGGTCTCAGGTCTTCGCCTTTGATTTCGGGGGAAGCATCAGAGCCGCCGCGCTCGCCATGCAAGGCGACTGGCATGACCTCGGTGGCGGCCTCACCGAAGGCGCCGAGAGCTCGGTGTCACTGCAGCCGCTCGCGCGCATCGAGGATGTTAGCGAGCGCGCCTGGGCTGCCGACTGGATTGTCGCGATCCTGATCCGCGAGGGCGTCACCATCTCGCCCGAGGTGAAGGAGCATATCTGGACGGCACTCACCTCGCTCGCGTCCGCGCCCGTCGGCGAACGCACGCTCACCGGCCTCACCGTCCTGCTCCAGTCGAACGACCTCAAGCAGGCGCTCCGACCCTATTGCGTCGGCGGTCCCTACGGCCGGCTGCTCGACGCGGAAACCGAACATCTCGGCGAGGCCTCCATCCAGGCCTTCGAGACCGAGGGCCTGATCGGCACCGGCGCCGCGCCCGCGGTGCTCGCCTATCTCTTCCACCGCATCGAGGACCGGCTCGACGGCAGCCCGACTCTCATCATCGTCGACGAAGGGTGGCTCGCGCTTGACGACGAGGGCTTCGCCGGTCAACTCCGGGAATGGCTGAAGACGCTGCGCAAGAAGAACGCCTCGGTCATCTTCGCCACCCAATCGCTGAGCGACATCGACGGCTCAGCAATCGCGCCGGCGATCATCGAGAGCTGCCAGACGCGACTGCTCCTTCCCAACGAGCGCGCGATCGAGCCGCAGATCACCGCGATCTATCGCCGCTTCGGCCTCAACGATCGACAGATCGAGATCCTCGCCCGCGCCATGCCCAAGCGCGACTATTACTGCCAGTCGCGCCGCGGCAACCGTCTGTTCGAGCTCGGTCTCTCCGACGTGGCGCTCGCGCTCTGCGCGGCCTCTTCCAAGACGGATCAGGCTGCCATCCAGCGCATCCTCGCCGAGCATGGGCCGGACGGATTCCTGCCCGCCTGGCTGCGCCACCGCGACGCCGGGTGGGCCGCCGACCTCATCCCCGACCTCACCAATCTCGCCCCTCAAGTCCAGGAGATGCAGTCATGACCATGCGTTCCCTCCGTCGCGTCCGCACGCTTCGCATCGTCGCGGCCCTACTTGCCACGCCCGCCGCGCTTTCGCCCTTTCTCACCACACCGGCGCACGCGGTCATCGTCTTCGATCCGAAGAACTACGTGCAGAACCTGCTTTCGGCGGCGCGCTCACTCGAGCAGATCACCAATCAGATCACCTCGCTTCAGAACGAGGCGCAGATGCTGATCAACCAGGCCCGCAACCTCGCGAGCCTGCCTTTCTCCTCGCTGCAGCAGCTCCAGCAGTCCGTCCAGCGCACCCAGCGGCTCCTCGCCCAGGCACAAAACATCGCCTTCGATGTCCAGCAGATCGACCAGGCCTTCCGGACCACCTACGGCAAGGTGTCGATGTCCGCGACCGATCAGCAGCTCGTGGCAGGCGCACGCTCGCGCTGGCAGAACACGGTCGGCGGGCTGCAGGACGCGATGCGTGTGCAAGCGACCGTCATCGGCAACCTCGACACCAACCGCACGCAGATGTCCGCGCTCGTCGGTCAGAGCCAGGGCGCTACCGGCGCCCTGCAGGCGACGCAGGCGGGGAACCAGCTCCTTGCATTGCAGGCCCAGCAGCTCGCTGATCTCACCGCGGTCGTCGCCGCCAACGGACGCGCGCAGGCGCTCGCCGAGGCAGAGCGCGCCGCCGCGGCCGAGCAGGGTCGCGAGCAGCGCCGCCGCTTCCTCACCCCGGGCGCCAGCTACCAGCCGGGCAACGCCCGGATGTTCCACAACTGACGGAGGCGAGCATGGACGGCAAGTGGTTCGCCCGGCTCGCGGCAGTAGGCCTCATCGCGGTCGCGCTGACCGCGACCGCAATCGAGATGACCCGGAAAGAGGAGGAGCCGGAGACGCCAGCGCTCGGCGACCGCGATGACAGCCGCGTCGACCCGCTGCGGGCTGAGCTTCGGCGCTGTGCCGTAATGGGCGAAGCCGGCGCTCGCGACGCCGGCTGCCTGCGCGCCTGGGCTGAGAACCGCCAGCGGTTCCTCACTCCCGGTGCGCGGCCCACCGACCGGCAGGTCGATCGCCCGGCCGCTCCGAACACTCCCGCCACTCCGGCGCCCACGGACGTCCTCCCGGACAATCCCATTCTTAAGGAAACCGCACCGGCGATCGCGCCGGATGCGAGCGAGGACCAATAATTCATGGGCGGCACCGGCGTCATCGACCAGTTTCTGGAGGTCTTCACCCGCTACATCGATTCCGGCTTCGGCCTGCTCGGTGGCGAAGTCGCCTTCATCGCCACCACGTTGATCGTCATCGACGTGACGCTCGCCGCGCTCTTCTGGAGTTGGGGCGCCGACGACGACATCATCGCGCGCCTCGTGAAGAAAACGCTCTTCGTCGGCGTCTTCGCTTACCTCATCTCCAACTGGAACAATCTCGCCCGCATCGTTTTCGAGAGCTTTGCCGGCCTCGGCCTCAAGGCGTCCGGAACCGGCTTCTCGACTGCCGATCTCCTGCGGCCCGGCAAGGTCGCGCAAACCGGACTGGACGCCGGCCGGCCGCTGCTCGAGTCCATCTCGGACCTCATGGGCTGGATGGCGTTCTTCGAGAACTTCATCCAGATCGCCTGCATGCTGTTCGCATGGGTTCTGGTGCTGCTCGCCTTCTTCATCCTCGCCGTCCAGCTCTTCGTCACCCTGATCGAGTTCAAGCTGACCACGCTTGCCGGCTTCGTCCTCATCCCCTTCGGCCTCTTCGGCAAGTCCGCCTTCATGGCCGAACGTGTGCTCGGAAACGTGATCTCGAGCGGCATCAAGGTGCTTGTCCTCGCCGTCATCATCGGGATCGGCTCGACGCTGTTCTCGCAGTTCACACAGGGCTTCGGTGGCCAGACGCCGACCATCGACCAGGCCATGGCGATCGTGCTCGCCGCCTTGTCGCTACTCGGCCTTGGCATCTTCGGGCCCGGCATCGCCAACGGCATCGTTTCCGGTGGTCCGCAACTCGGCGCAGGCAGCGCGGTCGGGACCGGCCTCGCCGCAGGCGGCGTTGTCGCTGTCGGCGCGGCGACCGCCGGCGCCGCCATGTCCGGCGGAGCTTCCCTCCTGGGCGGCGCTGCTGCCGCCGCCCGCGGCGGCGCCGCCATGGCCGGTGGCGCCTCCACTGCCTACAGCCTCGGCGCTGCCGGAGAAACAGGTATGGCAGCCGTCGCCTCCGGCCTCGGCGGCGTGGCAAAGGCCGGGGCCAGCGGGGCGGTCTCGCCCCTGAAGCGCGCCGCCACACGCGCCGCCGACAGTCTCAAGGCGAGCTACGCAGCCGGGGCCAAATCCACCGTCGAAGCGACCGGCGGCTCCTCGACCATGGGCACGATCGGCGGCGGCGAAGGCACTAGCGAAGCCGCTGCCGCACGCGCGGACGCCGCGCCCGCCTGGGCAGAGCGCATGAAGCGCTCGCAGCAGCTCTCACACGGCGTTCAGGCCACCGCCCACGCCATCCGTTCCGGAGACGCCCATGGCGGCGGCTCCTCCGTCAACCTGTCCGAAAGCGACCGCTCATGAATCTCTTCCGACGACCGTCCACCCATTACGGCAAGTCTCCACAGCCGGAGACTCCCTATCAGCGCGCCGCCCAGGTCTGGGACGAGCGCATCGGCTCCGTCCGAGTGCAGGCCAGGAACTGGCGGCTCATGGCTTTCGGTTGCCTCATCCTGTCGGCGGGGTTCGCCTCCGCGCTCGTATGGCAATCCGCCCGCGGGACCGTCGTGCCCTGGGTGGTCCAGGTCGACGATCTCGGTCAGGCGGAGGCGGTCGCCCCAGCAACCGCGGACTATCGCCCGACCGACCCGCAAGTGGCCTGGCATCTGGCTCGCTTCATCGAGCAGGTCAGAAGCATCCCCGCCGACGCGATTATCGTCCGTCAGAACTGGCTTCGAGCCTATGAGTTCACAACCGACCGTGGCGCCATGGCGCTCAACGACCACGCGCGCGCCGACGACCCGTTCACCAAGGTCGGCCGGATCCAGATCGCCGTCGACGTGTCGAGTGTCATCCGCGCATCGCCTGACAGCTTCCGCGTCGCCTGGACCGAGCGGCGCTATCAGGACGGGTCGCTCGCCGGAACCGAGCGCTGGACGGCGATCCTGACAATCGTGGTGCAGCCGCCCCGCAATTCCGAGAAGCTCCGCGCCAACCCGCTGGGCATCTACGTCAATGCCATCAACTGGTCGAAGGAGCTTGGACAATGACCCCCGCTTTCCGCATCGCCGGAAAGCCGGCCTTCCGTACTACCGCAATGGCGGGCGTTCTCCTCGCAGGCTCGATGCTTGCCGGCTGCGCTACCGCAACAAAGCCGCCGGAGATAAGCTACGATGCTCATATTCCACCGGTTCCGGCAGTCCCTACATCCACCGCTGATGGGCGACCGCGCCCCCTTCATGTCCCACCACCCTGGACCCCCAGCCGTGGGGGTCCGGCCGCAAGCCTGCCAATCACGCGCGTTGAGAACGCCAACGCCGCCGCACGCGTCCAACCGCGTCGCGAGGGATACTACAATGCCATCCAGATCTATCCTTATAGCGATGGCGCCCTCTACCAGGTCTACGCGGCAGTGGGACAGATCACCGATATCGCGCTCGAGCCGGGAGAGAGCCTGACCGGCTCCGGACCGATCGCGGCCGGCGATACCGCGCGCTGGATCATCGGCGACACCGAAAGCGGCAGCGGCGCCACACGTCGCGTCCATGTCCTGGTCAAACCGACGCGACCGGACATCACCACCAACCTCTTCATCACGACGGACCGGCGCACTTATCTGATCGAGCTCCGCTCCGGCGAAAAGCCCTACATGCCGGCCGTCGCCTGGGCCTATCCCTCGCCGTCCGCATCGCAACGCCAGAATATCCCCGCCACGCCAATCATCCCGGCGATCGCGGCACGGAACTATCGCTACGGGCTGACCGGCGACACCCCGCCATGGCGCCCGGTCTCGGTCTATGACGACGGCCGGCGGGTCTATATCGAGTTCTCGCGCGGCATCGTCCAGGGCGAGATGCCCCCGCTCTTCGTCATAGGCCCCGACGGCGAACCACAGATCGCCAACAGCCGCATCCACCAGAATGTCCTGATCGTCGACCGGCTCTTCGGTGCAGCGGAGCTGCGCCTTGGCAACGGAAAAAGCCAGCAAACGGTCCGGATCGTGCGCACCGATGGAAAGCCGACATCATGAGCCAAACCGACAAGGAACAGGGAATGGAGCGTGACGAGCCCGTGCACCCGCAGGGGGGCGAGCCCGTCGCAACAATGCGGCTGCGCGCGGACGCTCCCCGCGTGACGCGCATCTCGCGCAAGGTCCTGGCCGGTGTCGGCTTGGTCGCTGGCCTTGGGGTCGGCGGGGCCTTGATCTATGCCCTGCAGACGCAGAATGCCTCCAAGACTGGCGAAGAACTCTATTCGACCGACAACCGCCAGACGGCCGATGGCCTTTCGGGCCTGCCGAAAGACTATACCGGTCCCGTGCTGGGCCCGCCCTTGCCGGGCGACCTCGGTCGGCCGATCCTCGATGCGCAGAACCGGGGGCAGCCAGTCACCCCGCCCGTGATGACAACGCCAGCCGTCGATCCCGAGGAGCAACGCCGGCTCGCCGAAGAAGAGGCGGCGCGCACCAGCCGCGTCTTCTTCCAGACCGGCGCGACGACCGCAGCGACCGGCCAGGGCGCCAGCCTGTCTGCAGCGCCTGGCCTTACGGGTATCGACGTCGGCGGCCAACCCGGCGCGTCCACTGCACAGGACCGTCAACTGGCCTTCCTCAACGCCCCACCGGACAAGCGCACCGTTTCGCCTGACCGGGTCTCGCCGCCGGCATCACCTTTTGTTCTTCAGGCCGGTGCGGTCATTCCGGCGGCGCTAATCACCGGTATCCGGTCCGATCTCCCCGGCCAGATTACTGCCCAGGTGACCGAGAATGTCTATGACAGCCCCACCGGCCGTTACCTCCTCGTTCCGCAGGGAACGCGGCTCATCGGGCAGTACGACAATGGCGTGCAGTTCGGCCAGCGCCGGGCGCTCCTCGTCTGGAACCGGTTGATCCTGCCGAACGGCCGCTCGATCGTCCTCGAACGTCAACCGGGTGCGGACTCCGAGGGCTATGCCGGCCTGGAGGACGGCGTCGATTACCATTGGGGGCAACTATTCAAGGCGGCGGTTCTGTCGACGATACTCAGCGTCGGCGCCCAGGCCGGCTCGTCGAGCGAAGAGGACGCGATCCTCCGCGCTCTTCGCCAGGGTGCATCCGACAGCATCAATGATGTCGGTCAGCAGATCGTGCGGCGCCAACTCGATGTCGCCCCGACGCTCACTATCCGCCCCGGCTTTCCAGTCCGCGTCATCGTCACACGCGACTTGGTGCTCGAACCCTATAGGAGCTGACGATGACCAAGCTGAAACTCGGACGCATCGCCGATGACAAGCCTGTGAAGATCACGCTGGAGCTGCCTGCCACGCTCCACCGTGACCTCCTCCTCTATGCCGAAGTGCTCGGGCGGGAAACCGGGCAGCCCGTCGCCGACCCAGTCCGCTTGGTCGTGCCCATGCTCGAGCGCTTCATCGCGACCGATCGAGGATTTGCCAAAGCCAGACGCCAAGACCAACGCATCGACTTGCGTGACACCTGAAATCTCTCCCCGTTCTCAAAACGCTCACCGCCAGGCACGCCTGCAAACGATGCTCGGCTCAGACGGATCGCGCATGAACATACAGAACGCGCAATGAAGTTAACTCGCCGACCAGCGTTTTGCGTCCCCTCACACATCGAACAGGCGCATCGCGCGTTCCCCTAGGCGTGAAGCCTGAACCGCGGTGAGAAAAAAAGCGAGGCAATGCGATGCTTCGAGTTCTACTGGTCGAGGACGAGTGGCTCATAGCCACATGCACCTGCTCCGCGCTGGAGCACGCCGGATACCACGTGACACTCGCCGGCGATGGGCAGGCTGGCCTCGAAATCGTTCAACGAGAAGCCCCACAATTCATCATTACCGATTACATGATGCCGCGGATGGATGGAATGACCATGATAAGGCTCGTGCGGGAGCACGGTTACGCCGGCCCCATCATTCTCATCACGGCTACTCCGGAACACGACCTTCCTGAGCGTTGGTTCTACGATGCGTATATGCCAAAGCCCTGCAAAGACGAGGATCTGCTCGCAATGATGTCCACATGTGCCACGCAGCGTCGAAGCTGATTGGCGCCAGTCCTTCGCCTTGCTCGCCGGCGGCCACGTGATTCGCTTGCAAGACCGCCAGGCGCGACGGCCGCCCACCACCGCGACGCGCGTTGCCCTTTCGCCGCTTTTGCAGGTCGTCCAACCTAATGGAATCGTTTCTTCTGGCGTTGGGACATGTCGCTGCTCTGCGCCGAGCGACACTATTTTTCTATTCACGCAACTATCGTGACATCCGCGCCACTGATCTGACAGACAGCACATCGGTATTCCGATATTGCGGCGCACCATGCGGTTATTCAGCGTGGTTGCCCTCCACACGCCGGATCGCATTGAAGCATTGAATGATCCCGAGCGCGTATCAGTGGGATCACGATGCTGCCCCTCAACGCGTTTTAGGAATAATGGCCGTGCTCAAGACTCTCGCTCGGGCTCTCGCAGCCCTAATCATTGCTC
Organism: Sinorhizobium garamanticum; assembly: GCF_029892065.1. NCBI lineage: Bacteria > Pseudomonadati > Pseudomonadota > Alphaproteobacteria > Hyphomicrobiales > Rhizobiaceae > Sinorhizobium > Sinorhizobium garamanticum. Next base: position 2,145,314 of record NZ_CP120373.1, on the reverse strand, counting down.
ACCCAATCCTTGCCGGACCCGCCTTCGCCGCGACCGCGACCGGCAACATGAATGTCCGCATCAATATCGTCGCCGAGTGCAAGGTCGTCACAGCGACCGATATGGATTTCGGAACAACGGGCGTCATTGACGCCAATGTCGACCAGACGAGCTCGATAACTGTCCAGTGCACCAATAGCACGCCTTACACCGTCGGATTGAACGCGGGCGGCGGCATAGGCGCCACCGTAGCGGTCCGCAAGATGACCGGGCCGGCCTCTGCAACCGTCAACTATTCGCTTTATCGCGATGCCGCGCGCACGCAGGTCTGGGGCTTCACGCCCGGAACAGACACCGTGGCGAGCACGGGCAACGGCAATCCGCAGACCATGACTGTCTACGGCCGGGTGCCTGTCCAGACCACTCCCGGCGCTGGCGCCTATTCCGACATCGTGGCCATCACGGTCCAATACTGACAGCGGAAAGTGAGCTACCATGCGTCCGATGATGCGATGCATCAGCGCGGCCGCTCTCTTTCTGCTCTCCGGGCAGATCGGCGAAGCGGCCTCGTTGCGTGTTTCTCCCACGACCGTCGACCTGATCGCGCCGGACAGCGCCGCCACGCTCAATTTGAGCAACGAGGCCAAGCGTCCGATCAACGTTCAGGTGCGCGTCTTCCGCTGGACGCAGGAAGGCGGCGTTGATCGACTCGAGCCGACCGAGGATGTCGTTGCCAGCCCGCCTGCGACGGAAATGCAGGCGAATGCGAGCTACGTCGTGCGCGTTGTTCGCGTGACAAAGGCGCCGATCGCGACCGAGGAGAGCTATCGCGTCGTCGTCGATGAGCTTCCGGATCCGGCGCGCCGGCAAGCGGGCACCGTCAGCCTTGTCGTGCGTCATTCCATCCCCGTCTTCTTCCGAAACCCGGATGCGTCGGCTGCTCAGGTCTCGTGGACAATCCAACGCTCCAGCGGAACGACATTGCTTGTCGGCCGCAACAGCGGCGATAGCCGCCTCCGATTGTCCGACCTCTCGCTGTCCCGAGACGGTCAGCGTCTTGGCGGCCGAAACGGCCTCATCGGCTACGTTCTCGGCGGCGCGACGATGCAATGGCCCATCCCGCTTTCCAGGACGCCCGCTGGCGGGTCGATCACACTTTCCGCGCAAACCCAAACGGGGCCTCTCAATGCGAGCGTTGCGGTCAAGGACCGTTAGGTTCGCAATGGTCCTGGGAGCGGCAATTTCCATTTCCGCGGCTGCGGGGGCCAATCAGATAAACAACACAAACTCGCCTTCGCCCGGCGCTGCGGGCCAGGCACGCGACCTCTATCTGGAGGTTTTCATCAACGGCGTTTCCACCGGGCTCATCGGCAACTTCAAGCAACTGCCTGATGGAGGCCTAGCCGCGACCGAAGCGGAATTGACCGAAGTTGGCCTGAAGCCTGTGCGGTCTGCGCAAGCAGATGGCCTAGTTCGCGTCGATCGGCTGCCTAATGTGTCCTTCCGGCTGGATGAGCCGGCGCAGCGCCTCTACGTGACCTCAACCGATGAGGCGCGCGCTCCAAGAACCATCGACATCGGCACCATCGGCAAGAGCGACAGACCGCAACCACAATCGAGCCTGGGCGCGGTCCTCAACTACACGCTCTTCGGCAGCTCGAACTCGTTGTTCGAGAAGCACACCGATCTGTTCCAGGGTGTTTCCGGCGCTTTCGACACGCGCCTGTTCAGCCCCTATGGAACGCTCAGCCAATCCTTTATCGCGGGCTATTCAAACAGCCCGGTGGATCGCTTCACACGCCTCAACACCACCTGGAGCTACTCCGATCCGAACAGGCTCGTGACCTATCGGGCCGGCGACGTCGTCTCGGGCGGCCTATCCTGGACGCGACCCGTCTATCTCGGCGGCCTTCAGGTACAGCGGAACTTCGCGCTGCGCTCCGACCTCGTGACAATGCCGCTCCCGTCCTTCTCCGGAAGGGCCGCGGTGCCATCGACTCTCGAAGTCTATTCGCAAAACGCGCGCACCTTCACTGGCACCGTCGCACCCGGACCATTCCAACTCGTCAACCTGCCGGTTTTCACTGGCGCCACCGAGACACGCGTTGTGCTGAGGGACAGCTTGGGGCGCGAAACGACCGCCACCCTTCCGTTCTACGCATCGAGCTCGCTTCTGCGCGAGGGCTTGCTCGATTTCTCGGCCGAGCTCGGCTACCCGCGCAGAAACTTCGGTATCGAATCGCAAGACTATGACGGACGGCTCATGGGCGTTGCGACCGCGCGCTACGGCCTTACCGACTGGCTAACGCTCGAGGGGCACTTCGAAGGCGGCAACGATCTCCTCAACGGCGGCATTGGCGCAGCCTTTCCCATCTGGACCTATGGCGTCGGCTCGGTGGCTGTTGCCAGCAGTGAGCACAATGGCCGGACCGGCTCGCTCGTAAACGCATCGCTCGAATTGCGAAACGACCGTTGGTCGATCTTCGGCAGAGTCCAAAGAACTTTCGGTCAGTATGAGGACATCGCTTCAATAACAGCGAAACCCAGTATCGACCCACGTTTTCCTACCGCGTTCAGCGCCAAGGTCCCGCGCGCCCTCGACCAGGTTGCAGTTAGCGTTCCCACGCCATTCGATGCCTCAAATCTCACCTTCTCCTACACAAACCTCGACACCGGTGACAGCGAGCGCAGCCGAATAGCGGGCGTTTCCTACAGCCAGCAGATCTTCGGGCGAAGCACGCTATTCGCGACCGCCTTCAAGGATTTCGGCAACAAAGGAGGCTTCGGTCTGTTTGCAGGCCTCTCCATCCCGCTCGGCAGCGACATCAACACGACGACGGCAATAGAACACGGCCGCGACGGAACGAACTTCGTAGCCGATGTTACGCGCAGCGAACGCCTGGAGGAGGGAAGCGTCGGCTGGCGCGTGCGCACATCCGAGGGCAAGACGACCAACCGATCCGCCGCAGTCAGCTACCGCGCTCCCGTCGCGCGCGTCCAGGCCGGCGTCGAGCAATATGGCGGCAGTGTCAGGGCGACCGGTCAGGTCGACGGCGCCATTGTCGTGGCCGGTGGCGACGTCTTCGCCTCCAATCGCATCGATGACGCCTTCGCGGTCGTCGACGTCGGCGCGCCCAATGTCGAAGTGCAGCATCAAAACCGACGCGTCGGAACGAGCAACAGGCGCGGCCGCATCGTCGTCCCCGGCCTCAACTCCTACGAACCGAATACGATCTCGATCGACCCGAGCAATCTTCCAGTGGACGCCGATATCGCTTCCACCAGGCAAGTGGTCGTTCCCGCCGATCGGAGCGGGGTCGTGATCGACTTCGGGGTCAACAACAAGCCCAACGCTGCGTTGGTCCGCTTCATCGACAGCCGTGGCCTCGCGCTCGAGGCCGGCCTCAAAGGGCGGCTGCTGAGCGGCTCCGGGGAGTTCGTGATCGGCTATGACGGCGAGGCCTACATCCGTTCGCTTTCCTCGCAAAACACGGTGGAAATCCAGCGTGTCGATGGCGCCTCCTGTCGCGCCGAATTCCAGTTCCGGCCTGATCCAGGTCGGCAGGTGGTTTTGAAGGACGTCCCATGCCACTGAAATTCAGTTTGAGCCTGCTTGGGATTCTTGCCCTCCTGTTGCTGGCGGCGATGCCGGCGCCGGCGCGTGCGCAGAGTTGCAGCTTCAGCGTCGCCAGCGTCAACTTTGGTTCGACCGATACATTGTCCGGCGCTCCAGCCACGACGAACGCAACACTGCTCGCCAATTGCAGCGGATCACCTTTCTCAACGATTCTGATCTGCCCGAACCTGGGAAGCGGCAGCGGAGGCGCGACCGCTTCGATGCGCCAAATGCTGAGCGGCGCCGATGTTCTCAACTATCAGCTCTACTCGGATTCCGCGCGAACGGTGGTCTGGGGATCCCAGGTCTGGCCGTTTCCATCAAGGCCCCCCGCAATCAGCGTGACTTTGAATGGGATCGGTACCGGCTCTGCATCCAGACAAATCTACGGCGCTCTCTTCGGCGGTCAGTCCACCGCGCCGCCGGGAAGCTATTTGTCTTCCTTCTCCGGCATGCACGTGGAGTTTCGATATCGGTATAGCTCGCTCAACTCCTGCAGCGGCGGCGCTTCCGGCGCGATCGCCCGGCCGAGCTTCAACGTCATGGCGAACGTTGCGGCGAACTGCCTCGTCGCAACCCAAGACGTCGATTTCGGATCGCGCGGCATTCTCGATTCCAGTGTCGACGCAACCGGGCAGCTCGCAGTCACCTGCACACCGGGCAGCGCATACACGGTCGCCCTGAACGGAGGCATGGCGAATGCCCCACCGACGGCGCGCAAGATGTTCAAGGGCACTGAAACAGTCACCTATGGCCTCTACAGGGACCCCGCTCGCAGCCAGCCATGGGGCGACGCATCAACGCCCGGCAGCACGCTTACAGGTACCGGGAACGGAAACACCCAGTACCTGACGGTGTACGGGCGCGTGCAATCCCAGACAACGCCATCACCCGGCGTTTACACGGATACAGTCGTCGTGACTGTGACCTACTGACCCGTACGCCGTGAGAATAGTGAGAGAATCACAATGTCGTTGCGATCTCGCATGAGCGGAGCCCATCGGCGCTGGCGGCTCCCGCGGCAGCCCGATCTAGCCCAGCGGGGTCGATATCGGAGAGCTGGCGACATTCGTGTTCGGAGCAATGGTCGAGATCTTTCAGCCACCTCCGATCGCTTCGATTTTCCCCTCACGCATCGGCCGGTTGCGCCTTGAGCCTGAACTTGCGCTCACTGGGAAGTGCAGCACTGAGGAGTGCTGAGCATAGCGCCGCCCCGAGCATGATCAGGTAGATCGGCTCGAACGAGCCGATTGATTCCTTGAGCACTCCACCGAGCATATTGCCGACGATCCCGCCCACGCCGAGCGCGATGTTGCCAAAAGCAAAAACCAACGCCGCCGCGCCAGCCCCAAAGACATGGCTGATATAGGCTGGCACCAGACCAAAGATTGCGTAGAAAGAAATGCCGAAGGTGATCGCTGCGCAGTAGAGGAGCAGCGACGCCTTGCCTCCTGTTGCATTGAGTACCAGCAAGCAGGAGCTCGCCAGGATCAAGTAAGTAACAATCATTCCCCACCGGACGGTAATCCGATCAGCCAGCGCGCCAATCGCAAAACCACTCACCATCCCAACGACACCGATCACACGCCAGACGTAAGCTGCTGTGTCGGCACTGTAGCCGGCCTCGCTTTCCAGGAACGCCGACAAATATGTCTGATAGGGCATGCAGGAGAGCCCGTTCAGAAACATCATGACCAGGACTGCGGCCGCCAGACCCTTTGGCAACCCGCTCCAGCGCGTTCGAATCGAATGGCCAGCCTGCGATCCTGGAACGTGACGACGACCAAGCCCGCGCAAGCGAATGAAGCCAGCGATCGCAAGCAAGGCGACAAGTACAAACGTTGCGGCCCAAAGGGAGCGCCAACCTGAAGTGGGAAGAAGGTTCGTAAGCAGGAGACTGTTGATGAACACCCCATAGCTGGTACCTGACGACATCAGGCCCAACGCTTTGCCCCGATGCTCAATCGGTACGACTTCTTGCGAAACGTCGACCATAGGAACCCAGATGGCAGCCGCACTCCCTCCAAGCACGACGAGCAGCGCAGCCATCATGTAGATGTTCGAAGCTAGCGCCAGCCCGCCCAAAGCAAGTGCGCACACCGCTATCGATCCCAGCATCATCGGCAAGGCGCCGAAGCGCACTGTCAAGATCCCACTCATCAGTGCACAGACCATAAACCCGGCCTGAACCAGACCGGACATCGCGCCCATCGTCCCGTATGAAAATGGAATCTCCTGCCGGATGGACTCGACCATCGCCGGAAACAGATAGACACCAAATCCATAAGTCGATGCAATAAACGCCGTAAACAACAGGACAGCTTCAATGCTGCGGTATCTTCCGATCCCCATCCCCTTCGCCCGAAAATACTTGAGTTCCGATCGCATTCCCTCAGAAGTCATTCCTTAGCTTCCGGTAGTCCCGAGCGTGGCCGACATTCGTCCGTGCGACGTGTTCGGAGAATGCCGTGACGTCGATCGTCACTTGCGGAATGCCGGCGAGATCGGAATCCGAATGCACCGTGGTGGTCGAAGGCACATGAAATCCCGCCGGCAAATGGCAGCCTTCGACTACAGAGTTGTGCCGGATCGCCGCCCCATTCCCGACCGTGCAATTGAACACCACTGAATTGAAGCCGACGAAAACCTCGTCACCGATCGTGCAAGGGCCGTGGATGATCGAGCGATGCGCGATCGACGTGTTCGAGCCAATCGTCACCGGTTCTCCCGATTTCGAATGGATCACGACGCCGTCTTGGATGTTCGTTCCCTTTCCGATGCGAATAGGCTCCAGATTGCCGGCTTCATCCGTCTCGTCCGCACGGATCACGGCGTAGGGGCCCACAAAGACGTCATCCTCAATAATCACTAGCCCGCAGATGATTGCGGTTGGATCGACAAAGGCGCTCTCGGCCACACGTGGCCAATCGCCCCGCGGATTGCGGCGGATCATGCGGTTCACTCCCATTTCCTGATTGAAGCTTCGAGCCGCGCATGGTGCTGACCACACTCCGACCCTTGACTTGGAATTGCCATAAACCTTACAAGAATGCAATGTTATAACGTATCATTTGCAGGAACGCTCCATGTCGCAAACGAATCCGATCGATAACCGCCTTCCCGTCACCGTTCTTTCCGGCTTCCTCGGCGCCGGCAAAACGACCCTCCTCAATCACGCCCTCAACAATCGCGAGGGCCGGCGCGTCGCGGTCATCGTCAACGACATGAGTGAAGTGAACATCGACGCCGACCTCGTTCGCGAGGGCGGCGCAAATCTGTCCAGAACCGACGAAAAGCTGGTCGAAATGACCAATGGCTGCATCTGCTGCACGCTCCGCGACGACCTGCTGCACGAAGTCCGCCGCCTCAGCGAGAGCGGCCGCTTCGACTATCTGTTGATCGAAGGCACTGGCATAGCCGAACCGCTACCCGTCGCCAGCACCTTCTCCTTCCGGGACGAGGACGGCCACAGCCTGTCCGACATCGCTCACCTCGACACGATGGTCACCGTCGTCGATGCGGCCAGCCTCTTGAAGGACTACGGCTCCAACGACTTCCTGCGCGATCGCGGCGAGACCGCCGGCGACGGCGACGAACGGACGATCGTCGATCTCCTGGTCGAACAGATCGAGTTCGCCGACGTCATCGTCATCAACAAGGTCTCCGAGGTTTCCCCCGAACAGCGTGCCCTGGTCCGCAAGGTCGTGATCGCGCTCAACGCCGATGCGCGGATCGTCGAAACCGATTTCGGTCGCGCCCCACTCGGCGACATCCTCGACACCGGGCTGTTCAGCGAAGAGAAGGCCGAGCGTCATCCGCTCTGGTTCAAGGAACTCTACGGCTTCAAGGACCACGTCCCCGAAACCGAGGAATATGGCATCCAGAGCTTCGTTTATCGCGCGCGCCGTCCCTTCCATCCCCGCACCTTCAACACCTTCATCAACCAGACCTGGCCGGGTCTGATCCGCGCAAAAGGGCATTTCTGGCTCGCCACACGGCCTGATTGGGTCGGCGAATTCTCGCTCGCCGGCGCGATCGCCCGTTCAATTCCCCTGGGGCGCTGGTGGGCCGCCGTTCCGAAACATCGCTGGCCCGATCATCCGGAGTGGCAGCGCATTCTCAAGCGCAACTGGCATGAAACGTGGGGCGATCGCCGCCAGGAGCTGGTCTTCATCGGCACCGGCATGGACGAGGCCAAGATCCGCGCCGCGCTCGATGCCTGCCTCCTCGGCAGCTCAGATACTGAACGCTTCGATCCAAAAGCCTGGCGAAACCTGCCTGATCCATTTCCTGCATGGGAAGCTGCCAATGCGGCCTGACCCCGCCATCGCGCCGCCACCGCCGCGGCGCCGCTGCCCGACCGCGAAGCGCCTAGCCCGTGACATCCTTCTGAATAATCCGGTCAGCGTGTTGCAGCGGACGCTCAGCGCGGATGTCTCTTCAGCGCTCGAAAGAGCGCCTGTCGACCAACTCCCCGATTTTCGCTTCACGGCTTCGGCCGTGGAGCTTCGTTCGACGCTACTGCGCCATTTCAACGAGATGAGCCTCGAGCCGGCGTGGCTGCGCGACTGGCTCTTCAACGACGTGTTCTTTCTCGCGCGCCTCTTTCGCTATCTGACCTCAGCATCGAGCGTGATTGTGCGCCTCGAGACCATCACGACGGATGCCTGCAAGCGGTTCCATGCTGACAATGTGCGCCTCAGGCTCGTGTCCACCTACCGTGGCCCCGGCACGCAATGGCTCGGGCCGCGCGCGCTCGCCATGCAAGAAGCGGGAAAGCCGCTCTCTCCTGACGCCATCAAGACGACGCCGACTGGCGCCATCCTGTTGATCCGCGGCAGCAAGAGCGCCTCCGAAACAAGCTCGGCGTTGCTCCACCGATCACCACCAATCGAGGGAACCGGCATCAACCGTCTGCTCCTCGCCGTCGATGATGCCGACGAGTTCGGGAGCTAGCGTCATTGCCCTCGCGCCGCATTGAACCCACACCGTTTTCTTCCGACCCGCCGACCTCGAAATCAATCGAGCCGAAGCCCGTAACGCTTCTCACGGGCTTCCTTGGCTCCGGCAAGACGACGCTGCTCAACGATCTCCTCGCCGATCCACGGCTCGCCGACACGGCGGTGATTGTCAACGAGTTCGGCTCCGTCTCCGTCGATCACCACCTCGTGCGGCGTGGACGTGAGCAATACATAGTCACCAGCACAGGCTGCATCTGCTGCCTCGCCACGAGTGACATCCGCGCGTCCCTCTTCGAGCTGCTGAGTGCCCACGAGCAAGGCCTTGCTCCGTCTTTCTCCCGCGTCATCATTGAAACCACGGGGCTCGCCGATCCTGCGCCAATCGTGAACAGTCTTATCCCTGGCGGCGCGCCGGCGACCGCTCTGCGCGATCACACCGTCGCCAAGCGCTTCCGGCTGGCGGGCATCGTGACCGTCTTCGACAGTGTCTGCGGAACCGAGACGCTCGATGCGCACATGGAGAGCTGGAAGCAACTCGCTTTCGCCGATCATATCGTCCTGACCAAGACCGACCTTGCGCCGATCGCTGGGCAGGCAGCTCTAACCCTGCTCAAGGAGCTCAATCCCGGGGCGCAAATCCACGACGGCCGCCAGCCAGGCTTTGATCCCGTGAGCCTCATCGGCGCCGGCTCCTATCACCTCACATCCAAGCCGGAGGACGTGGCAGGCTGGCTCGCGATGGAGCGGTTCAGTGACCCCGACAGCCATGTCGCGCCACATGACGTCAATCGCCACGGCAATCGCATCCAGGCGCTGCCGCTCATCCATGACGAGCCGCTCGACCCGCGCGCGGTCGACGGCTTCCTCACCGTCATTTCCAGCCAGCATCATGACCGCATTTTGCGTCTCAAGGGGCTCTTTGCCCTCTCAGATGATCCGGCCCGGCCGCTCGTCGCGCATGCCGTACAAAACAAGCTGTACCCGCCAATCAGGCTCGACTATTGGCCGGACATCGATGTTCGAAGCCGCATTGTCGTGATCGGCAAGGACCTGCCAGTCGATCCAATCCGCAAGCTGTTTCAGGCGCTCCTTCCGCGGCCCACCCGCACACGTTTTTGGGCGGCACGTCGATGAGCGGCTTTGTGAATCCCCTCGCTCGCTCACGGATCGGGCTTCTCGGACAAGCGGCTGCGATCAAGGGTTGGACGCGAATGGCGCTCGGCTGTGCCGATGACGTCGTGGTGTCAGTCAATCAGCTCGCCTGCGCGGAGCCGGGATGCCCGCCAGAGGAGACGGTCATCATGGCTTTGCCGGCCGGGGGCCCAGCCCTCAAGCTTTCGATCCACAAGGCGCTTGCCGACTTGACAGAGGCCGACATCATCACCGCGGCACGCGAAGCGACCAGCCTAACTAAACGTTCGATAGCGCCATCACCGGAGTAACGCCTTGGATCTCCGCACCTCAGATTCCTCTACTTCCGCGCATTCGCTGAGCAAAACGATGGGGTGCGGTGTCCAGGTATTGACGACGTGCGGTAATAGAGTAACAGTTGTTTGCAATGATATAACGTTGCATATTGATGATGGTCGTCGTCGATCGGAAATTCTCCTTAACCCGCAATCAGAAACTCGTACTTGGCACGATCGAAGCCTCGCCCATTCCTTTGAGCGCCTATGCCATTCTCAAGGTCTTGGAAGGGAGCGGCATCCGCCATCCATTGCCGGTATACCGAGCGCTCGAAAAGCTGATAGCTTTGCGTCTCGTCTATCGGCTTCACACCATTGCAGCATTCGTCGCGGCAGCGGCCTTTCCGAATCCGCTCACCGCAGAAGACCAGATCGTCTTCACGATTTGCGACGCATGCGGCCAGGTCAACGCGCTCATGGACAAGGCGCTTGGAGCGCAACTGAGCAGCGTCGCGCGCGACGCAGGCTTCGCAGTCTCCCAGCCCTATCTGGAGCTGCACGGACGCTGCTCCGACTGCAGCGAGCCAATGGACTCACCAAGCACTCCCGCTCTTCCCGACTACGCCATCTGATCCTGGCAAAGACCCATGGGCTTCGCCTCTTCGCCAGCGGCCGGGTTCACACACACTCCGGAGCTCGTTATCAGGCCGACATAAACGCCCCGAACTCAAGCGTTTCGGCTCCCGTAAACAAACTTCTAACCAAACGCCTTCACCAAAATGAAGGCGAACTATTTTATGGGTTTTGCGAGACATAGCGGTTAGCGATTGTCGGAGAAATGTATAACAAAACGCTAACGCGCTGGTAATTCATCCAAAATGCTCAAGAGCTTCATTTCTACATGGCAGAATAAGCGCCACCAACCCGAAGAAGAATCCACAAACAATTCTGATCGTGTTCGTCAAACGCAAATCGGCTCCCATCAGAGTTTCGACCAAAAGTTATCAGTCGGCATTCTCCTCGCGATCATCTGCACGACGCTTCTGGCGTTATCCATCGTTACGCCGACCTACCGCGACTTCACCCTCTCGCGTCAGAACCTCCACGACATTCGGCAATACCGACTAGTCCTTGATGCGGCGAACTACCTGGCAGCCGAGCGCGGTCCTGCCAATATCGTCATGTCCGAGGAACCGTCTCTCGACAGCGCCGGAGTGAAACGATTAGCTGAATTCCGGACGCGTAGCGACGCCGCGTTAGCCCAGCTCGAAGTGAAGTCAGTTTCTTATTTCGGACTGCACGATCACCTCGTCCCGCGGCGCATGCTGGAAGAGGTCCGCAACCAACTCGCCATCGCGCGCAGCAAAGTTGATCGGATTGCGGCGATACCGCGCGTGTCGCTGAGCCGCGAAGAAATCCAGGACGCGATTGACAGCATGTTCGAGGTCTCGGACAGATTCCGGGCCGTGATTGCTTGGAACGCCAGCGAACTGGTCCAGCACGACACGGGTCTCGAGGCGTCCGCTCTCATCGGCCAGATGCTCAGTGACCTACGCGATTACGGCGGCAGGGTTGGCTCCGAGATCGTGGCCCCGCTGGCCACCAACCAGAGAATGCCGCTGCAGAACGTGATCGAGAGCCGACAAACCCAGGGTCGACTCCTCGAACTTTGGCAACTCATCAATAGCCAAACGACCCTCTATAACGCCGCGTCGCTGGCAGCGAGCCGCGACGAAATCGACCGCGCCTTCTTTCGCGACGGCCTTGCGCTGGTCGATCAAGTCATCGCCGAGGGACGACGCAACCTGCACTATACCCTGACGGCGACGGAATTCACCAACCGCTATGTCCCGACGATGCGGCCGATCGAGACTTACCGGACCGCATTCCTCGATGGCGTCGTGGAACACTTCGTCGATGTGAAAACCAAGGCCCTCATGACCCTCGCTATGACGGTGCTTATCACCGGCGCTATTCTTGCGATCCTCGTCGGCATCATGCTTTCGGTGCGATCACATGTCTTTCGCCCGCTCATGCTGGCTCACGACAACGTCCTTGAACTTGCCGCCGATCGCTCGATCTCGCCGCCAGCGCGTGCCGCCCGAGCGCGAGAGATTCGAAGCCTCTTCGAGGCAATCGAAGTGCTCCAGGAAAGGCTCCAAGAACGCGCATTCCTCACGGAGGAATTGAAGCGTCAGGCGGAGACCGATGGACTGACCGCGCTCCTGAATCGCAGGATGCTCGACCGATTTGCCCAATTGTCCTCGCCTCAGGACCGCGCCGACAGGAGCCTGTGTCTGATCCTCTTAGACCTCGATCATTTCAAGGACGTCAATGACACCTACGGCCACGTCACTGGCGATCGCGTCCTGATCCAGACTGCAGAACTCCTGCGGTCTCATCTGCGTGCAAGTGACATCGTCGCGCGCTTCGGCGGTGAAGAATTCGCCATTCTCGTCCCGGGCAATGATCTGTCAGGTGCCATCTCGATTGCGCGGAAAATCCGATTGGCCATCCAAACCGAGACTTTCACCACGTCCGATGGAACGCCATTCCGTGTCACGGCAAGCTTCGGGGTCGCTCGCGGTCGCCGTGATGCATGGCCGGAATTGATCGAGCATGCCGACGCCGCGCTGTACCGAGCAAAATCCGAAGGCCGCAACCGCGTTCGATTCACGCGCGACACGTTGCCATCGCCGAGCATAGTGCCTTCAACTTCAAACGTTTTGACGCTCACGGGCGCCAGACGACCGAAGACCGTCCGATAGAAGGCAGCGTGTTTCGCCGGCGCCGCGCTCAGTTCCGCTCCGGTCGCGTTAGATCAACGAGCCCAGCCTCCCGCACGTCTGCGCGTTGGGGTGCCTGATCGATGGGAACCCGCTCGGCGTCCGGTAGTCCGCCCAGTTGGTTTGCCCGTCCAACAACTGCAAGTGGTGAACGAGTACCGGATCGAGGAAGCGAAGCGGCTTCTGGCTCAGTCCAATCTGCCGGTAACCACCATCATATTCGAGGCTGGTTTCCAGACGAAATCGAATTTCAATCGCGAATTTCTTCGGGTCACGGGGATGAGCCCGAGCGATTATCGCCGCTCGAACTCGCTGCCTTCCGTTGAGGGTGAACCTATTTCGGTGGGATCACCTTCGCCAGGAATGCCGTGATCATATCCGCCACCTCACGGTGAATGGCCTTCCGATCCCGTGTCCCTCCATCCTTGCAGACGATGCCATCACCCGGTGTATCTTCTTCGATCAAGTCGGCGGCTCCTGGTTTGCAAACCTGCATGAAACTGAAATGCATTGCGTCCGGAATCTCGGCATAGCTGGAGGTCGCCTGGGGGAGATTGGCGGCAAGGTATCCAGACTCAAGCTTGGCCGGAAGGTCGCCAATATCCACGCCTGCACCGATGATCAGCGCCGGCACATGGAAGGCTGCGAGGCTTTCTGGCGTGAAGCCACGTGCAAGTCCCAGATCGAGTGAAACGATTGCGCCGATTCTTGCATCACTCAGATCACCATCCAGCGGGTTGTCATGACCCTGTGCAATACCAAGTTCGGCGGAGAGACCACACGTGCGCGGGTTTGGATGAATCTTGCAGTCCTGTGCGAACCGGTCTGTGCTGAAGCGCGCGCCGCCAAGAGCAGTAACCGTCCACCCTCCGAGAGAATGGCCAATGACCGCGATGCGAGCCGGTTCGATCGCACCGGCCAAAGAAGGATTTTCTGTCAGAGCGTCGATCACCCGGCTGAGGTCATGGGGGCGGTTCCAAAGCTTGGCCGCCTGTGCCGGAGATTTGTCAAATGTCGTCGTTCCGGGGTGGTCTGGCGCTGCGACAACATATCCTTGGTGGACGAGTTCCCACGCAAGCCAACTAAGGTTTCGCCAGCTGCCACCATACCCGTGGGATAGAACGACAAGCGGGTGTGCATCATCGACCGGCTTGGCATCCATGATAGCGGTCACGCCATAAAAGACACGGTTTTCGCCGACCGAGGCGACTGGTCCAACATCGTCGGTCGGATACCAAATACTGACGTGCAGTGGTCGATCGCCGCCCACATCCGGTAGCTCAGTCTCTTTGAAACCGATGGCATCGGCAGCTTGTGCGGCAGAAATGGAAAGGGCGGCAAGCAGCAATGCGGATAGAACAGATTTTAGCATGAAGATCTCCGACAGGATTGAATATACGCAACAACTTCGCCGTCCCTGACAATCAGGCAGCCGACCGCAGGGTAAGGACGATATGTGTCCCTGCATTTGCGATGCCCGCTTCAGCGCATTCGCTCATCCAGCGGCGTCACTCCGTCCTCTGGCCGGACAAGGAGCTTCGAACCGGCTTGTTCATGGGATCCGTCAGAGCTGCGTCGGATTCGGTGCGTCCCGATAGACCGCGACCGGATCGAAGATTTTCGCCGCCTCCTCAAAGGAGAGGGGGATTGGAGCGTCGCCGAAAGGACCAACCGGGATGGAGCGATAAAAGCAGGATCGATAGCCGACGTGGCAACTCGCGCTGCCCTCGACTTGGACCCTCAGCCAAATTGCGTCCTGATCATCGTCGACGCGGATCTGCACGACCTTCTGAATCAACCCACTTGTCGCACCCTTGTGCCACAGGCATTGCCGGCTCCGGCTCCAATAATGGGCTTCTCCCGTCTCGATCGTCCGCAGCAAAGCTTCGGCGTTCATCATGCCCATCATCAGGACCTCGCCCGACGAGGCGTCCGTCGTCACCACAGGGATCAAACCGTCTGCGTTGAACCTGGGCGCAAGAAATCCACCTTCTTCGACGGCTTCGACGGAGAGCCGCGGCCCGAATTGAACAGGACGGCCGGCGTTGGGGAGGCTGGTCATCCGAACGTCTCCCGCGAACCGGAGATCGTGGACAGGAAGTCTCGCTTGAGCTCCGCATCCGTTTCGAATGCGCCGATCAACCGGCGCGTCACCATGGTCACGCCGGGTTTGCGAATGCCACGCGTCGTCATGCACATATGCGCCGCTTCGATCACCACCGCGACACCCTTTGGCTTCAGCACCTCGTTGATGGTGTCGGCGATCTGTGCCGTCAGCGTTTCCTGAATCTGGAGCCGCTTGGCATAAACCTCGACCAGCCGGGCAAGCTTACTGATTCCGACGACGCGATCCGAGGGGACATAGGCGACATGCGCCTTGCCAATGATCGGGACGATGTGATGCTCGCAATGCGATTCAAGTCGAACGTCGCGCAGCACGACCATGTCACCGTAGTCCTGCGTCTCCTCGAACGTGCGGCCGAGCAAGTCGACTGGATCGATACGATAACCCTCGAAAAACTCCTCATAAGCCCGCACAACTCGATCCGGGGTTCCCACGAGACCTTCCCGATCCGGATCGTCGCCTGCCCATTCAATCAACGTTCGCACCGCTAACTCAGCGGCCTCGCGCGTCGGGCGCTTACGAGGGACAACAGGCGATGCCAAACCTGCATCGGGCTCACTCAACATAACGTCACTCATGATTTCTCCAGTGCATATTGCGAAACATCATGCAACGTTATAACGTATCATTCAAGAGACTATGTCGTCTCGACAAGAGCTTGATGGAGACATCCATGGCACAGCGCATGGCGGCGCATCACCGTAGACCCGTTTCTCACACCGTCGTTTCCGCGGCGCTGAATGCAGTCGCCACGACCTGCCGAGAACGCGGGCTCCAGTTCACGATTATACGTCGCCAAGTCATGGAGACACTGATCAAGGCAGGCCAGCCGCTCGGCGCGTATGAGCTGATGGGCGCTCTGCAAGACTCGCTCGGCCGTCGACTCGCGCCGCCGACGGTCTACCGGGCGCTCGAGTTTCTCCAAGAGCAGCACTTCGTATCCCGTATCGAGAGCCGGAACGCTTTCGTACCGTGCGCACATCCCGATCATCCGCATGCCTGCGTGTTCTTCATCTGCGACAATTGCGGCGCCTCAGAAGAGGTCGAGGATCGAACGATCGAGCGCGCAGTCGCCCGCGACGCCGCCTCCCTTGGATTTCGAGTCGCCCGCCGCGTCGTCGAGCTGCAGGGCACCTGCGCAACCTGTCTCGCGACAGGCACTCCTACCGCTTCCCATCACCCCTGACGAAACCGCCCGAAGGCGCAGCCGGTCTCAAGCTGCATCCGGAGCGGGCCCCAGACCAATTCAAAAGGAGAGTCCATCAGATGCAGTCCGCTTCGCCTCAAACGCCCGTCACCGTGCTCACCGGCTATCTCGGCGCCGGAAAGACCACGCTCCTCAACCGCATCCTCACTGAGAAGCACGGCAAGAAATACGCCGTCATCGTCAACGAGTTCGGCGAGGTCGGTATCGACAATGATCTCATCGTCGATGCCGACGAAGAAATCTTCGAAATGAACAACGGCTGCATCTGCTGCACCGTGCGCGGCGATCTCATTCGCATCATCGACGGGCTCATGCGCCGTCGCGATCGCTTCGATGCCATTCTGGTCGAGACAACAGGTCTCGCCGACCCGGCTCCCGTCGCCCAGACCTTCTTCGTCGACGAAGATGTCCGCTCGAAGACCAAGCTCGACTCGATCGTGACCGTCGTCGACGCCAAGCACCTGCTCGGCGAAATCGACGAGGCACACGAAGCGCAAGAGCAACTCGCTTTTGCCGACACGATCCTGATCAACAAGACTGATCTCGTTTCTGCCGACGAACTCAAGCAGGTCGAAGATCGTATTCGGCGCATCAATCCGACGGCGACGCTCCATCACACACAGCGCTGCAATATCGATCTCGACCAGGTGCTTGGCCGTGGCGCATTCGACCTCGATCGTGTTCTGGAAGTCGAACCGGACTTTCTCGACGAGTTCCACGAGCATGAACATGACGACCATGTTTCAAGCTTCGCGCTTGTCGCCAAGGAGCCCCTCGATCCCAACAAATTCCTGCCTTGGCTTGGCACGATTATCCAGCACCTCGGCATCGATATCCTGCGCATGAAGGGCATCATCTCGTTCAAGGACGACGACGACCGGTTCGTGGTCCAGGCAGTCCATATGCTCCTCGACGGCGATCATCAGCGCCCGTGGAAGCCCGACGAGGAACGCATCACGCGCCTCGTCTTCATCGGCCGTAACCTCCCGAAAGACGTCATCGAAACGGGCTTCAACGCATGCCGGGCATAAGATCGACGCCCCGTCGAGGTGCCCCGCTGCATAGACGGCGGGGCCACCGCAGGCTTCAAGCGCTTATTGGTGAGCCGAATTGTTGTGGGACCGAGACCCGCCTCTGGTGAGGCCCTCGCAACACTCCGGCAAGCCAAGGAACCATTATGTCCCTCATCCTTACCAACAGCCTCGGAGGCCAAAAAGAGCCTTTTGTTCCGCAAGATCCAACGCACGTCCGCATCTACGTGTGCGGGCCGACCGTCTACAACTATGCCCACATCGGCAATGCTCGGCCGGCGGTGATCTTCGACGTTCTCGCCCGACTGCTACGCGACCGCTTTCCGGCGGTCACCTATGCCCGCAACTTCACCGACGTCGACGACAAGATAAACGATGCCGCACGCGCTTCTGGGGAGCCGATCGGTGCCATCACCAAGCGCTATATCGAGGCGTACCACGCCGACATGGCCGCGCTCGGTGTTCTGCCGCCATCGGTCGAGCCCCGTGTCACCGAACACATCCCGGAGATCATCGACCTGATCGGTCGTTTGATAGCCGAGGGCCACGCCTACGAAGCGGAAGGCCATGTTCTCTATCACGTCCCTTCCTTCCCGGACTACGGTGCGCTGTCCCGACGCACTCCGGATGAAATGATCGCTGGTGCTCGCATCGAGGTCGCACCCTTCAAGAAGCACCCAGCGGACTTCGTCCTTTGGAAACCCTCCACACCCGACCTGCCTGGATGGGACAGTTCTTGGGGACGTGGCCGGCCCGGTTGGCATATCGAATGCTCCGCCATGATCGAGCGCCATCTCGGACCGCGGATAGACATCCATGGCGGCGGGCAGGACCTGATCTTCCCGCACCACGAAAACGAAATCGCGCAAGGGACCCGCGCGACCTATTGGCTGCACAACGGCTTCGTCACCGTCGACGGGCGGAAAATGTCGA
The DNA here is from genome assembly GCF_029892065.1 of Sinorhizobium garamanticum. Classification (NCBI taxonomy): domain Bacteria; kingdom Pseudomonadati; phylum Pseudomonadota; class Alphaproteobacteria; order Hyphomicrobiales; family Rhizobiaceae; genus Sinorhizobium; species Sinorhizobium garamanticum. The sequence goes on along the minus strand of NZ_CP120373.1, from coordinate 2,127,270 downwards.
AGTCGCTCGGCAATGTGTTTCTCGTGCGGGATCTCCTGAGCCAGGCGCCTGGCGAGGCGATCCGCTATGCCCTTCTCAGTGCGCACTATCGCCAGCCACTCGACTGGAGCGCTCGGGCTCTCCAGCAAGCCAGGCGCAGCCTTGACCGTCTGTACACGACTCTCGGGGATCTCGGTAATCTCGCACACGAGGGCGCTGATCCTCGACCATATCTCGAGACCTTCCGCGCCAAGCTCGATAACGATCTCAACACGCCGGCGGCCATCGCCGAACTCTTCCGACTCGCGCGCATGGCGCAATGCGAGCGATCGCTGCGCATCCGTGCATCCTTGCACGCGGCCATGCTCGCCGCAGGCGCAATGCTCGGCCTGATCCAGCAAACGCCCGCCGAATGGTTCGAGCGCAACAACAGCCACAATGTCGATGAGGCCGAAGTCGAGCGACTGATCGCCGAACGCAACGCCGCTCGCGCAAAGCGCGATTTCGTCACCGCAGACCAGCTCCGTGAACAGCTCCGCGAACTCGGTGTCGTGATCGAGGATCGATCCGACCGCGCGATCTGGAGGAAGGCGCCAGCATGACCATGGCACGACGTCCTAGGCGCCGCGCCTTTACGCGCCCTTCCGTTCTGAGAGGTCTTGGAGGATCAAATTGAAGACTCGCAACACCAGAAGCTCGCACTGGCGAGCTCTGAGCGCGCTGGCGCTCGCACTCATTGCATCGATCCTAAGCGTCCGCGCTGCCGACGCCCACGTGCTTGGCGGCGCCTTTGGCGGCTTCGGGAGTGGCTTTCAGCATCCCATCCTCGGCTTCGACCATTTTCTCGCCATGGCGTCCGTCGGCATCTGGGGCGCTCAACTCGGCGGCCGATCGGTCTGGACGCTGCCGGTAACATTCCCTCTGATCATGTGCATCGGCGGTGTGATCGGCATGTCGGGTGCATTCCAACTCCCCTATGTCGAAGCCGTCATCGCGCTATCCGTCGTGACGCTCGGCATCGCCATCGCCGTTCACTGGCGACCGCCAGAAGCGCTCTCGATCAGCGTCGTCGCGGTCTTTGCGATTTTCCACGGCTACGCACATGGCCTTGAGCTACCGCAGGCGGCCGACCCCGCCGCCTACGCCGTCGGCTTCGTCGTTGCCACCGGCTTGATCCACGTCTTCGGCATTCTGCTAGGCCTTGCCGTCGAACGGCTCTATCGCGGCGCCGCCACACGCGGTGTCGGCGGCGCCATCACTGCGTGCGGCCTCTATTTCCTCTTCGCGTCAGGTGGCCCTTGATCAAGCGGCTATCTCCCACGCAAGTCAGAACGCTAGCGCTTTTCGCGGTCCTCCCAACGCTCGTCGCGGCATCGCAGCTCATCCCGCACGAGTTCTTCTTCCCCGAGATGGGGGCGCTCTTCACGCTCTCGGTCTACGACGTCGCGCTTGCGATGATCGGACTCGGTCTGAATGCTGCGCAGATATCTGACACGCGCTTCTCGCTGCCGCTGATCGCGCTCTTTCTTTGCGCGCTTTTGCCGACAGTCCAGTTCACGGAGCCATTGCTGCGGTTCTTCGAGCGCTTCGCGATGGACGGAAATCTTTACGCGCTTCCACCGTCCGCGGTTGTTTTAGCAGGCTTGGGCTTATGGACGCCCGACCGCAGGCGTCGAGCAGCGTGCCTGATCGTCGCGCCACTCCTCGGTCTGACACTCGGGCTGTTCATCGGCCTGGAAGATCTCGCCATTCCGTCCTTCATCGGCGGCGCCATTGCCTCTGCGCTTTGGTGTTTAGTTGCGCCCAGTCTGCTCGCGCGCCACTTCGTCCCTGCGCGCCCCTTGCGTATCGCGACCCGGATTCTCGGCAGTTGGCTCGTTGTGATCGGGCTCATTGTGTTCCTCACCGCGCTGCTCCCCGCCCGCGAGCAGGCGCCCGCCGATGGAACCATCCTGCCATTCAGCGACGAGGGTTCGGTCCCGCAAGAATGAACAATCATCCGCGAAAGGAGCGCCCCGTGTTCAGTCACATCATGGTCGGTACACGCGATCTCGAATCGCTTACGCGCTTTTATGACGCCGTGCTCGCACCAATTGGCCTTGAGCGGGGTCATCAGGAAGACGACGGTGGCCCGGTCGGTCACACCTGGCGGCGCCCGGGCACGGCGTGGCCGCATTTCATCGTCCAGTACCCGTTCAATGAGCGACCGGCCACGTGGGGAAATGGCGTCCAGGTCAGCTTCGCCGCTCCGTCTCAAGATGCCGTCGACAGGGCCTGGAAAGCTGCAATCGACAATGGCGGCAACGACGAAGGGGCGCCCGGGCCGCGTCCCCACTACGGGTCCGATTATTACGGTGCCTATTGCCGTGATCCCGAGGGCAACAAGCTCTGCTTCGTTCATACGGCAGAGTTGGCGAGGATTTCGCTCTGATGACGCGCGACGAAGCGCTTGGCCGCTCCATTGCCGCGAATAATCGGCTCGTTCGGAAAGATGCGGCAATCGGCCTCAGAGCGGAACATGTCTCAATTACAACACCAGATGGGCGGCGAATCGTCGATGCCGTCGATCTCTCCGTTGAACCGGGCGAGCGGCTAGCCATTGTCGGGCCAAATGGCGCCGGCAAGACCTCGCTCTTGCGTCTGTTCTTTGGCCGGCTGAAGCCGGATGCAGGAAGAATCCTGCTCGGCGATCGCGACCTCGCCAGGATTTCCCTCACTGAGCGTGCGCGGATGTTCGCCGTCGTCGGCCAGAACGATCTGCCTGACCTGCGCATGACGCTCGCCGACTATGTGGATCTCGGTCGCATTCCGCACCGCGGACGTGTGAGCGCTGCGGCCGATCGAGAAATCGTCGAGCGCGCTCTCGATCTTCTCGGTCTTGGTGCTGCGGCCGGCCGTCGATTGCAGATGCTATCGGGCGGGGAGCGGCAACGCGCCGCGATTGCTCGAGCACTCGCTCAAGAGCCGTCAATCCTGATCCTCGATGAGCCAACCAATCATCTCGATCCGCGCGCGCGAGCCGACATGCTTGAGACTGCGCGCCACCTCCGCATCACAGTTGTCGCCGTGCTGCACGACCTAACCTCGGTGAGCCCCTTCGCCGACCGCGTCGCGGTCATGCAAGGCGGGCGGCTCGTTGCCCATGACGCGCCCGCCGCCGCGCTCGACCCGAAGATCGTGCGCAACGTCTTCGCCATGGACTGCTTCCCCTTCACCAATCCCGAGACCGGCCGGTCACTGCTGGTCTTCGACACACCGGCACTAGGCGGCTCCAACGTCGCCCGCGCTCTGGTGCCATAACAAACGGAGAAAATGACCAATGCTACACCGCCTGTCCCTTGCCCTTGCCGCGAGCCTTGTCTCGCTCCCTGCATTCGCCTTTCCTGTCACGGTCGAGAATTGCGGCCGCACCCTCATGTTCGAGAATGCGCCGAAGCGCGCCGTCGTTCACGACCTCAACATGAGCGAGATGGCCTTCGCCCTTCATCTCCAGCCGAACATGGCGGGCGTGACCGGAGTGACCGGCTGGTACAAGACTACCGACAGCTTCAAAGCCGCGCTCGGCGCCATCCCTGAGCTCGCCCCCAAATATCCGACGATGGAGAATCTGCTCGCAGCCGACGCCGATTTCTTCTTCGCCGGCTGGTATTACGGCATGAAGCCGGGCGGCGAGGTGACGCCGGACACGCTAAAGGAAAAAGGCATTGAGACCTATGTCCTGACCGAAAGCTGCGCCCAGGTCGACAAGACTCGCCCGCGCGCCTCGATGGATCTGCTCTATACTGACCAGCTCAATCTCGGCACGATCTTCGGCAAGCAGGTCGAAGCCCGTGCGCTGGTCGATTCGTGGAAGGCGCGGCTGGCCAAGGTCAGTGAAGCCGTGCGCGCCGAAAAGCCAGTCACAGTCTTTCTCTATGACTCTGGTGAGGACAAGCCGTTTACGGCAGGCAAGTTCGCCATGCCGACGGCGCTGATCGAGGCGGCGGGCGGCCAGAACATCCTCGGCGAGCTCGACATCAGCTGGGGTACGACCTCCTGGGAAGACGTGGCCGTGAAGAACCCGCAGTTCCTCATCCTGCTCGATTACCAGGATGGTGCCGGCCACCGAAAGCTGCTCGATTTCCTCAAGAGCCATCCGGTGATGAAGGAGACCGACGCCGTGCGCAACGAGCGCTTCCTGCCGCTGCGCTATGAGCAGATCACACCGGGTCCGGCCAACATCGACGCGATCGAGAAGCTGGCAGCCGCACTTCATCCCAGCGCATTCAAGCCGGAATGAGGGCGCGGCGCCTTGTCTCGGCCTGGTCGGTGGGGGCGGCGATCATCGCCGCCCTTGTCGTCGCGGGTATCGCTTATGGGTCTACGCCGCTCGCCTTCGGCGATGTGGCCCGCGCGCTCGCCCAGAGCCTGTTGCCAGGTCTCGACACAGGAGTTTCGCCGGCCGTCATGCGAATCGTGATCGATCTCAGGCTGCCACGCGTGCTTCTGGCGATCTGCGTCGGCTCGGGGCTCGCCGTGGTCGGCGCGCTTCTGCAGACCACGACGCGGAACGACCTCGCCGATCCCTTCCTGTTCGGCCTTTCGTCCGGCGCGGCGGCGGGTGCGGTTTCGGTCATCACATTCTTTGGCGACCGGCTTGGTGTCTGGACCCTGCCGACGGCGGCCTTCATCGGGGCGCTGCTTTCGGCCGGAGCTGTCCTGGCGCTCATCAGTGCGCAAAGAGACAAGGGACCGGAACGGCTGGTGATCGCCGGCCTCGCCGTTTCGTTCCTATTCGGCGCAATCACGACTTATCTTGTCTTCGCGGGCGATCAGCGCGCCGCGCATTCAGTGCTCTTCTGGTCGGTCGGCGGCCTCGGGCTTGCGAGTTGGAGCAACCTGCCGCTCGGGCTTGCAGGCGCCGCGGTAGCCGTAGGCACGGGGATTGTCCTGCGGCATCGCCTCGATGCTCTGCTCAGCGGGGAAGATACGGCACTGTCCCTCGGCATCGATGTCCCTCGGCTGCGCTTCACCGTCTTCGCACTCTCTGCGCTGGCAACGGCGGCGCTTGTGTCGCTATCCGGGGTCATCGGCTTCGTCGGGCTAATGGTGCCGCATCTCGCTCGTGCAATGGTTGGGGTACGACATGGCGCCTTGATCGTCACCGCCACGATCATAGGCGCCATCATGTTGCTGGCCGGTGATCTCGCAAGTCGCGTGGTGCTCGCGCCACAGGAATTGCCGGTCGGCATCATCACCGCTGCTGCCGGCGCTCTCTTCGTGCTCGGCGTGGTGCTTAAGCGGTGACCCCGGCGGCCTTCGCCGCCATCCCCCGTCTCCGGTCGGGCGCCTTGCTCAGAACCGCTGCCGATCCATTCCGACCACCCCGAAGCGTGAAAGCCCTCACTTGATTGGATTCTTGGGCACGGCGACGTAAGCGTCGTGGATCACGTCGCCAGTGTTCCGACAGAGGGGCAAACGCGTCTGGGCGCGTGCCCCCCTTTCACACAGTCAGCCGACGATCTTTCCGGGAAGGTCGTTCGCGAGCATTGTCCGCTGCGGCTGGTAATGGATGACCGAGCGGATGGCCTCACCGCTATGGAGCAAGTCGAACGCGGTGTTGATGTTGTCGTGCGTCATGTTGTGGGTGATGTACGGATCGACGCTGAAGTCGCCGCGCAGCCACTCGTCAACCATGCCCGGCAATTGGCTGCGGCCACGGACGCCGCCAAAGGCTGTGCCGCGCCAAACGCGGCCGGTCACCAATTGGAAGGGACGCGTCGCAATCTCCTCACCCGCACCCGCGACGCCGATGACCGTGCACTCGCCCCAGCCCTTGTGGCAGCTTTCGAGCGCCGAGCGCATAAGCTTGACGTTGCCGACGGCTTCGAAGGAATAATCCACGCCACCATTGGTCATCTCCACGACAACCTCGTGGATCGGTCGGGCATGATCCTTCGGGTTCACGCACTCGGTTGCACCGAGAGCCTTCGCAAGCAGAAACTTGTTTGGATTAGTGTCGATGCCGATAATGCGGCCGGCGCCGGCCAGAACCGACCCCTGAATGACCGCCATACCGATCGCGCCAAGGCCGAATACCGCGACTGTCGCACCCGCTTCCACCTTGGCGGTGTTGCGCACGGCGCCGATCCCGGTGGGCACGGCGCAACCCATGACGCAGGCTTTCGTCAAGGGCGCCTCCGGTGCGATCTTGGCCACGGAGATCTCCGGGAGAACGATGTATTCGCTGAAGGTGCTGGTGCCCATGTAATGCAGGATCTGCTTCCCCTTGAAGGAGAAGCGCGACGTCCCGTCCGGCATCACGCCGCGCCCCTGCGTCTCGCGGATCGACTGGCAGAGATTGGTCTTCCCGCTTTTGATGTAGGGGCAGTTCGGATCTTCCGGGATGTAAAGCGGAATGACGTGATCGCCTGGTTTGACCGAGGTCACGCCACGCCCGACCTCCTCGACAACGCCGCAACCCTCATGGCCAAGGATCACCGGGAAGAGGCCTTCCGGATCGCGCCCCGACAGCGTGAAAACGTCGGTGTGGCACAGGCTCGTCGTGACGATCCGAACCAGCACCTCGCCGTCCTTGGGACCCTCGAGATCCACCTCTTCGATTTCAAGGGGCCGATTAGGTTCCCAGGCGATGGCTGCGCGCGTCTTCATAGCGAGTCCTCCGTCAAGCGTTCTTGTGTTGTTCAGCCAGCGGCGATGCCGTCGCTGAAGGATCGCTGACACCATACTCGGTGCACCCGACGAGGAAATTTGTCTTATCGGACGATTTCGGACAAACATCACCCTGATTCAGACACGGCCAAACCGACACAACATCGGGAGCCGCTACAGGAACTTCCCGATATGACCCATGCCATCGACGTTGTTATCTATCCCGGCTTCAAATCGATGGAGGCTGTCGGGCCAGTAAATGTCTTCACCTATGCGAACCGACATCTGGAGCGCCGTGGCGACCCCCGGCGTTATGACATCCGGATTACGGCGCCCGATCCCGGGATGATCCCATCCGACACGTTGCTGTCGTTGGAAGCGACGGCCAAGCTCGCCGCTGATGATGTCGCCGACACAGTGATGATCACAGGTGCGCCGGACATCGAGCGTGCCCTTGATGAGACGCCCATGATCGTCGATTGGTGCCGCGCCAATTCGGGGAAGATTCCGCGATTGGCCGCGCTCTGTTCCGGTAGCTTTTTTCTTGCCGCGTCCGGCGCACTGGACGGAAGACGAGCAACGACGCATTGGAGCGTCGCCACGCTTCTTCAGCAACGCTTTCCCCGCGTGCAGGTCGCCGCGGATGCCATCTTCATCCAGGATGGCAATCTCTGGACGTCGGCCGGCGTGTCAGCAGCGATCGATCTTGCCCTTGCCTTCGTCGAGCATGATTTCGGACGCGACCTTGCGCTGGAAGTCGCGCGCGATTTGGTAATCTTCCTGAAGCGTCCTGGCGGACAGTCGCAATTCAGCACGACCTTGACCAGCCAAATGACCACATCACCGAGCGTGCGGGAACTTCAGAGCTGGGTTCTCGCCAATCTCGGGAACCCGATCAAAGTCGATGATCTGGCGCGACGCGCTGGAATGAGCGTGCGGAATTTCGCGCGGCTGTTTCAGAAGGAAACGCACACGACTCCAGCTGAATTCATCGAAATCGCGCGATGCGAGAGGGCGATGGGATTGCTGCTGGACACCAATCTTCCGATGAAAACAATCGCTTTTCGCTGCGGTTTTCCGTCCGACGAACAGATGCGAAAGGTTTTCCAGAGACGGTTCTCGCTCACGCCCCGCGAATACCGTGAGCGCTTCAAAACAACCGATTCAGAAATGCATGCGTTAACCTTTGCTCGATGACATTGTCGCAACAAGCAGCGCGCTGAATCTGACGATCGCGGATCTGGACGCGGTTCTGTTACCCGCCCGGTGAGCGCCGGAGCGACCCTCCGCGACGCAATAGGCCCTGACGATGCCGACAGCCGCTCCGCCGCAATCTTCGATCCGTTCGGCCACATCTGGGGCCTGATCGAGCGCAAGACCTCCTCCGCCCTGCGGGCTGCCTGATTGCCGAGCCGCTCGCTGCTCGCGCGGTAATCCAAGCGGCATTCGCCGACATCCCCTCTGAGAAGGAATCGCCTTTCAGAAAAAGCTGAACGAACACAGAGTATTGACTGTGAAATGTTATAGCGTAACATTTCAGGGGCTTGGCTATTTATCGTGCGCGCACCAGGGGGAAGAGTCGCCAGTGGCAGCAAAAGCTTACAACGCAGCGACAGGCTCGAGCGCATCTCATTTGTCGACCGTGGTCGGAGCTGCGTCTCGACATTACCTCGCTACGACCTTCTGCGGCTCAACTGATCTTAGGTATTTGCGCGACGCCAGAGCCGCCTCATCTACGACAAGCTATCCGCAAGTGCGCTTGAAGCGCATCTCGACCGCCGTTTTTTTACGAGTGAATTCAGTTGCTTATGCTTCATTTGGAGCCGATCGTGCATCAGGTGAACTTGTAATCGACTGGGCACGGCTCCACAATGAGCGACGGCACTCGCCAAACAGGAGGACGCGGACTCCGGCTTGCACAGCCGGAACTGACGCTGACTCCGCGTGGCGAAGGCTCCGACCCTCGTCTGGTCGAGTTGGTGCGCCTCCTGGCGCGTCGCGCCGCGCGGGAGTGCTACGAAGAACAGGTCAAGGATCGCAGGAAGAAGCGCTCCTGATCTCGCAGGAGGCAGCATCTTGAAGGTCGCGATCTACGCCCGCTACTCCTCGGACAATCAGCGCGACGCATCGATCGCAGATCAGCTGCGGATCTGCCGCCTTCACGCTGAGAAGCAGGGTTGGCACGTCGTCGAGGAATATACCGATCACGCCATCTCCGGCGCATCCCTTCTCCGTCCTGGCATCCAGGCGTTGATCTCCGACGCGACGCGGGGTCGTTTTCGCCTGGTGCTCGCGGAAGCGATGGATCGCCTTTCTCGCGACCAGGAAGACATCGCGGGCCTCTACAAGCGAATGGCCTACTCCGACGTGAAAATCGTCACGTTGTCGGAGGGCGAGGTCACACACCTTCATGTCGGCCTGAAGGGGACGATGAACGCCCTCTTCCTCAAGGATCTCGCTGACAAAACACGACGTGGACAGCGCGGCCGCGTCGAAGCTGGCAAGTCTGGCGGTGGAAACGCCTACGGCTACGACGTCGTGAAGAAATTCGATGGCAACGGCGAACCCGTCCGCGGCGATCGCACGATCAACGAGATCGAGGCCGATGTGATCCGACGCATCTTCCGCGACTATGTCGCGGGCAAGTCAGCCAAGCGGATTGCGTTCGAACTGAACAAGGAAGGTATCCCGGCTCCAGGCGGCGGCGAATGGGGCTTCAGCACCATCAACGGCAACGTCAAGCGGGGCAACGGCATCCTCAACAACGAGATGTATGTCGGCCGCCTCGTCTGGAACCGTCAGCGCTTCATCAAAGATCCCGATACGGGCAAGCGCCAGGCGCGGCCGAACCCCGAGTCGGAATGGATTATCCAGGAGGTGCCTGAACTACGCCTCCTCGATGACGACCTCTGGAATGCTGCCAAGGCCCGGCAGGCCGCCGTCAAGACAACGCGTAAGGACGACGGTCAGGAAACGGAGAACCAGTTCCGCGAACGCCGGCGGCCGAAATACCTGTTCTCGGGCCTCACGAAGTGCGCCTGCTGCGGCGGCGGCTATTCTATGATCTCCGCCGACCTCGTCGGCTGCTCGACCGCACGCAACAAGGGCACGTGCGACAATCGGAGGAATATCCGACGCGACCGCCTCGAGGCGCGTGTTTTGAACGCCCTACGCCAGAACCTGATGGAGCCGGCGCTCTTTAAGGAATTCTGTGATGAGTTCACCCGCGAAATGAACCGCCTCCGCATGGAAGGCCGAGCAACGATTGATGCTGCCCAAGCTGAGATGACGCGTATCGAGCGTGAGCTTGAGAAGATCATGGATCTCTATCTCAAGGACGCGATGCCGATCGACATGGTGAAGGAACGCAGCACCAAGCTCGAAGCCCGGAAGGCCGATCTGACGCGCTTCCTCGAAAGCGCCGAGGAGCCGCCGCCTCTCCTGCATCCAAACATGGCGCATCACTACCGCATCCAGGTCGAAGAGCTTTACGTAGCGCTCCAAGAGGACTCAGAAGCCAAGCGAATGACCGCCGCCGATATCATTCGCTCGCTGGTCAAGGAAATCATCCTCACGCCGGAGGGCGATGAGCTCCAGATCGATGTCCGCGGCGATCTGGCCGGAATCCTTGCCGTATCCCTCAAAAGCAAAACCCCCGCCACGAGGACGGGGGGGTCGCAAGTTGAGATGGTTGCGGGGACCGGCTTTGATCAGAACTTGCGGAATTCGCAAGTTGAGATGGTTGCGGGAGGGCGCAACCATCAGAGCTTGCGAACGCAAAAAAGCCGCCCGATTGGGGCGGCTGATCTGCGCGAATTGGCTTCGCAATTTGAGATGGTTGCGGGGGCAGGATTTGAACCTGCGGCCTTCAGGTTATGAGCCTGACGAGCTACCGGGCTGCTCCACCCCGCGTTATGTTCAAAGCACAAGGGCCGCTTGGTTGCGGCCCTTTTGATTTCGGCTTGGGCCGCGTTTTGTGAGGAGAAGATGTTTTGTTTTTGCTTGCGATTTGCAGACCTGGCAGCGACCTACTCTCCCGCGTCTTAAGACGAAGTACCATCGGCGCTGGGGCGTTTCACGGCCGTGTTCGGAATGGGAACGGGTGCAGCCACCCCGCCAGAACCACCAGGTCGGCAAAGCGCAAGCGTTGCTCCTTGCGGAGCAAACTTTAATCGAGAAGCTGGTGAAGTTTTCACTTCTTTTGTTTTGAACACGTCTTGCGTCTTATCCGGATATTTCCAGCAGCCGGCAGAGCCGAGCCGCCGGACGTCCGGCGCGCCGTCCGCAGCGCTACGCGCGTGAGGACAAAGAATTGCGATGCTCATCTATGATGAGCATGAGCAATGGGAACGATCAAGCCGATCGAACGATTAGTACCGGTAAGCTTCATGCGTTGCCGCACTTCCACACCCGGCCTATCAACGTGGTCGTCTTCCACGGTTCTCAAGGGAATACTCGTTTTCAGGTGGGTTTCCCGCTTAGATGCCTTCAGCGGTTATCCCTTCCATATATAGCTACCCTGCTATGCCCTTGGCAGGACAACAGGTCCACCAGAGATATGTCCATCCCGGTCCTCTCGTACTAGGGACAGATCCTGTCAATATTCCTACACCCACGGCAGATAGGGACCGAACTGTCTCACGACGTTCTGAACCCAGCTCACGTACCGCTTTAATTGGCGAACAGCCAAACCCTTGGGACCTGCTCCAGCCCCAGGATGCGATGAGCCGACATCGAGGTGCCAAACAACCCCGTCGATATGGACTCTTGGGGGTCATCAGCCTGTTATCCCCGGCGTACCTTTTATCCGTTGAGCGATGGCCCTTCCACGCGGGACCACCGGATCACTATGACCGACTTTCGTCTCTGCTCGACTTGTCAGTCTCGCAGTCAGGCGGGCTTATGCCATTGCACTCGACGAGCGATTTCCGACCGCTCTGAGCCCACCATCGCGCGCCTCCGTTACTCTTTCGGAGGCGACCGCCCCAGTCAAACTACCCACCATACACTGTCCCGGATCCGGATGACGGACCGCGGTTAGACATCCATGACGATAAGGGTGGTATTTCAAGGATGGCTCCACGAGAACTGGCGTCCCCGCTTCAAAGCCTACCACCTATCCTACACATGCCGACACGAATGCCAGTGTAAAGCTATAGTAAAGGTGCACGGGGTCTTTCCGTCTGACCGCAGGAACCCCGCATCTTCACGGGGAATTCAATTTCACTGAGTCTATGTTGGAGACAGCGGGGAAGTCGTTACGCCATTCGTGCAGGTCGGAACTTACCCGACAAGGAATTTCGCTACCTTAGGACCGTTATAGTTACGGCCGCCGTTTACTGGGGCTTCGATTCAGAGCTTGCACCCCTCCTCTTAACCTTCCAGCACCGGGCAGGCGTCAGACCCTATACGTCGTCTTGCGACTTCGCAGAGCCCTGTGTTTTTGATAAACAGTCGCTACCCCCTGGTCTGTGCCACCCCATCATACTTGCGTACAAAAGGGTCACGCTTCTTCCGAAGTTACGCGTGCAATTTGCCGAGTTCCTTCAACATAGTTCTCTCAAGCGCCTTGGTATACTCTACCTGACCACCTGTGTCGGTTTCGGGTACGGTCTATACGGTGGAGCTATTTCCCGGGAC